>JANLQY010000028.1:0-3846 GCA_031368105.1 Chitinophagaceae bacterium
AAGGAAAAGGTAATGTTTATAGTTGATAGTTGATATTTGATAGTTGATAGTTGATAGTTGATAGTTGATAGTTGATAGTTGATAGTTGATAGTTGATAGTTGATAGTTGATAGTTGATAGTTGATGAGCCGTAGCAAATTATGACTTTATAACTATTGACAATCGTTGATTCCTTAAAACACCGGAATATAGAAACCATCTTTCTAATTTCGTAAGTGCATATCATTTGTTGGGGTTAGTTTTACTCCTAAATCAAAAAAACAAGGAGCAGGCATTTTTATTTTGGTAAAGAATATTAATATAGCATTAGTTGGCAATCCCAATAGCGGTAAAAGTTCCTTGTTTAATTTACTCACGGGGTTAAACCAGCAGGTGGGAAATTTCCCCGGGGTAACCGTAGATAAAAAAACAGGGCAGTGTAAAATCTCCGAAACGCTTACCAGCACACTCATCGACCTGCCTGGCACTTACAGCCTCTATCCCAAAAGGGCTGATGAATGGGTGGCCTATAAAGTATTACTGCTGCAGGATAATGATATCAAGCCCGATATGGTGCTGCTGGTAGCCGATGCCAGTAACCTGAAAAGAAATTTATTATTCTGCACACAGATCATTGATTTGAAAATACCAGTTGCTGTCGTGTTGACTATGACAGACCTGGCCCATAAAAAAGGGACACAGATTGATATTAATGGTTTGGAAAGAGAGCTTGGCGTACCAGTTATAACCGCCAATCCAAGAAAGAATAAAGGAGTGCCACAATTAAAAAAAATAATAGAGCAGATTGCCTCCACACAATTTATAAAGCCAAGGTCTTTTATTGCCAATAGTGAGTTTGCCCCTGTTGCCATTGAGGCTACAAAAAAATTATTGCCTGGCATAAGCGATTATAAAGCGTTACATTTTCTTATTAACCACGAACATTTTAAACTTACTCCTTCCATACAAGATGATATCGAATTGATAGAGGCTGAAAATAAATTCAATCCTACCAAAACACAGGCAGAAGAAATCATGCAGCGGTATGCCCGGATAAAGCACATCATGCAGCAAACAGTGGTGGAGTCTGATCCTTTGCAAAAGGCATTGTTTACAGAAAAATTAGACAACATTTTGCTGGATCGAAAATGGGGCTACCTTATTTTGCTTACAGTGCTGTTTCTTTTATTTCAAAGCGTATTCTGGGTGGCACAGTACCCGATGGATTTTATTGAATGGGGCTTTGGTAAAATGAGTGGTTTTTTCAGTAACTTATTACCGGCAGCATGGTGGTCGGATTTATTAATAAACGGAGTGTTGGCTGGGCTTAGCGGTATCCTGGTTTTTGTGCCGCAGATAATGATTTTATTTGGGCTTATAACTTTGCTGGAAGACACCGGCTACATGGCCAGGATAAGTTTTCTTACCGATAAATTGATGCGTAAGGTTGGTTTAAATGGCAAGAGTGTGATGCCGATGATCAGTGGCCTTGCCTGTGCAGTGCCTGCTATTATGAGTGCAAGAAATATTGAGAACAGAAAAGAAAGATTGCTCACCATTATGGTTACCCCACTGATGAGTTGCAGTGCAAGGTTGCCTGTTTATACTATCTTAATTGCTCTGGTCATTCCTTCTAAATTATACTTAGGGTTTTTAAGTATGCAGGGGTTGGTGATGATGGGGCTTTACTTACTGGGTACGGTGATGGCACTGATTGTATCTTATGTAATGAAGTGGTTTATCAATATCAAAGAGAAAAGTTTTTTCATTTTAGAATTACCGGTGTACCGTAGCCCAAGATGGGGCAATGCGTTGACGACAATGATTGAGAAAGCTAAGATTTTTGTGTTTGATGCCGGGAAGGTTATTATGATGATAAGCCTGCTGCTGTGGGTTTTAAGCAGTTTTGGCCCACCGCAAAAAATGGCAGACGTTAAAACAAAATATGAACACTTAATAAAAAATAACCCGGCACAGGTGAACGAATTAAATAAACAGCGCAAAACGGAATTGCTGCAAAGTTCTTTTGCCGGCACCTTAGGCAAAGCAATTGAGCCAGCCATACGCCCTCTCGGCTTTGATTGGAAAATTGGTATTGCATTGATTACCTCTTTTGCTGCAAGAGAGGTATTTGTTGGCACGATGGCTACCCTGTACAGTGTAGGCGAAGATGCAGAAAGTAACAGCAGCACCCTGCGCCAAAAAATGGCTGCCGCTGTTCGGCCGGATGGTAGCAAAGTTTATAATTTAGCTACCGGGTTATCGCTCCTCATATTTTATGTGCTTGCCATGCAGTGTATGAGTACCATGGCTGTTGTAAAAAGAGAAACCCGTAGCTGGAAATGGCCACTCATTCAATTGGCTTACATGACGGGGTTGGCTTATTTTATGAGCTGGGCTGTGTATGCAATTTTCAAATAATTTTTACCAGTTTGCGGCATTACTAATCCTGTTTTTTATCTGCGGATAAATGCCACGGTATAATTCATTCATGATGTCTTCTTTATTGGGCTGGTTGTAGCTGTTGTTTATCAATGTCCAGTCGCTGCTGCTTAATGCCCGACTGTCGCCGGAATAAGATGCCACTTCCTGTTGCCAGTTGTAAGTATCGCTGTAGCTGTTGTACAAAATATTTTTTCTGGTAGCAACCTCTGTTATCAAGATATCCATTTGGGCTCTTGCATTAAAAGATTGTTTTTGGATATTAAGTGTTGCATAAACTGTCTGATAAATAATTCTTCCGGAAGTATCTCTTCCTGTTTCAATTTGTTTGCTCAGGTTGCGGCTGTAATTATAAAACGTTGGCCTTGGTATATCCATTTCCCGAAGGGTTAAGTCTACCACCCAGTCTGGTTGTATATCGTTCCGGTTCGTTTCTCTTTCAGTATAAAATCTTGCCGGGTATTGGCTGGCATATTTACCGCCCAAATCCCGTACTAAATTTTGGGATAAATAATCATTGCTGAAATTATTGTTCCAGCCGCTGCTAATAAAAACGGAGTTGTCCTGCACTGGGTTTATCAGCACATTTACAATGGCATTTTCGTAAGCGACATCCATTTTAGCTTTGCTGTCTTTGTAATCATTTACCCATTTGCCGGCTTTTTTAAAAGCACTGTACGCCAGCTTTGCATCATCCCTTGAATGTCTTTGCAGATAACTTAAACCAATTTGGTAATAATCTTCGGCGGCAGCCTGTTTAACAGAGTCAATTTGTTTTTGATAACTGTTGGCTTTTACCAATTTGGCAGCAGCATCCGAATTGGCAATGGCTTCATACATGTTTTGGAGCGTACTGTATTCTGCGGAAATTTTATCCCAGCGGTTCAGGTCTGAGTAGCTTTTGAAAGTTTCAATTTTATCCAGGTGTTTTTGCTGCACTTGGGTATATACTTCTGCTAAAGCCTTGCTGGCATTTTCATCATCGGCGTGTTTGTTGAGTTGCTTTACTACATCGTACAGGGTCTTATCCTCGTTGCTGCGTAATAAATAATCTTTGCTTGTTTTGCAGGATGCTAACAGAAACAAAACTGCGATCACTGGTATAATTTTTTTCATTTTACTTTTCCTCCTTTACTTATAAAATATCAAAGCAAATACCAAAGAGAAATGGGAGCAGGAGTGTTGTGTTATTTTTAACAGCCCTCGGTTTTTTACTTTATTATTTAAAAATAAGAACTTCCCAAATCAATTTTATATTCACCATTCGCCACTTTAATTTCGCCACTCATCAATTCCTGAGTTTTTTTTTAATTTCCCAATTTAGTCCAAAACACAATACCAGTATGGGTTTAGGATCTCTGTTCATTAGTTTTCACAACCAGCTACTAAAAAATAAATGGTATTATGTGTTGCATAGTACCAAAT
>JANLQY010000180.1:0-13134 GCA_031368105.1 Chitinophagaceae bacterium
TTTTTTAAATTGGATTGCAAAAATAGGGTAAAAACATTTTGATGCCAAAGTTTTTGGAAATCTTTTTATTTATTTATTCCCATTATTATTCACAGATTGTTAATCAACAGCGGAGGAAGTCACTTATTTTTGTACATAATAATTATTACATGAGTGATTTCTTCAAAAACAAAGTAGTGGTGATAACCGGTGGCAGCGATGGCATTGGAAAAGCATTGATAGATACTTTAATTCCTTTGGGGGCAAAAATTGCCACCTGTGGCCGCAACCAGGATAAGCTGTATAATCTGCAGGTACAATATTCCAATCACTTACTGCACACCATGGTGGCCGATATAAGCCGCTATCATGATTGTGAAAATTTCATTAATTCCACCATCAAAACCTTTGGCGGCATTGATATCCTGATTAATAATGCCGGCATTTCTATGAGGGCTTTACTGAAAGACATGGATGTGGAGGTGATACAAAAGGTAATGGATGTAAATTTTTACGGCACCGTATATTGCACCAAACTGGCGCTGGAAGCGGTTATAAAAAGTAAAGGAACCATTGCAGGAGTATCTTCCATTGCAGGTTACCGTGGGCTGCCGGGCAGAAGCGGCTATTCAGCTTCTAAGTTTGCCATTAATGGATGGCTGGAATCTATCAGAACCGAACTGCAGGATACTGGGGTAAATGTAATGTGGGTGTGCCCGGGATTTACGGCAAGCAATATACGCAGTGTGGCACTCGATAAAGAAGGTAAGCTGCAGGGAGAAAGCCCGATGGATGAAAGCCAGCTGATGAGTGCAGAAGAATGTGCCAGGCATATTTTAAATGCAATTGAAAAAAGAAAACGTACGCTGGTGCTTACCTTTAAAGGAAAGCAAACAGTTTGGCTGAATAAATTATTTCCCGGATGGGCTGATAAACTGGTAAAAAAATTCTTTTTTAAAAATGGAGAACTGGTGAAATAAACCGGCAAATAACAATCATTGAATGAAAGCTTCTTTGCAAAAAAATACTTCTATGATTGAAGAATGATGTCATGAAAAAATAAAAGTACAAGTGAGTAATCTTTCGACTATGCTCAGGATAAACTGCAAGATGATGAGTAAAGGAATATAGCTGGCAAAAAAAACATTCTTCATACCGGCAGCAAGCATTTTCAAATCCCAAAACTTTTACAATAACTTAGATAAACAATCATTTCCAGATAACAAATGGCTTTAATAACGCTTACATCGGATATAGGACAAAAGGATTTTCTTGTCGGCGGCATAAAAGGCCAGTTGTTGCAGGCAAACAACAACTTTTCGATTATAGATATTACCCATGAGCTGGCACCTTTCAATTATCCGCAGGCTGCTTATGTATGCAGGAATGCCATCAAGAGTTTTCCTGCCGGCACCATGCACCTGGTAATGGTAAATTTATTTGACCAAAAACCGGAACACCTTTTACTGGCAGAACACAACGGACATTTTATTGCCTGTGCCGACAATGGCCTGCTCACCATGATACTGGAGGAGTTACCGCAAAAAGTAGTGGCACTGCTGCTGGATAAAACAACACAAAAAAATACACTCTACTGTACGGGTGTTTTTGCCAAGGCATTCAATGATATTGAAATGGGTAAATCAATCGAAGAAATTGGTGACGCCTCGGTTTCTATACAGGTAAAAAATGCACTGCTGCCCATGCTGGGCAATAACTGGATTGAAGGCCAGATTATTTTTATTGACAATTTTGAAAACGTAATTGTCAACATTACCAAAGAAGATTTTGAAACACAGCGCAAGGGAAGAAGTTTTAAAATTGTATTTAAAAGAGACGAAGTAATTGACAGGATCAGCGATACTTACGCCGATGTAGCCGAAGGAGAAAAACTGGCACTCTTTAATTCCGCCTCGTATCTTGAAATTGCTATTAATAAAGGCAACGCTGCCGGGCTGTTTGGCCTGCAGGGATTTTCAGAAAAACAACAGCAGGGCCATCAGCAGTATGTAAACAACCGGTTGTTTTATCAAACGGTAAAAGTTTTCTTTGAGTAAAACCTACCACACCGAAACCAAGCATTTGACTTTTTTAAAAAACATATCAACAGAGCAGTCCAGCGATAAAGAATTGATTACGGCTTATAAAAGCAATAACGATTTAATGCCATTAAGTATTCTTTACCAACGCTACATGGATCTGGCATTTGGTGTATGCCTGAAATACTTTAAAGATGCAGAGAGAAGTAAAGATGCGGTGATGGATATTTATGAAGAACTTTGTAAAAAGTTAAAACAACATGAGGTGGAGAATTTTAAAGGCTGGCTGCATGTACTGGCACGAAATTACTGCCTGATGCAGTTGAGAAGCCCTAAGAATATGAAGCTGACTGAATTTAACGCCGATTTTATGCAATCAAGCCAAATGACGCATCTGGAAAACGGGGTATTGGAAAAAGAAGAAAATTTTACAAAATTAGAGGGCTGTATTGAAGCGTTACCGATGGATCAGAAGCAAAGCATTGAACTGTTTTTTTTACAAAAAAAATGCTACAATGAAATTGCTGAAATAACCGGCCATGAGTGGAGCAAAGTAAGGAGCTACATACAAAACGGCAAACGCAACTTGAAGATATGTATGGAAGAAAAGAATGTTTTTAACGCATAACAATTTTAATATTAATGGCTGTATTGTTGAATTGTTTTATTGATAGTGTGAAAAATAAACCATAGAGTTAATAACAATTCAACAATGCAACAATCGTAACAATTTACTAGTCTCGGATTATAACAAATGAGCATAGAAAAAAATCATAGCATTTACACAGCGGCGGATATCAAAAAA
The DNA here is from genome assembly GCA_031368105.1 of Chitinophagaceae bacterium. Classification (GTDB taxonomy): domain Bacteria; phylum Bacteroidota; class Bacteroidia; order Chitinophagales; family Chitinophagaceae; genus Ferruginibacter. The sequence goes on from JANLQY010000180.1 coordinate 2,824, forward strand.
TATCTTAGCGGCGGCATGAGCAATGCTGAAATGTATGCGATTGAAAAAGCAGCACTGGATGATCCTTTTTTAGCAGAGGCAATAGAAGGCTATGAAGTAATGGAAGAAAAAGACTGGAGTAAAGAACTGGCTGCACTAAAACAAAAACTGGAGACAGTAGAAAATGCTCCCATCGTTCCGATTTATAAAACTGCATTTACAAAATGGTGGAAAGCTGCCGCTGCAGTGTTAGTGATTGGCAGCAGTGTTGTCACTGCCTACTTATTCACCAGTAAAAAAGTTACGGAAAACAATATTGCACAAAAAACTGCCCCAACAAATGATTCTATTACAATTGTAAAAGCTGACAGTGCGGTAATCAATACAACTGCTGCCGGTAAGGTAACACCAGTTATTACTGCACAAAATAATTTTTCAAATACTAACAGAGGATTTGCTGACAGCATCCGACAAACATTGCCAACAGATCTTGCTGTGGTGGAAAAAAGAGAAGATAATTTTGTGTACACACCTTCACCTGGCAAGGCCGTAACTGAAAATAAAGATGTGGCTGCTACTGGCAGAAGTGAAAATGAAAACGATCGCAAAGCCAGTTTTGATATTGCTGCAGCCAGCCAGGGAAATAATGCCAACGCACCATTGGATGAAATAAATAAAAGCAAAAATGGATTGATACTGCAAGATGATAAAGCGGCAGATAATTATAGATTTAAAAACAATGCCAACAACAACAATTATTATTTCAATGCACAGGTAGTTAGTGCTGATAATAAACCTTTGGCTTTTGCCAATGTGGCCATACCAAAAACCAATAAGCCCGTTTATACAGATGCCAATGGAAATTTAAAATTATCCGCCGCAGATTCCACTGTAAATGTGGTGGTGACTTCTGCAGGATACCTGCCTCAAAAATTTAAGCTGCAAAACTCTGCAGTTCAAAATAAAATTGTGTTGCAGCCAAATGATATTGCCATTAAAGAAATAAGTGTGAGCAAAAAAAGGTCAACCGTAAAAGCAGAATTGAAAAAGGAAGCTGTGAATGCGGAGATGGATGAAGATGAGGATGCCGAACCAGCCGGTGGATGGATTGAATACAACAACTACCTCAGCAATAATTTGGTATTCCCCAATGAAGCAAAAGAAAAAAATATTCATGGAGAAGTGGAAGTATTTATAAAGCTTAAAAACAATGGTGACATCTCTAAAGTGAAAGTGGATAAATCCCTTTGCCCCGAATGTGATGCAGAAGCCATCAGGCTTGTAAAGGAAGGTCCCAAATGGGAAGTGAAAAAAAATAAAGCTGCCAAAGCCAAAGTGAAAATAAAATTCTAACGGCTCCTGCTACCCTTCATCAAAAAACAATATTTTTTGCCCCTGCTTGTTTTATATTTGTTATCTAAAAATTTTATTATGAAAAAACTAATTATTGCTGCTACGATAGTAAGCTCATTATTTATTGCTGGAGTCTCGGCTCAGGTAAAAATGCCTGCCCCATCTTCCACACAAACTGTAAAACAAGATTTTGGAATGGGTAACATTGAACTTACTTACTCAAGGCCAAGTGCCAAAGGAAGAAAAGTATTTGGAGATTTAGTACCCAACGGAAAACTGTGGCGTACCGGTGCTAATGCCGCCACGAAAATTGTTTTTTCTGATCCTGTTGAAATAGGCGGAAAAAAAATTGATTCCGGCACCTATGTTTTATACACTATCCCCAACGAAGAAAGCTGGGAAATAATTTTAAACAAAGGATTAAAAAACTGGGGCATTGATGGCTACAAAGAAAGTGAAGATGTGATACACGTTACTGTTGTTCCTGTAAAAACAAAAACAGCGGTGGAAACATTTACCATGCAGTTTGCCAACATCAAACCAGAAAGCTGTGAGCTGCAAATTTTATGGGAAAAGACAACAGTAACTATTCCTGTTACTACCGACATTAAAGAAAAAGTAAGGGCGCAAATTGATGCTGCGATGAAAACAGATAAAAAACCATACTGGCAGGCTGCTCAATTTTACAATGAATACGATAAAAATTTAGCAAAGGCTTTAGAGAATGTGAACAAGGCAATTGAAGAAAATAAAAAAGGCTTCTGGATGTTTTTGTACAAAGCAAAAATCCAGAAAGCAATGGGAGATGTGCCAGGTGCACTAGAAAGTTCCAAAACATCAATGGAACTTGCTAAGGATGCAAAGAATGATGATTATGTAAAAATGAATGTGGAGCTGCAGAAAGAATTGAAGAAATAATTTTAAAGACATAGCAATAAAAAAAACGTTCCGGTTAACCGGAACGTTTTTTTATTCAAAGTTATCATGCAGATAATGACTGAAAAAAGTATCAAGATTTTAAAACCTGTATCCAAGATTTAAACCAAATGCCCGGATACCAGCCCATGGGCCTTCCACTTTAAAGGTTGCACCATTTTCTGTTACCGTTTTACTTTTGATCACTTTTATGGGCAGCGTCTCTTTTAGTTTGTCAATTTCATATTGCATACTTACCTGCTCAAAACCATTTAGTGAACCAACAAAATTGAAGTCACCATTTCCCACGCCATAGTTGGGGCCAAGTATCCACCAGTCTAAATAAATTTTATCACTTAGTTTCCATTGGGCACCCAGCTGAAAGCCCACTGTAAAGGAGTTTGTACTTCCCAGGAAAGTGGCTGTTTTTTCAACACTTGTATTGTTTACATAATCACTGTAATTGATTGGCACATCACCCTGATAATGATTGTAGCTGATGAATGGCCCAATGTAAAAACCATGAAAAGCACCTTTCTTACCAAGATAAAACCGGTACTCAGGAGTAATTCCAAAGTTGCCCACTTTGAATAAACCAACTTTTACTGACGCATCATCAATAATATTTTCTACTGTTTTTTGAAAAGGGATATTGCAGCTTGGTCTATAGCGAACAGCCAATACAAAAGAATTTTTCCTGCTGGTTTTTCTTTCATACTGCAGGGAAATATTTTTAAAGAAAAGTGCCGGTACATTTATTTTCAGCAGATTATTTTTTTCCTGTGCCGGTGCTGCAGCAGCCACCTGTGCAGAAACCCTGCTGCTGCTGGCGAGTAACAAAACAACAGTTAGTTTTTTCAATTGGGAGTATTTCATTCTTTACTGCATTGATGAGGTTACAAAATTATTTACTGTAAAAAATATTTACGAAAATAAATATAGCAATAAAAAAACGATGAAAAGAGCTATTTATTTTACCATTACTTTTTTACGGGAAGACAATATTAACTGAAACAGGTTGCTAAATGCAATCACTAACACAGCGCCAATTACATTCAGCCACAGAAAAGAAACAATATCAAGCCAGTAAACCAGTATCACCAGCAATTGTGCAATCACCGCACCAATAAATATTGCATTGCCTTTAATATATTTCATGCAGAAGGCCACTAAAAAGATTCCGAGAATTACACCATAAAAAATAGAGCCCAGTATATTCACTGTTTCAATAAGACTATTACCAATATTGTAAGCAAACATGGCAACAATAATGGAAAACACACCCCATGCAAAAGTGTACCAGCGTGACACTTTATAATCTTCCTGTTCCGTACAATTTTTATTAATAAATTTTTTATGAAAGTCCACCACCGTACAAGATGCCAGTGCATTTAAAGCCGCAGCAATACTTCCCCAGGAAGCTAAGAATATCATGGCAATCAATAATCCAACAAGACCTTTTGGTAAATTCTCAATTACAAACCGAAGGAAGATATAATTTGTATCATTTGCTTTTTTATCACCGTTTGAAACCCTGATAACTTTTTTGTACTGTGCCCTTACTGTATCAGCAGTTCTAAAATCTTTTTGCGTCAGTAAATTACTGTACTGTAATTCTAATGTATGCAGTGAATCTTTGTAAACAGTTTTGTTTGCTGCAGCCACCTGCACTTCATCAAAATAAACAGGTGGTTTATGATACTGGTAAAAAGTAAATACTAATATGCCCACCAGCAATATCAAAAATTGCATTGGCACTTTTACCAATCCATTTACCAGCAAACCAATCTTACTTTCCTTTTCGCTTTTCGCTGTAAGGTATCGCCCAACCTGGCTTTGGTCGGTGCCAAAATAACTGAGCGCTAAAAACAAACCGCCAATAACACCACTCCATATATTGTAAGTATCCTTCCAGTCGAAGCGGCCGTCTTTAACACCGGTGGTTATCACATTCATTCTTCCGTAACTGCCTGCCGATTTTAATGCAGCAGTAAAATTCATATCAGCCGGTAGTAAATGTACCACAGTGTAGCCGGCTAAAAACATTCCTGCAATAACAATGATGAGCTGCAACTGCTGTGTATAAGCAACAGCCTTAGCGCCACCGGCCACTGTGTAGATGATAAGAAAACCTCCCATCACCAAATTTGTCCAGTAAATATTCCATCCGAGTAATGAACTTAAAATTATTGATGGTGCATAAATACTGATGCCGGTTGACAAACCTCTTGATATTAAAAAAAGAGCGGAAGTTAATGTTCTCGTTTTTACATCAAAACGGTTTTCTAAAAATTCATAGGCTGTATAAACTTTCAGTTTTCTAAAAACAGGAACAAAAAAAATGCAGATAAGAATCATGGCGATGGGCAGGCCAAAATAATATTGCACAAAACGCATCCCGTCTGTATAAGCCTGGCCGGGAGCACTTAAAAAAGTAATAGCGCTTGCCTGTGTGCCCATGATGCTGAGCAGTACCAGGTACCAGGGCAAAGTATTGTTGCCAAGAAAATAACCATCCAGGTTTTTGGTGTGCCTGCTTTTATAAACGCCATACATGATGATGGTGCAGAGAACAGTGATTAATATGATCCAGTCGATGGTACTCATGCCCCCCATCCCCTAAAGGGGTGCTTTGGTGTATAATTATTTATAGTTCTTCCATTTTTCATAGCAGTGAGTTACTTAAAATATCGGGTAAGTAAATAATACAATACAATTTGTATCAGTAAAAAAATAAGTACTGCGATGTACCATTTATTCCAGTATGATTTACCCCCATCCCCTGAAGGGGAGTTATTATTATTTGTTTTCATTTTGCATTATAAAAAAGCTTTAAATAATTTATTGAATTTCTTTCTTCCCACTCAGCTTACTATTTTTAATTACCGGAGTCTGTAAAGTCCCCCGATGTATAGGAAGATTTAGGGAGGCCGGGGCTGCTAATAAATTAGCAAACAACCGGTAAGCCCCCGGTACACCGGCAGGCAACTCCCTGAAAAAAACCAACCCGGTATAAACAAATTTTCCTTTGCCATAATCCGCAATGATGAGGCTGCCATCCTGTTCCGTTTCACCGGGATCTTTCATGCTGAGGATGCGTTGATAATTGCTGTCAATTTTTTCTGCATTGTAAATACTTCTTTCCTGTATCCATCCTTCAAAATCTTTTTCGGTGATTTTGTTTGGATAATTTAATGCCGGATGATTGGGCAACAGGAAATTTACTTTTGCATTTTCATCAGTAACCCTGTTGCGGTTGATGGTGAAATTGTAAGGGCCAATTTTACTTTTTATGTTGCTGATAAAATTATTGGTATTGTATTGCGTAAGCAACACGCCGCCTTCTTTTACATACTGCATCAGGGTTTCATACACATTGCCCATCCACTCACTGGTGTTATAAACTCGTACACCAGTTACGATGGCATCAAATTGTTTTAGATTGGCTGAAGTAATATCTGCTTCTTTTAGTGTGGTTACTTTGTAGCCCATTTGCTCCAAAGCTTGCGGCACTTTGTCTCCAGCGCCGGGGATGTAGCCGATTGACTTGCCAACTATTTTAAAATCTGTAATCAATAATTTTTGATGTGCTTCTTTAAAGTATTTGATAGAAGGGATATGATCATAGTCTATCTCCCTGATATCAAAATATTTTCTTCCTTTACTATCATCAACAGGGAATTCTGTCAATTCATTTGCTGACGATTGATTTCCCAATTTTGCAGCCACATCAAAAGAAGTTTTTTTTAAAAATATACCCCCTTTTTGGAGTTTTGATAAAGCTCCATACTCATCAAGCGTTGAATCAAGTTTATTGCCATCAACAAATATTCTATACTTTTTATCAAATATGCCACTGCTCTTATTACTGGCATTTAAAACTGTCAGTGGATTAACGCTTACTGTAATTTGTGGCACAAAAAATACCGGCTGATAAATCTCCCCTTTTACCGGATCGGTAAATTTATAACGGACTGGTTTTTTAAAAGTAAAATCTACATCGCCCAATGTTACATCAAACAAAATACTGATTGGGTCATTTTCTGCTTTGCCAATCTGTTGCTGGTCGGTGATATTGAAACTCCCTTTGTCCATTTTGTTTTCCAGCCAGTAAGGCTGTGAGAATTTTTGATCGGGCCTGATAAAAACGGACAGGTTGTAATTGTTATTTACATTTCTTTTTATTGAATCAAATGCATGGTAGGTTTCAAACATTTTTACTGCCGCATTTTTTAATGGTATGCCTGATCTGTTATTAATCATTGCAACAATTTTTAAACTGTCACCCACCACTGCATACTGGCTATTGGCAGTGGCTTCCATAAATAATCCACTGCATTGCTCCAGTATTTTTTTTATATCATTTTGCTTTTGCTCTTTCCAGTGGGTATCATTTAACTGTTCCAACTTTTTATAAATTCCTGCCAGTTCAGCAATACTTTTTTCAGGATGTTCTGCAGAATAATTTTTGATGATGGATTCAGTTACTGCCTGTAAATTATTATCCTTTGCTCTTCCCCAACTTACATCCACTCCATCCATCAAATCATTCACGGGCTTATCGCCTTTGATGGTTTCAAAATATTCAATCACAGCTCCTCTTTGTGCAGGCACACCAAAGCCCTGACTCTTGTGCTGGCTGCGGCTTAGGGCTGCTATCTCTCCATAACTTTTTCCCAGCAAAGGATTGTACATGCCCACATCTACTTTAAACTGATTTTCATTTTGGGTGTTGGTGCTACCAAAATTGAAAGTATTCCAGAGCATTCTTTTTGCCTGCCACACCGTAACACCCTGTGTTAATTGTTCCGGAAATTTTGTTGAGTCTGCCGCCGCATCAAATGCTTCTCTTGCTAAAATACCAGAAGCTGCATGATGCCCATGCCCTGCCCTGATGTCTTCCGGGAAACGGGCAATGATTACATCGGGTTTAAACTTTCTAATCACCCACACCACATCACTTAAAATTTTATCATGGCCCCAGGTGGTGAGTGCTTCTTCCGGACTTTTACAAAAACCAAAATCATACGCTCTTGAAAAAAATTGTTCTGCACCATCAATTCTTCTGGCTGCTAATAATTCCTGTGTTCTTATCAACCCTAAATCAATGCCCTGCTCATCACCAATTAAATTTTGCCCGCCATCGCCTCTTGTTAAACTCAGGTAGCCGGTGCGGTACAATTTTTCATTGGCCAAATAAGCCAGCAGCCGGGTATTTTCATCATCAGGATGTGCAGCGATGTACAGCACCGAACCAAGTACATTCAGCTTTTTTAACTGCAATAAAATTTCTGATGAAGTATAAGTCTTAGGTGTTTGTGCAATAGCCGTAATGGAAATAAAAACAGCCAGAAAAAAAATAGGGAGTTGACGCATGTTTAAATATTGATAAATTGTTTTATTGTTAAATCGTTTTATTGTTGAATTGTTATTGCCTGCTTCTATTGCCATTGCATTACTTCATTTTATCACCCTGAACAATGCAGTAAACTGCCTGGGCTATCATCAGCACATTACCAAATTATCAAATCACCAAATCTTCAAATCGTCAAATCGTCAAATCAAAATTACTGCCCCGCCAAAAAAACCGCATTACTCAGCAACAATTTTCCACTCTCCCAAAAATTACGAAAGATGGGATTGTCTGCTAAATAAATAATATCGCCGCTTCCAAAAGGCTGTTCACCAATCAGCACCGCATCTTTTATCCGGTCTTTTATTTTGCTGCCCACAAAGCCTGCCACATAATTGTCTTTCTTTATCACGCCGGCATTCCAGCCTTCTTTTAAAAATTCATACACGTTATCATCCTGTTTCAAAGTATAGTAATTTTCTCCCAGCCCGAATGACAGCGGATGTGTTACATCCAGGTCAATTTTATAAATGGCGCCGGCAATATAACTCCGGATGCCGTCATGTTCGCTTTCAGCAAATTTTTTCAGGTCATCATAAGTTGGTTTGAGATTTTCCTTTTTATCTTTTTCTTTTTCTTCGTCTGTCTTTTTCATTTTAATGCCCCATTCGCCGGTGGCCATTTGAGATACGGCATTGTCAATGGCAATAATTTTTCCTCCCTGCCTTACCCAGTTTTTTAAATCAGTGTTGGCATCTTTATCACTCAAAAATTTGTAGCGGCCCGATGTTACAATCAGCACATCCACATTTTTCAGGTTTGCATTGTTAGCATCATCCGCATTAATTAAAGTGATGGGATAATTTAATTGCCGATCGAACAGATGCCATACCTGCCCGGCACTTTCAGGATAGGCTCCCATGCCGGTAATCATGGCAACTTTTGGCTTCCTGATAAAGTGAATTTTTTCACTGCCAAAATCAAAGCCTGCATCCATAAAGCCAGATGCAATCGGCGTTACAGCCGCATTGAATTGCGATACTGCTTTTTGCAGTTGGCCTATTTTATCATCATTGCCTTTTTTCAAAACAATTAAAGTACCTCTTGAAAATTTATTTGTACCAATACTAAAATCCCTTTCTGCAAAACGAGTTTTGATACCGGCATTTAACAGGGCTGCCAGCAACTTTGCATCTTCAAAAGAGTTGTATTTAATTAAATACCCGTAAGCATCCGCCGGTATTTCAGTTGCCGGTTTTGCAACAATTATTTTATTATCGCCAGTAATTTTTTCCTTTACTGCATAACTCTGCAGCCCGTACACATAAGGCAATGCCCAGGCAGTAATATCATAAGTGGCAGAGTCGGCGAGTTTTGATTTTGGTTCAAACAAAACTTTTGCCAGTACGCCTTTTGCCTGGTAAGTACTTACCAGCAAACTATTATTTGTTGTGAAGTTTTCTTCCTTTTGAGTAAAATAATTGTAGCCCTTTAATGCAGCGCCATTGCTGTAGCTGTACTGGATACCATTTACATCCAGCAATCTTTTTAACCCGTTTATCCGGTTGCTGTTTACATCCGTTACCACAAAGGTTTTGTATTCTCCCACGCCGTTTGCTTTGGCATCATCAAAAAATTTCTTAAACGCTGTTATCACCCTTCCACTATTTTTTGAAACTACTTCAATGGTACTCATGCTGGTGGTGAAATGATGAGCAATCCTGTCTTTCAGTGTCAATGTATCGCCGGTATTGGTAATGACTGCAGTACTGGCACGGCTAAGACCTGCCTGTTCAAATGTCATCCCGATACTGCCGTTGTAAATGGGGTAAGTATCCCCGTAAGCAGGGTAAAAAAGATCAAACACTTCTTTAGTAAAATACAGCCAGCCATTGGCATCAAAATACTTTGCATTATTTCTTCCAATCTCTACCTGGAAGCTTCTTTGAAAAGGAGTAATCACTTCATGATAAGGCTCTGCTGCAGGAGCAAAATAATACGGATTATTATATCCCTGTTCATGATAATCGCTGTGAACCTGCGGCATCCATTCATTGTATTTTTTCATTCGCTGCTGCGATTCTATCTGTGTTTGCCATGCCCAGTCTCTGTTGAGGTCAAAGTTGTAATGATTGGTTCTGCCGCCGGGCCAGGGTTCGTTGTGTTCCCTTGCTTCAGGATTTGGGTTGGCATTTTTTCCAACCATTTGCGCCTGCCAGTTTACATACCTGTCTCGTCCATCGGGATTCATGCAGGGGTCAATAATCACTACTACATTTTTTAAATATTCTTTTACCGCAATGCTGGCAGGGTTTAATAATTCGTACAATACTTTCATCGCCACTTCGCTGCTGCTGGTTTCGTTGCCATGCACATTGTAGCTGAGCCAAACTATGGCAGGTGCATTTACATTGAGTGCTTTGTCGGTGAGCATGCCCGTAAGGCGAAGATTATTTTTTCTTATTTCTTCCAGCTTTGAAAAATTTTCGGCGGATGCTACAAAGGCCAGCAGCAAAGGCCTGCCTTCATTGGTTTCGCCGTACTGCTCCAGTTTCATTTGGCTGGCAGCGGCTGTGGCTGCATAATTAAAGTAGCTGACGATTTTATAATGCGGTGTATATTTACTGCCTAAAGAATACCCCAAAAATTCATCCGGGCTTTTGATGGATTGAGCCTGGAGAATATTTGCAGTAAATAAGATAATAAAAAAC
>JANLQY010000095.1:0-6408 GCA_031368105.1 Chitinophagaceae bacterium
ATTCATGAAACAAGTCCTTATTTGTTGCAACATGCCCACAATCCTGTAAACTGGTATGCTTGGGGGAAGGACGCATTGCAAAAAGCAAAAGATGAAAACAAAGTGATACTGGTAAGTATCGGTTATTCTGCCTGCCATTGGTGTCATGTAATGGAAAGAGAAAGTTTTGAAGATGAAGCTACAGCCAATGCCATGAATGAAAATTTTATAAACATAAAAATTGACCGTGAAGAACGGCCGGATATCGATCATATTTATATGGATGCTGTACAGGCAATTACCGGAAGTGGTGGCTGGCCGCTCAATATTTTTCTTACTCCGGATGCCAAGCCATTTTATGGAGGTACTTATTTTCCACCCTCCAAAGCATTTAACAGGCTATCCTGGATGGATGTACTGCAAAATATCAACCAGGCATGGAAAGAAAAAAGAAATGAAATAGAAGCTCAAGCTGAAAATCTCGTTGATTATCTAAACAAAGCAGGGAATTTTACTTTTAATGATAAAAATATTATTACAGCTTTCATAGAAAGTGAATTTAGTTTTGAGCAATGCGAAACAATGTTTTCCTCTATTATGAAATCTGCGGATACCAACTGGGGCGGATTTGGGAAAGCACCAAAATTTCCGCAGACTTTCGTTATCCAATACCTGTTTCAGTTTTATCACTACTCCGGCAACCAGCAAGCTTTGGATCAGGCATTGCTGTCATTGGATAAAATGTTGCAGGGTGGCATTTACGATCATGTTGCAGGCGGGCTGGCAAGGTACAGTACCGATAATGAATGGCTGGCACCACATTTTGAAAAAATGCTTTATGACAATGCTTTGCTGATAACGGTCTTGTGTGATGCTTTTCAAATAACAAAAGAGCAGAAATACAAAACTTCCATTGATAAAACAATTGCATTTGTAGCAGAAGAGTTAACACACAAAGAAGGTGGTTTTTATGCAGCGCTGGATGCAGACAGTGAAGGGGAGGAGGGAAAGTTTTACGTTTGGCAAAGAGACGAGATAGAAAAAATTCTTGGTCGGGATGCCGCCATTTTTTGTGATTTTTATGATGTGACTGAGGATGGAAACTGGGAGGAGAAAAATATACTCCGGATTTTAAAACCAATGGAAAATTTTGTACAGGAAAGGCAGCTCAACCAGGATGATTTTATAACATTAATGGATACCTGCCTGCTAAAACTAAAAACAGAACGAAGCAAGAGAACAGGGCCCGGACTGGATGATAAAATAATTTTAGGATGGAATGCTCTTATGCTAAAAGCAATATCCAAAGCGGCAGTGATATTGCAAAATGAAGACTATAAAAGAATGGCAGAGGCGAACTTTGCATTTATTCTTAAAAACTATACAGTTGCCGGCATTCCCAACCAGATGCTGCATACCTGGAAAAACGGGGTGGCAAAATATCCGGCTTTTTTAGATGATTATGCTTTCTTGATTGACGCAGCCTTACAGTTGTACGAAACATCTTTTGATACAGGAGTGCTTCAAAAAGCAAAAGATATTTGTGATTATGTCATTGATCATTTCAGCGATGAGGAAGAGGTATTTTTCTTTTATACTCACGCAGGACAGGAGGATGTGATTGTAAGAAAAAAGGAAATTTATGATGGTGCCACCCCATCTGCCAATGCTGTGATGGCTCATAATCTTTTCAAACTCTCTGTAATTTTTGATTTGCAGCAATGGCGGGAAAGAGCAGATAAAATGATGATGACTATTTCCACAGCAGCAATAAAATACCCTGCATCTTTTGGTATCTGGGCAAGCCTGCTGATGCAAAGGATAAAAGGAATTCGTGAAATTGCGGTCATTGGAAACCATTCCTTATCTATCGCCGCAGAAATACAAACTCAATTTTATTTACCGGGAAAAATATTAATGATTTCGGATACAAAAAATGATTTATTTCCCGTTTTAGAAGGGAAACTGCCAGGTAATCCAGCACTGATTTACCTATGCAGGGAGTATGCCTGCCTTTCTCCATTTGCAAACCTCGAAGAATTTAAGGTTCAAATAATGTAAATTAATCCATTAGCGTGTTGATAGGAAAGTTTGAAAATGTGCCTAAAAAATGAGATTCGATTTGACAAAGTGCTAACCATTGCTGCAATCGATTGCGTAAATTGTTTCGCTAAAAGTATGGACAGGCATCATATTGGCTGTAACTTGGGCGACATTTTTGACAGCAATAGATGGTAACTAAAATGCCCCGGTTAACAAAAATGTAAAAGTTTGTGGTTACTTTTTTTACTTAAGCAGTTGCAGTCTTTTTTAATAGAATCGGTTATTGTTAGTGATCATTTAACAGTAGTAATTTTTTATATAGAATCGGTTAGGATGGTGAATCTAATTTCTCAGCCCTTTCCAATATTAAAAACGATTCATGGTAATTCTACTTAATTTCTATAGAGTGGATATGTTAAATATTAACACAATAATTATCAGAGTGATGCGTTTTTAATGGTATGTTTCGTTATTTTTAAGAAATTTTTTTTAGAAATCTGCACATAGTGTGCATAAATCAAAATAATCATTACATTTGCCAATACCCTCAAAGATTAAAACAATGAAAAACAAGTTAAGCGTTTTTGTAGCTTTTGTAGCTATCGTATCCCTGGCTGGTTGTAGTAAAAAGAACAAAGGAAGTCTTTTGCCAAACGACGGGCAGTTGCATGGTGTAGCCCCTGGTACCAAATGGACTTTATCCAAGCCTCCAGGCATGGTTTATATTCCATCCGGCACTTTCCACATGGGGCCTAGTGATGAAGATATAAATTATGCTTACACTGCCCGTAACAAGCAGGTTTCTATCAGTGGCTTCTGGATGGATGCTACAGAGATAACTAATAATGAATACCGACAATTCACCAACTGGGTAAGAGATTCAATTGCTGCAAAGCAAATGTCTTTCGTTAAGCAGGGTAAAGATGGTAATGAATATATTGACTGGAAAAAAGCCAGTACTATCAAATGGGGCGAAAAAGCCACCCTTGAAAAAATAGATGCGATGATCTTCACTCCTGACAATCGTATTTTCAATAAAAAAGAAATCGATCCCAGCAAGCTGGTATATCATTCCGAAACTTTCAACTACAAAGAAGCTGCTAAAAGAGAAAATGCAACTGCACAGCGTTCTAAATTCATCGTTAAAAAAGACATTCCTATTTATCCCGACACATTGTGCTGGGTAAGAGATTTCTCTTATGCTTATAATGAGCCAATGTCTAAAAAATATTATGGTCACCCAGCCTTTGGTAATTATCCTGTTGTAGGTGTTACCTGGAAGCAGGCAACAGCTTTCTGCGAATGGAGGACTCATTATTTAAATTCTTTTCTTGACAGCAAAAAGAAACCAACTGAAGTTGATTTCAGATTGCCTAACGAAGCTCAATGGGAATATGCAGCCCGTGGCGGCCGTTCACAGTCTCCCTATCCATGGGGCGGTCCATACTTGAGGAATAAAAAAGGATGCTTATTAGCTAACTTCAAACCTGGCAGGGGTAACTATCCTGAAGATGGAGGTTTCTATACTGTAAGAGCAGATGCTTACTGGCCTAATGATTTTGGCTTATATAATATGGCTGGAAATGTAGCTGAATGGACTTCTTCTTTATTTTATGAAGGTGGTTATTCATTCCAGCATGATCAAAATCCAGATATTCGTTACGATGCTAAAGATTCTGATCCTCCAAGGATGAAAAGAAAAGTTACCCGTGGTGGTAGCTGGAAAGATGTTGGTTATTATTTGCAAACCAGCACCCGTAATTACGAATATCAAGATACATCAAAATCGTACATCGGTTTCCGTTGTGTAATTGATTTGCCACCAGCAATGAAAAAGCGTGGTAAGTAATATCAATTTAGTTTTTTCCACACCTGACTGTTTTGAGAAAGATTACTCTTTATAATTACTTTATTGTAAAGGATAATAACTATTGTGTTATGTTAACTTTAAATAATCCTCAAATTAAAAATTTTAAATTTTAAAAATCATGGCTGCTAAAAAAAGAACGTTTTTAACCTTAATTGATGTTTTAGTAAGTGCTGGTGCTGCTGTAATTATCTTCGCTGCATGGGCTAAAATTACTCACCAATCTTATGCTAATACCATGCTTACTATTGGTATGTGGACAGAGACTGCGATTTTCTTAGTGTATGCCATTATTGAGTGGGTTAAACCAAAATCACATGAAGAAGATGCACCTGCTTTAGCAGCAGTTCCTGCAGGCAACCCTGCTTTGAAATCATTAGATAAAATGATTCAGGAAGCAGACATTACACCAGTAAGCCTGAAAAAATTAGGCGAAGGTTTCCAAAAATTAGGAACTACAGTTAATGGATTATCGGATGTAGGTGATGTGGTAAAATCAACAGGTGATTTTAGCGCCAAGACAAAAGAAGCTACTGCAGCTATTGGTACGATGGCCACTGCATTTAACAACAGTGCCACCACAATGGCTTCATTCAATAATGCTTCTGAAAGTGCAAGAGGTTTTCATGAGCAGGTTCAGGTATTAACTAAAAATTTGGGGTCATTAAATACTATTTACGAACTGGAATTGAAAGAAAGTAACAACCACCTTAAAGCATTGAATGGCTTCTACGGTAAAATGGCTGAAGCAAGCCAGGCTATGATGAACAGCGTGGATGATGCCAACAAAGCAAAAGAACAAATTGGCGTATTGGCAAGTAACCTGGGTAAACTGAATTCAGTTTATGGCAATATGTTAAGTGCAATGCAGGGCGGCAAGTAAGCTTTATCATTTTCTTAATTATCATTTATAAAATTCTCAACCGGTTTATCTTTAGTAGGAATTTTGAAAATGGCAATATGTGAATTCAAACAAAATTTAAAACATCCATAAAATATAAAATACTATGGCTTTACCTAAAGAGCCCCGGCAAAAGATGATCAACATCATGTACTTGGTGTTGACAGCCATCCTTGCCCTGAATGTGTCGGCTGAAATTTTGAATGCTTTTAAAGTAGTGGATAGAAGTTTGAAAAAATCGAACAGTGCTATTGACGGCTCAAATGCAACTTTATTTCAGTCATTGGCAGAAAAAATGAAAGAACCGCAAAATGCAGAGAAGGCAACATTGTGGAATGGAAGAGCCCTGGATGCACAAAAAATAAGTGATCAATTGTATAAAAAAATTGAAACATTTAAAGATAGCCTTTTAAGAGCATCTGGATATGCTCCTGAAAGAGGTGATACTACATATAAGCTGGATGATCTGGAAGCAGCTACTCACATGTTTATTGATAATGGCAAAGGGCCTGAATTACTAAAGGACTTAACTGACCTTAAGGCAAAACTGATTGGTATTTCACCAGAAATAACAAAAGAGTTTGGCGGTAATAAATTACCAATTGATTTGTCAATTCCTCCTTCTACAACAAGCAGCGAAAATACTTGGGAATATAATTATTTTCACATGACACCAACGGTAGCCGCAATAACTATCCTGAGTAAATTTGAAAATGATATCAAAAATGCTGAAAATCAAATAGTGACCTATTGCCACAACCAGGTTGGTGCAGTAAAAATCATTTATGATAAATTTCAGCCGATAGCCGCAGCAAATTCTACTTACCTTATGCCTGGCCAGGAACTGGTAGTAACAGCAGGTGTAGGAGCATTTAACTCAGCTGCTAAACCAGATATAAGCATTGATGGAACTCCGGTTGCAATCAACGAAAATGGTGTAGCTGAAAAGAAATTTAATGTTTCAGGTGGCGGAAGCAGGAAGGTGCATGTGGTAATTAAATACATTAAGCCTGATGGTAAACCAGATGAATTAGTAAAGGATATTGATTACACTGTTGGTACTCCTGGTGGTGCAGCAGCATCAGCTGATAAAATGAATGTATTTTATATTGGTGTTGATAATCCGGTTACTGTCGGTTCTCCTACAGGATGGGATAAAACTCAAGTTTCTATGACTGGTGGTACACTTTCTGGTAGTAATGGAAGTTTTATAGCGAGGGTATCGTCCATAGGTAATGCTACTATAAATGTAACAGCCAATGGAAAAACAACACCTTTCCCTTTCAGGATTAAAAGAATCCCTGATCCTATTATTAAAGTAGGTACAAGCGGTGGTGGAAGAATGCAGGCTGTAGCATTTAGAAGTCAAACTTTTGTAAGAGCTGATCTTGAAAATTTTGATTTTGCCGCAAAGTTTACTGTTACCGGTGCTACTGTTTATTTTAATATTCCCGGCGATAGAAATGTTAAGCAGGTAACACTTACCAGCGGAAATTTGGCACCTGCATCACAGTATATGAATTTGTTGGTACCTGGTGCTACGGTTACTTTTGATAATATCAAAGTAGTGGGCCCGGATAATGTTCCAAGAACTATTCAAAATCCTCCCGGTTTTTCC
>JANLQY010000110.1:0-13497 GCA_031368105.1 Chitinophagaceae bacterium
ACCACAAAATATCCTTTTGCTATAATAGAACCATCTTCATTTGCCGGCCTGTCTTTAATTACACGATACGAAACTCCGCCATTAAAACCCTCTTTGGATTTATAAAATAATCCTCCGGTGCTGCTTACCGTGGGAGACAAAGGAATATAATCTTCTCCCTTGGGCAAACCAATTGCACGTGGTTTTGTAAGATTTACATTTAAGTTTGCAAACAAATTATTACTAAATTGATATCGGGCAATAATATCTATTCCTTCCCTTCTTGTCTTGCCACTTGGTTCCACATTGGCATCATCACCATTGTAAACAAATTCCTGTTCCAGGTATAAATACCAGGCCGCCACATTAATGAATAACTTATCGGTAGGTTTTAATATTACTCCTAAATCTGCAGCGTAAGCCGCCGGTAATATTTTATAGCCTTTATTTGCAACTACTACCCGTGTGTCATTGGAATGAAAGCCTTTGCCCAGTTTGGTATAAATCTGAACCTTGGGATTTACTGTGTATTGAATATTGAGCTTAGGGCTTACAATAGATTTACCCTGCGCCGACAATTGTGGTAAAGTAAGTTTTTGTATATAATCAAAATGCAAATAATCAAATCTTACACCACCGTCGATAAACCATTTTCCCGTCGATATTTGTTCCTGGATAAAAGCAAAACTGTTGGACTCCCTGATATCGCCGTAGGTAATGTAATTTAAAAAATTTCGTTTTACATTATGCGATAGGCCGTTAGTTGTTGCATCGTACCTGATACCTGCACCGTATATAGAGTTCAACGTCGCATTGCCCCAATAAGTTTTATGATTGAGCTTTGAAAGATAGCCAAACAAATTACGCTTTTCAGTGTGGTTAATTTCGTCACCATTTACAGGGTCAACCAAATAAAAAGTAAAGTTAGAAAACAGGCTGTAAATATTCCTAGTATAATATGCCTGGTTTTCCCATTTGGTTCCATTTGAAAAAGTATGCGATAGTATAAGGTTAGCATTATACCTTTCTGTATTGCCTCCTTCTGATGGGTCGATAGAGCCAAACCTATCTATTGTTCCACTTTTTACAGCCCGGTCGGGAACTTGCCCGGAAGCATCCCACTTACTTTTAAACCCGGTTAATGTTGCAGTTAATTGCGTATTATTGGAAACGGCAAGGTTGTATTTCCCAATAATATTAAAACGGTTAAAATTTTGTTTGTTGATGGTAGCGCCATCGGTATAATAAAAATCACTGGCAATGTAAGCGCTTTGTTTATCCTTATTCTTTTTTAATAAATCAATCATGGCAAGTGTCCTAAAAGTATTGTACCGACCGGCCTCTACCTGTATCCTGCTTTTCGGAATATTATTAAACGTAGAAAAAGCCACATAGCCTGATGTATTCAAATTGCCATGCTGGGTATAATATGGCCCTGCACCAAAGTCAATATTATTTATTGTTTCAGGAATGATAAAATGAGAATCAGCGTAACCCTGCCCGTGGGCATGGCTTACCATATTTACCGGCAAACCGTCCACACTAATTTGTATGTCGGTGCCATGGTCATTGTCGAAACCTCTCAAAAATATTTGTTCTGCTTTACCACCACCAGCATGTTGTGCAATAAAAAGTCCTGGTACCAGCCGCAATAATTCCTGGGTATTTCTTACTGGTTTCAAATCCAGGTCAATCTTGGCAAGCGTACTGAATTTTGTAGCGCTGGTACTGCTTAAAACCACAACATCTTTAAGATTAGAAACATCTGGTTTCATCTCAATCATAATATCATTATTGTTTCCTGTTGCTAAAGAAACAGCTTTGTATCCTACGTAAGAAACCAATAAATTAATTTTTGGTTTCATAGATTGCAGCGTAAAGTTTCCATACGCATCAGTTAATATATTAGTTGAGTTAGATGATTTTTCTGCATCCATAACAGTTACATTTTCTAATGGTTGCCTGCTTACAGCATCTACTACTTTCCCTTTTACTGTAATTTTTTGTGCATGGGTATTGCAAATAAATGCTGCAATAAAAGTGATGGTAAAAAAATATTTATAAATCTGTTTCATACAAATGGTTTGCTTGGTTGTAAAAGTAGTTAGAGGGAACAGCGTTATCCTGGTTATGATGAAAATCGATTACTGCCTTATCCAATATTTATAATGGGTACCTAAGGGCAATACAAAAATATCATTAATGGAAAATGATTTTTTAAAAAATAAAACCATCAGCCAATTAAATTGATAACAATAGTAATGGCAATAAAAAAATCCAGGATGAAGTATTATGAGTATCGGGGAGGGGGGAAGTCGCCATTGATATGTATATCAAAAGCAAAAGACTGTATGTGGCGAAAATAATTGTGTGAAAGATATGTGCTAAAGGACGGAGTAGAATAAATTGTGGTAATCAAATGTTCATTTGCTGAAGCCATTTTTTTCTGCATGGCATCTTTATCATCATTGGTACCGCTGCGGCTGTGCTTTACCAGCTCATTGTGTACATGATACTTGCCATTTTCGAGATGCACTGTTTTTACATGTTCTGCATAATAAAAGGTATGGGCAATAGTATCAGATAAATAAGGCATTACCGGCTTGAATATACTGGCTGAGTAAGTGAAAATAAGCAGGTATAGTAATGTATTTTTCATTTTTGTTTCAACTGAGCAATATTGGAATGTACCAATATTTTTTAAATACCATTTTTATATACGACGAAACTAGAAGAAGGGATTTCTTTTTGTTAAATTTTTATTTGCTTATTTACTGTGCCGATTCTTTGGCACGGCTGCGTTCTACCCCTGATGCAAGTACAATGCTTATCCAATACAAAAACAGCAATGGGATGGCTACCAGGAACTGGCTTGTCCAGTCGGGTGAAGGTGTAATGATGGCTGCCACCACTAAAATAATTACAAACGCAAACTTGAAATATTTTTTGAGGAAGCTGCCGGTAATGATACCAATTTTTGCAAGCACAAAGCAGAGTATGGGCATTTCAAATGCAAGTCCACAGCCAAGTATAAGGTTGGTAAGGCTATCTACATAATCATTTACCGATGGCCGGTATTGTATCATACCAGACTTGCCCAGCGAAAAACTTGCTAAAAAATTGAAGGTAAAAGGAGCCAGTAAATAATAACCAAACACAGCACCAGTAAAGAAAAAAGCAGATACCCAAAATATACCGCCACGGCTCATTTTCTTTTCTTTGGTACTAAGTGCCGGCTTAATAAACCGCCACAGCTCCCAGCAGATATAGGGAAAGGCAGCAATAATGCCACCAATCATGGCAATGTTGATAGCAGAGGTAAAAGTGCCGTTTACTTCCGTAACCTGGAAGCTGATTTTTATAGCAGGCATACAAAGTGAATTGCCAAGGTGAAGCCAGTTGCCAAACCTGCACAATGCACCATAGGTAAAAAAGTTTTCGTTGGCAGGGGCTAAAATAATATTGTCATATACCCAATCAATATTTATAAAAATTGCAACAACCCCAATCAACCAGGCAACAATACTCCTAATCAGGTGCCAGCGAAAAGCTTCTATGTGATCAAAAAAATTCATCACCTGAGGCACTTCTTTTTTTTGACCGATTCGTTGAAAAAAATATTTTCTTTCAGGATTAGCTGTAAGCACTATGGTTATTTTAATTGTTAGTAAAGAATTCTAAGGAAAGTATTGAAGGGGGAATGCTGTGAAGCAACACGATTTAATTTTGAAAAAATAAAAGTTGGTAAAGTATTTGGGACAGATTGTAAAATAGAATTCTTGTAAATAAATTATTTTAGTAATTGTTGTTTCAATTCTGCAATCTCCTGGTCTTTGTCTTTTGCTTTCATACCTTCTTCCATTTCTGTTTTAATGCTACTTTTAGCATCATTAAAATCCCTTACTCCTTTGCCAATGCCTTTCATCAACTCAGGTATTTTTTTGCCGCCAAATAAGATTACCACTGCAAGCAGGATCATTATCCATTCCATGCCACCTGGCATTGCAAGAAAAATTGTTAATAAATTTTTAGATGCTATCATAAAATAATTTTTTTGTAGGTTATAATTTTTTGTGAATAATGTTTTATCAAAGCGGACGGCTGATTAGTGCCAGCCATCCGCATGATATTATTGTTTATTATGCAAAGAAAGGAGTAACGATTGCAACTACCTGGTCTTTGGTCAATGGTTCATCAAATGCTTCTGATGCTGCATTTGCAGAAATATTGAAACCGTTGATGTTTACAATATTTACGCCGGCCTGTGTAGTGGTTTCTTCACCGGCATAGCTAGCTGCTACTACAGCACCAATACCAGAATTATTACCAGTTATCCATGGCTTTACATCAACACCTCTTGCTCTACGCATCTGACGGATATGGCTTGCATGCCTTGCTTCTACAGAATGGATATTTAATGCAGCAGTAAGTACATCATTGTTGCTGATTAAATTACCTGCCTGTCCTTTGTAGGCTCTTACACCAGTATCTTCAAATGTTTGTGCTACTGCAAGAAAGGTGTCATAGTCGCTAAACACAGTGGGAAAAGTTCCATGTGCAGTAAAATCAAATTGTGCTGCAGTAAAGCTAACTGGGGTAGCGCCTAATGAAGTAATGGCAGTGCGTAAAAAATTTACGTGTGCTGCTTCATGATCACGGATAGTGGTCAACGCACCCATTGCAGCTGGAGTAGGTATAAGTCCTGCAGTGGCAACTCCTTTGATATAAAAGTTAGACTCAATATATTCAAGCGTTAAAGCAAAATTGAGTGTATCGTCAATTATACCGGTAATGCCTGTGCCTTTACCATAAGCCTTTTGCAGCATACTGCCGAATGCCAGTGGCAATGCAGCCAAGGCTACTCTTCCAGATGTTTTGGCAAAACTTTTCATTGCATCTCTTCTGCCATTTAGTCTTTCATATACTTCCGGATCTACTTTTTCAATTTCGTTTATTATATTTTGTAAGTTCATAAAATTAAAATTTTAATTGATTGGTAAATTACTTGCGTTAATGGCAGTTTTGATGTATGTTCCGGCAATGGCAAGCACCTGTGCTGGTGTACGGGCCATGTCTAAACCGTTTGCATCAAGAGCGGTATTATCTGCAAAGCTGCCATTGCTGATCAAATCTCTGATGTAGGCAGCATGCCTTGCTTCTACAGAAACAATCTTACCTGCTAGAGTGAGGTAAGCTGGATTTACGATTAATTTACCTGCACCATTGTAGGCAGTAACGCCTAAATCTTCAAACGCTTTAGCAGTTCCTAAAACGCTGTCACGGCTGCTGAAATTAATAGAAGTAAAATTTACTTCTAAAGCAGGAATGGCATTGGTAGACAATGCGGCTTTGAAAAACTCACGGTGAGCAATTTCATGATCCCTGATGTCTGTAAGCAATAACGATTCAGCAGCAGTAATACCACTGTAAGGAGTTAATACCACCTGTGTGTAGAAAGCTGCTTCCAGTTGCTCCAGGGCATACGCATAATTTAATATGCCGGTATCACCGCTTCCCAAATCAACACCTGAGTTTGAAGGGTTGCTGTCTTTTTTACAAGCTGCTGCTGTGAGCATAAGGGCAGAAGCTCCGCCAAGATAACCGAGGAAATTCCTCCTCGATACGCCTTTGATTCCGCTTTCTGCTGTAGCATCCACCAGGCTTTTGTCCATAGATTTTTTTAATAGCATAACGAATTTGATTTTGTAAGTGAAAAAAATTAATATTGTTTTTGTAATTACGATGTTAAGTTGAACATGGTTTTATATTTTTAAAAAAATAATATCGTGTCTGCAGACATGCTTTGCAGATATGTAATTCAATTAAAAAATAATTTTTAGCTATGGCTTATTGGTTAATAAAATCAGAACCTTTTAAATACAGTTGGGATCAGTTTGTAAAAGACAAACAAACTTTTTGGGATGGGGTAAGAAATTATGCAGCCCGAAATAATTTAAGAGCGATGAAAAAAGGGGATGAAGTATTTTTTTATCACAGCAATGAAGGCGTGGAAATAGTAGGCATTGCAAAAGTGGCCAAAGAAGCTTACCAGGATCCCACCACAGAAGAAGCAGCATGGCTGGTGGTGGATTTTAAGCCGGTAAGAAAATTAAAGAAAACAGTTCCGCTGGAGATATTAAAAAAAGATCCCCGGCTGGTTAATATGGATCTGATAAGATTGGGCAGGCTGAGTGTGCAAACAGTGAAACCAGAAGAGTGGGAGATTATATTGAAATATGCAGGAGAAAAAATTTGATGTTTGAAAATTTATTTTTTTTAGAAGTGTTATTTAATTCGTATCAATTAGTGTAATCAAAAAAAATCCTTTAGTTTTCATTTAACATTTACCAGTGGTTTCCTTTTTTATGCAATTTGTATCAATGGCATCTCATCATTCTTAAACCATTGTTATGAAATATAAACTGCTTTTATCAGCAACCCTGTTTGCAGCCATCATTTTATTTTTCTGCAATCGCAATAAAGAACAGGCATTACGGGATGAAATCGTAAACAAACTTGAACTTAAAGCACCTGAGCCCGGCACTCAAAAAACTAAAGAACCAATTCCAACTGGGCAAATTCCTCAAAATAACACGGACAGTATAGCCACAGCAAAACCGCTGCAATCAACAGCCAGCGTGGATTGGGATAAAAAGATAATTAAAACTGCCACACTAAAATTAGAAGTAAAAGACTTTAACCGCTACAACGAATCTGTACATAAAACAGTAAAGCAATTTGGCGGGTATATTGCCGAAGAAGAACAAAACCTGACAGATGAAAAAACAGCCACCAGCATCTCCATAAAAGTACCTGTTGACCAGTTTGAAAACATGATGAATCAATTGCCCGGCAGTGATGTAAAAGTGTTGGAAAGAAAAATAAATACAGAAGATGTTACCGGTCAGGTGGTGGATGTAAAGTCGAGGCTGGAAGCAAAAAAACAAGTGCGTTTGAAATATCTCGACTTTTTAAAACAATCCAAAAATATGGAAGAAGTGCTGCAGGTGCAGGCAGAGATCAACAGCATACAGGAAGAAATAGAAGCTGCAGCAGGAAGGGTGGAAT
The DNA here is from genome assembly GCA_031368105.1 of Chitinophagaceae bacterium. GTDB lineage: Bacteria > Bacteroidota > Bacteroidia > Chitinophagales > Chitinophagaceae > Ferruginibacter. Next base: position 7,048 of record JANLQY010000110.1, read on the forward strand.
ACCTCACACATCAATCTGCCATGAGCACCATCAACCTTAGTTTTTATCAACCCATCAACGGGTACAAACCCACAGAAGGCACACCTTCTTTTTTAACAAGGATAGCAGATGCATTTAAATATGGTGCCAGGTGGATTGCTGATTTGCTGGTGGGATTGATTGGATTGTGGCCATTACTTTTAATTATTGGCGGCGGATTTTTTATTTTCAAAAAAAGATTTTCTGTAAAAAAGCAAACCGCCTAATGCTTATTTTTAATAAATGAAAAAAAAACACATCGTGGTTTTAACCGGTGCCGGCATCAGTGCAGAAAGCGGATTGAAAACTTTTCGGGATACTGATGGATTGTGGAATGGGTACAATGTTTATGATGTAGCCACGCCGGGAGCATGGAAGAAAAACCCGGAAATGGTTTTGGAGTTTTACAATGCCAGAAGGCGAGAGGTGGCTGCTGCAGAACCCAATGCTGCACATATTTCCCTAGCTGAATTAGAAAAGGATTTTGATGTAACCATCGTAACACAAAATATAGACGACCTGCATGAAAGGGGAGGCTCCACCAAAATCATTCACCTGCATGGAGAAATTTTTAAAATGCGGAGTGAGGCAGATGAAAAACTGGTATATGAAATAAGAAGCGATATAAAATTGGGAGATATAGCAGCCGATGGAAAACAACTGCGGCCATATATTGTGTGGTTTGAAGAACCGGTGCCAATGATTGAAAAAGCAGTAGCACTTATGTATGACTGTAATTATTTTGTGGTGGTGGGCACTTCATTGCAGGTTTATCCGGCAGCGTCATTGCTGCATTATGCGCCAGCATTTTTACCAAAATTTATTATTGATAAAAAAATACCTGACGTAGAAAAATCATCCACCCTTACTTTGATAGAAAAGCCGGCTACAGAAGGAGTGAAGGAGTTGAGGAAATTATTATTGCCTTAACTATAAATGATTTTTTTTACTGTTTATTTTTCTGTTTCTTTAAATATAACACCCAAACTTTCCAGCTCTTTCAACACCGGCTCATAAATTTCCTTTTGAATGGGAATGTGTATCCCGGTCATTTTAATGGTATCATTTAAAATCAACTTGGCAGCAATACCCAGCGGAAGCCCAACTGTTTTTGCCATGGCAGTCCGCAGGCTGTTGTCGCCTTTTACAACCAGGCTGCTTTCAATTTTTTTCTTTTGTCCCTCTGCAGTTTCAAATTCAATTTCATGCAGCATTACAATCATGTCTTTATCCGCAGGCTGCATGGCCAATTTTGTTTCTAATAAATACTGCAGCACATCCGCAGAAGTTTTTACAGTAGCCGGTACCAATACATCATCAAACAATCCAAGAAACTCCAGCATGTTTTTATTCTCTTCATTCACAAATGGCACAACAGGTAAAGACCATTTTTTAAACGTCAAATTTTTTGTATCAATGTTATCAGTTTCATTAGCCAGTCCTGATTGCACAATCGCATTCCATCCTTTGCAATAAGATGGATAGCGTAAAGTAGTGCGGATAAAAGTAGCCGCAGCTTCCAGTTTATACAGCGGTATATAACTCATCGAATCCCTGTTGGGATAAATAGCCAGGCTGCCCAATTCATCCATATTCACTTCATCGCAATTTACAAATAATGCTGCATAATCCCGGTGTTCAATTTTATTATCCAGTTTGTATTCTGCCCCTGCTTTTCCTGCCAGTACTACATTTCGTGGGTTCCAGCTAATTTTATAATGCCAGGGATTGTTATCACTTTCCGGAGCAACCAGTCCACCACAATGGCTTTTAAAAGAAGTGACATGCCCACCAGCTTCTTTTATTTTATTCAAAATTTTCATGGCACTCATGTGGTCAATGCCGGGGTCAAGCCCCATCTCACATAAAAACAATAATTTCTTTTGTCTTATTTCTTCAGCAAGGCTTTTAATTTTATTATCTACATAAGAAGCAGTCAGCAAATGTTTACGGTATTCTACACAATCCTTGGCCACTAAAAAATGCAGTGAAGGCGGCATCATAGAAATAACGACATGCGCCCTTTGTATTAAAACAGAACGTTGCTTTTCGTTGGTAATATCAATAGCAACAACTTCGGCAAAAGGAGAGTGGTTGGTTTTGGAAAGCACCTGTTCTTTATCAGCATCGGCCACAATAAATTTCCATTTATTTTCCTTTGCAATTTCAATTAAATAGTCAATCAACACGGTGGCAGATTTGCCTGCGCCTAAGAGTAAAATCGTTTTCACAATCGTTTATTTTTTTAGAGCGGCAAGTTATTGTTTCCTTTTTTCATTGGTGAATATTTTTAAAATTGCTTTCCAAAAAAAGATGAATTTTTATTTTGATACCGGCATCAGTTTTCATGGCGTCATCCTTGTGTCACTCACTTTTACCGCATACCAATTGGCATCTTCGGCCTCCATTTCAGAGCTTATTCAATAATGCAAAAAATATTTTAAAGCGGGCAAAATACCTGTACAAATGATGAACGGATTGTACTTCATTCCTCAATATGAAACGCTGCCCGCCGAAGTAAAATCAGCGAACAAAAAGCCTGAATCAAAACAATCCACAATATGTGTATAAATAGCCTTAAAAACATTCATTTATAAACGGAAAAACGCTGTAAAATCAGTACTTTCGCAAGCCTCTACAAAAGGACAAAATAATATGGAAAATAACGAAGAAACAAATGATGGTATGTTGCCGCCAAATGATGGTGGGGCAGCCAGCAACAGGGGCAAAATAATCCCGGTGAATATTGAGGAACAAATGAAGACTTCTTACATTGATTACTCCATGAGTGTGATCGTAGGCAGGGCCTTGCCAGATGTAAGGGACGGCTTGAAACCGGTACACAGAAGGGTGCTTTTTGGCATGAACGAATTGAGCAACTACAGCAACCGTCCGTATAAAAAAAGTGCCCGTATTGTGGGAGAGGTGATGGGTAAATTTCACCCACACGGTGATGCTTCTATTTACGATACCATGGTTCGTATGGCCCAGGACTGGAGCATGCGCTACACCATGATTGACGGCCAGGGTAATTTCGGAAGCCAGGATGGAGATCCACCGGCTGCAATGCGTTACACCGAGGTTCGTTTTGAAAAATTTGCCGAAGCGATGTTGGAAGATATTGAAAAAGAAACGGTGGATTACCAGCTCAACTTTGATGATTCATTGCAGGAGCCTACGGTATTACCAACCCGTATTCCTCAATTGTTAGTGAATGGTGCCAGTGGTATTGCCGTGGGTATGGCTACCAACATGATGCCGCACAATCTGAGTGAGGTGATTGATGCATGCGTTGCGTATATAGATAACCGGGAGATTGATATTGATGAGCTGATCAAGCATGTAAAAGGGCCAGATTTTCCAACCGGCGGTATCATCTACGGTTTTGAAGGAGTAAAAGCCGGCTTCCATACAGGAAGGGGCAGGGTGGTGCTTCGGGGTAAAGTAAATATTGAAACTACCAAAAACGGGCGTGAAAAAATAATCATTTACGAAACACCGTACCAGGTAAACAGGGATACTTTAACGGCAAGGATTGGTGAACTTATCAATGATAAGCAGATTGAAGGCATCTCGGATGTTAACAATGAAAGCAACAATAAAGAAGGCACCCGTATTGTAATTGACCTGAAGAAAGATGTGGTGGCACAGGTTGTCATCAATCAATTGTACAAGCAAACAGAATTACAAACTTCTTACGGTATCAACAATGTTGCTTTGGTAAGAGGCAGGCCTAGAATTTTAAATTTAAAAGACCTTGTTTCCGAGTTTGTTTTGTTCAGGCATGAGGTGGTGGTACGCCGTACACAATTTGAATTACGCAAAGCAAAGGAGAGAGCTCATATTTTAGAAGGCTACATCATTGCGCTGGATAACCTGGATGCAGTAATCAAACTCATCAGGGAATCTGCTACACCGCACATTGCACAGGATGGATTGATGAGCAGTTTCGGCATGAGTGAGATACAGGCAAAAGCGGTGCTGGAAATGCGTTTGCAGCGCCTGACCGGAATGGAGATTGACAAGATAAGAGAGGAACATGCAGAAATTATGAAACTGATTGGCCGCCTGGAAGAAATTTTGGCGAATGAAGGAATACGCTACGATATCATCAAAACAGAACTGGCAGAAGTAAAAGCAAAGTTTGGTGACGAACGCAAAACAGAGATTGTTTATGTGGGCGACGAGATCAATATGCTTGACCTGATTGAAGAAGAAGATGTGGTGGTTACCATTTCTCACCTCGGTTATATCAAGCGTACTTCATCTGCAGAATACCGGCAGCAGCGCCGTGGTGGCCGTGGTGCCAAAGGCAGCAGTACAAGACAGGAAGATTATATTGAACACCTATTTGTAGCATCTACTCACCACACACTAATGTTCTTTACAGAAAAAGGAAGGTGCTTCTGGCTGAAAGTATATGAAATTCCGGAAGGCGATAAAACCAGCAAGGGGCGTGCCTTACAGAACATGATACAGATACCCCAGGATGATAAAGTAAGGGCAATTATTGATGTGAAAAATTTTAATGACGAAGAATATTTGAAGAGCCATTACATTGTTTTGTGTACCAAAAAAGGGATCATTAAAAAAACTGACCTGGAAGATTTCAGCAGGCCAAGACAAAATGGTATTAATGCCATTAATATTTTAGAAGGCGATCAGTTGCTGGAAGCTAAAATGACAGATGGCAATTGTGAAATAATGCTGGCAGTAAAAAGTGGCCGTGCCATCCGTTTCCCCGAAGAAAAAGTAAGGTCAACAGGGCGTGGTGGTATTGGTGTGTATGGTATTGAAGTGGATGATGCCAATGACGAAGTAGTGGGCATGGTTTGCGTAAACAGGGAAGACAGGAGCCGTACCATTTTGGTGGTGAGTGAAAAAGGATTTGGCAAACGTACTTTCTTAAATGATCCTGAAACTGGCGAACCAAATTACCGTGTTACCAACCGTGGCGGTAAAGGTGTAAAGACAATTAATGTAACCGACAAAACCGGATCACTGGTGGGCTTGCTGGATGTTACAGAAAAAGAAGACCTGATGATTACCTGTGTGAGTGGTGTTACCATCCGCATGAGTGTAGCCAGCGTAAGTGAGCAGGGACGGGCAACACAGGGTGTGAAACTGATAAGAGTGGATGAAGGTGATTCTATTGCAGCCATCACCAAACTGGATGAACAGGAAGAAGAAGTGATTGTGCCGGAAGCAGATGCTGCAGAAAATACAGACGCTTCAAATGCTGCTGACAATACGGATAACAATGAATAAGCTGGTGAACAAACTGAGCCGCCTGTTTCAGGGTAATTTTTTGAATTAAATAGAAGAGAGGCTGCTTTTATAGGCAGCCTCTCTTTTTTAGAAATAATCAGCGTATTTAAATAATCAAAGTAAAGGTAGTGAAAAGATTTAATACTGATTAACATAAAATTCCCTTATAGGTAACCGTTAGTTCAAACATTCGCTTGTTGCGATTTTTTCCACAAAGACAGCCACCAAGCTGTAAAGAAAAAATCGCAACAAGCGAATGCAGTATTTGCGCCTTAGAGCACATGAAACAGAATACTAACGGTTCGCCTATAAGGGGTATTATGTTACTCAGGTTAGCCGTGGGAGGGGAGAAAAGGTAAATTTGCGGTACGCTTACCTTTTCTTATGAAGGGCTGGCAAAAGTGCGGTTGCGCAGGGCTGGCAAAGTGTGCAAGGTGTTTTGTTTTTTTTCTTTAGCTGCGGAGCCCTTTTTGATTTTTGCAAAAAATCTTTAATACTCAAGTTTATTATGGATACTTTAGAATTATCAATAAATGAAGAGCAAGTAAAAAGCTGTGCTAATGCAATGATAAACCTTGCAAGCACACTTAAAGAAGTCAATGAAAAAGTTTTATCTATGTTGGCAAATTTTGAAACATCTCTTTCTGTTTCTCACAACAAAACTTTACCTGAACTTCCGCTTTTGAATGAAGCCCGTCAATCACTTCTGGATGTGTGTGATGGGCTGGACAAATAACTTTATTGCACTTTTTCTGTAATAAAGAAACCATTAAAGGTTTCGGGTTTTGTGCGATAGCTTTCCATTTGCCAATAACCTCATCGAGGTTTGATGTAATTTTAAACATTTTAATGGGTTTTATAAATGTTAACCAGCGTTTAGTTTTTCGGACGAACGCTGGTTTTTTAATGCCTTAAAGATAAAGTAAATCGAGATTGGAATCTAATACTCACGGTGGCAGGGGAAAAGAAAAACTAAGACACTGTACGCCGCAATTACTGGCCTGTGCGCCAGTTTAACACTAATGCTAATTATAGGAAAATAATACAAACATTCGCTTGTTGCGATTTTTTTCACAAAAGATTTCTTCCTTTAAAGAAATAAAAAAATCGCAACAAGCGAATGCAGTTTTGCCGGATGGCATATAAACAGAACATTATTTTCCT
>JANLQY010000165.1:0-18897 GCA_031368105.1 Chitinophagaceae bacterium
TACTGCTTAATGTACGTTTACTTCTATTGCTAAATTTGTAACCGTTATTGATATTTGTGATTATGTTGGAAGGGGCGGTGGAGGCGGTGGTGGCGGTGGAGGTGGCGGTGGAGGTGGCGGTGGTTTTGGCCTCGATAAAACCTGTGCAGATAAATACACCGTTACATTCACTGATACTGTCAGCAATGCAGTGGTAGTGAGTTGGGATTTTGGTGATGGATCCCCTTTATTAAATACCGGAATATTAAATCCGGTGACCTATACTTTCTCGCCGCCACAAAAAGCATACATCGTAACGGTGGTAAGACTGGATACATTGACCAACCAAATTGATACCGGTAAAAAACGAGTAATCATCATTGATGAAAAAGCAAACTTTACCCCTGATAAAACAGACATCTGTACTAACGGGCTGGTAAATTTTTATCCATTTGGAAATGATTCCTCTAAAATAAAAACTTATACCTGGGATTTTGGTGATAGCACTGGCAGATTTATTATTGATAACCTTGCTAATTTCAATAACTATGGCCTGTGGCTGAAAGGCAATACCAGCCATACTTACATTGATACAGGTTTGTATTATGTGAAATTTATTATTGAAGATAAACTCGGTTGTTCAGATTCTATTTACTATCCTTTGCCCATCAGTGTGCGTGGGCCGCTGGTCAATTTTATTCCTGATATCCAGTTGAGTTGTTTAGTGCCACTCAAAGTAATTTTTACGGACTCTTCTGTCCAGAATGGCATTATCTCCATTATCAACTGGCAATGGACCTTTGGTAATGGCTCACCTGTATTAAACAGCACACTGGATACAGCAGTAAGCAATCTTTATACAGTCAATACATACAATGTGAATTTGAAAGTAACCGATTCAATCGGCTGTTTTTCTTCTATCACCAAACAGATAGTGGTGCCATTGATAACATCTGGTCCACAGGCAGGATTTACAGCTACACCCGTCAAAAGTTGTACATCGCCGCAAAATGTTGTGTTCACTGATACTTCCATACAAAGCGGCAGTGTGCCCATTGTAAAATGGGATTGGAATTTTGGCAACGGCACTACTTTGATCACTGATACAGATACTGCCATCAATAAAATATATAACGGCACCTACTATTATAATTTTTATACTGTATCACTTACCATCACCGATTCATTTGGTTGTATATCTTCCGTTAGTAAACCCAACTACATAAAAATTTATCAACCCAAAGCAGACTTCTTCAGTTATGATACATTGAAGTGCGGTGCTTTTAATGTGTTTCTCTATAATTATGCCCAGGTGTACAATGGCAATTACACCTGGTACTATGGTGATGCTGCTTCATCAACTGGCTATTACGGCTCACATACTTATGCAGCAGAAGGAAACTATAATATTAAAATGGTAGTGCAGGATGAGAATGGATGCAGTGACAGTATTACAAGAACATCATACATTAAATTAGTACATCCGCAGGCAAATTTCAGAATTGGTGATACCACAAGATGTGCACCAACTGCTATTGCTTTCTCCGACAGTTCCACTTATTCAAGCAGTTGGGTTTGGGATTTTGGTGATGGCGGTACGGGCAGTACAGACCAATATCCATCGCCGCATATTTATGCGTTGCCGGGTTTTTATAAAGTAACACTGAGGGTAAAAGGATTGAATAATTGTGAAGACAGTATTTCGAAAATAATAAGAGTACGTGGCCCCATCGCTACGCTGACAGCCAATACAGGCAATGGTTGTAAGCCATACAGCACCGCCATGAATGTGAGAGGTAGTTTTATTAAAACCTATGCTTGGGATTATGGTGATGGTACTCCGGTACTGCCAAACATCACCGATTCAAATGTTGCACACACTTATATTAATGCAGGCCGGTACCTGCCGAATGTGATCCTCACCAGCCCGGAAGGTTGCCCCTTTACTTTAAAAGCAAGCGATACTGTTTTTGTTGATTCGGTAAAGGCAAAATTTAGTTTTGGGCCAAATAAATTTTGCGATAGCGGCTATGTAAACTTTACTGACCAGAGCATTGTTCCATTCTTTTCTTCCATCCGCTATAAATGGTATTTTGGTGACGGAAAAATAGATACCACTGCAACGCCTTCCTCACATCTTTATAATGTTCCGGGAGTATACACAGTGAAATTGGTGGTTACCTCAAAGTATGGCTGTGTTGATTCTTTTACGGTTGCCAATGCAATCAATATTTACGCAAGCCCATTGGCCACGATTAATGGAATCAATACTGTATGCCTGCAGCCATTAACGAAGTTGCAATACAGCAGTACTGTTACTTCAGCAGATGCGATTACAAAATATAAATGGAGTATTGATGCAGATAGTGTTGCTAACACACCCAATCTAAATTATAATTATAGGGTACCCGGCAATCATGTCATTACATTTTTTATTCAAACTGTAAATGGCTGTACGTTTACAATCACCAAAAATATTTTGATAGATTCTATTGTAACAAATTTTTCCATCAACCCTGTTCGTTTCTGTGGAAGTGGTATGGCATCATTCAATAACCTTACTACCAACTTTGGTGCAATTAATTTTTACAACTGGCGTTTTGGTGATGGCAATACTTCAACGACACAAAACCCTTCCAATAATTATTTACTTCCCAACAATTATACTGTTCGGCTGATAGCCGCTACAGTCAATGGTTGCAGGGATACTACCACATTTGTTGATACTATCAGGGTATTCAATCTTCCCTCAGCCACCATCAACGGCAATGCAATTGTTTGCTTAGTGCCATCCACCAGGCTGCAATACACAAGTAACATTACCAGTGTGGATGCGATTGCAAAATACAAGTGGAGTATTGATGCAGACAGCGTTGCCAATACACCTGATCTGAATTATAATTACAGAACACCCGGCAATCACCTGATTACATTTTTCATTCAAACAGTAAATGGCTGTATCTTCTCCATTACTAAAAATATTTTGATTGATTCCATCGTAACAGATTTTTCAATCAGCCAGGTCCGTTTCTGCACATTCGGCTCTCCTAACTTTAATAACCTTACAACAAGTTATGGAGCAATCAATTTTTACAATTGGAGTTTTGGAGATGGCAATACATCTGCTTTGCAAAATCCATCCAACAATTATTTATTGCCTAACAATTATACTGTACAGTTAATTGCAGAAACTATAAACGGCTGCCGTGATACAACTGTGTTTACAGACACAATCCATATTTATAACCTGCCCCATGCAGCCATTATTGGCGACAGTATTCATTGTACACCCGGAATTTATCAATACTTAAGCAGTATAAATTCAGTAGATAATATTGTAAAGTATCAATGGTTTGTTGATAATGTTCAAAGAAGCAGCAATGCCAGCCTTAATTATAATTTCATTGCAGGCAATCACATTGTTTCATTAAAAGTGACCACGGTAAACGGCTGTACAGATTCTGTTGCAACTAATATTATTGTTGATTCTGTAAAAGCATTATTCAGTATTAGTCAGAATAAATTTTGTGCTGATACTGCAAGGGTGTTGTTCACTGATAATACAAACCATCTTTTTAATATCGCAACGTATCAATGGTCATTTGGCGATAACAGTAATGCATCATTACAAAGCCCTGTACACAATTACCAGCAGGCGGGCATTTACGATGTAAAACTGATCGTGACAACCGAACATGGTTGCACGGATACTTTATTAAAACCACGAGCCATCGAAATTTACCGTAACCCCGTTGCAACCTTTACCGGCGACAGCATTCATTGTACACCGGGTAACTTCCGCTACATCAGTGGCTCCACTGCCAACGACCCTATTGCACAATACCAATGGAAAGTAAATGGAAATATTGCCGGCACTGCCGATACACTGGATCATAATTTTATACCTGCCGGTTTGTATGATGTGATGCTAAAAGTTACCACTGATAAAGGGTGTGTTGATGATACAACCAGGCGAATCATCATTGATTCTGTTGGGGCAAAGTTCAGTATAGAGAATCCCAAAATTTGCGGTGATACCGGTACTGTAAGATTTAATAATTTATCTGCATCAAGATTTAGCAACATGAATTATAGATGGAATTTTGGTGATGCACAGACATCCACCGATATTAATCTAACTCATTTTTATACAGTGGCCGGCCATTATTTGGCAACACTAAAAGCCACTACTGTCAACGGATGTAGCAGTACTTATCAATCAACTGATACGGTAATTATTTATACCACAACAACCGCCGCAATTGTTGGGGTGAATGAAAAATGTATGCAAAATGTTTTGGTGTACCAGGCAAATATTGTGACACAGGATGCAATAACTACCTACACCTGGAAACTCAATAACAATACGATCAGCAATGCTGATACCATGCTGTATAATTTTGTCAATGCAGGAAACTATACCGTACAGTTAAATGTAAGAACAGGTTATGGGTGTGATGTAACCGTTAGTAAGCCGGTTGTTATTCATCCATTACCCGTGCCTGCAGCAGCGCCGGATACCACTATCTGCCGTGGCGGCTTTGTACAGCTCCGTAGTTTTGATGGCGTTATTTACCAGTGGGCAGCTTCAGCATCTTTACAAAATATAAATAGTGCTACGCCACGGGCAATACCGGTTGTTACAACCAATTATTCTGTTGCCGTTACCAATCAGTTTGGTTGTGTTCAAAATGATACGGTGACGGTGGTGGTGGATGAACCAGTAAACCTTACCGTTAGTGTAAATGACAGTTTGTGCATTGGCGAAAGGAGACAACTAAAAGCAACCAGTACGGTAAATAATTATTTGTGGAGCCCATCCGGAACTTTAAGTAATCCAGCAGCAGCTAATCCTTACGCCTCACCCACTGTTACCACGCCTTACCAGGTAATTGCATTCAGTAACAATGTTTGTAACAGTGATACAGGCTATGTTACCATTTTTGTAGGCAACAAACCAACCGTAAATGCGGGTGCCGACAGGAATGTAGCCAATGGAACCCCAATACAATTATTTGCACAGGCTGTAGGCAATGATATTAATCGTTATTTGTGGGAACCATCCACAGGGCTGGATTGCGTGAGCTGCCCCAATCCAAAATTGATGGCGGATGATAATATCACATACAGGGTTACAGTAGAAACAATCTTTGGCTGCACTGCAACAGATGAAATGAGGATTGTGGTATTTTGCGGTAAGGGGCAGTTGTATATTCCCAATGCGTTTTCTCCCAATGGCGATGGACTCAATGATATTTTCTATGTCAAGGGTTTTGGTCTTGCCAAAATAAAAAAGATGATGATCTTCAATCGCCTTGGACAAAAAGTTTTTGAAAAGCAGGATGTGCCGGTGAATGATAAATCGCAAGGCTGGAATGGCGAAACACAAGGCCAGCCACCAACTACTACGGCTGCGTATGTGTATATACTGGAAGTGGTTTGTAAAGATGGGCAGGAGTTTAGTTATAAAGGAATGCTGATGTTGGTGAGATAATTATTTTTTAGTCCGCCATTTTTTCTTTGTGCAGCTTCATTGCTATTGTCTAAGGCTATACACAGTTTTACTTCATACAAAAGATTCGGCAATCAGCCATTGCATAAAACCATTCCGTTCGTTCAAAATGAAATCTTTTTGTGTGTAAGATAAATTTTCAAGCTCAGGAAAATCATACTTCATTACCCTTTCATGATCCGACAATGCATTTATCAAACTGATCTTGTGTGTGGCTGAAAAAAGTTGCTGCAATTTTGAAAGTATCAATGGGTTTTCTTGGTAGTGCAACTCAATGATAAAATCGGCAGCGGTATTTTTTTTTATTAACCCGGCATTAATAATATCATTTTCACAACCTTCGCAATCGATAATGAAAAGTGTTTTTGACTGAGCCGGGATATCATCAATTTTTGTGAATGAAAAACAACCCTTTACTGTAATATTATCCAATACCAGGTTAGCTTTGGCCAATGCTTTACAACGTTCCCCGGCTGTTTTGTTGCAATCAAATGCAATAACTTTTATGCCTGGTTTAAGTTTAGCAATACCTACAGCATAATAACCTTCATCGCAGCCAACATTAATGAAATGGGTATATGGATTAGCAAGTAATTTTTGTAAAATGGGGGCTAATTCCAGTTCGTAGGATCCCAGCAGTTTTGAATAAATACTGCTGCCGGTTGCCTTAATATTTTCAAAATGCAAACCTTTAAAAATTCCGTTGACAACAATTTTTTGAAAAAAAAGCCTGTCGCAAATTGCTGTATTTTCATCTTCTGCTTTCCTGTTTATAAAATTTTCTCTCGACAGCATTAAACGTTTGGAAATATAAATAAAAGGCGAAGCAATATGCCAGCAAAAATCATTTACAAAAAGGTGCTGGAATATTCTTTTATACTTAAGGTTCATGTATGCCTGTTAATTTTTGTGTTCATTAGCAAACCGGTCAGATAAATTTAGGGCTTTTTTATCAAGTGCATTTTTAACAGGTATGCCACTGATTAACTAAATAAAAAAAGCTACCCGTTAAGGTAGCTTTTGTATTGGCATTATCAATTTTAGTTAGTTGAAAATATATCTTACTCCTAACTGTATCTGATACCTTGAAGCCTGGCTGGTACTGTTTTGGAAAGTACTGGTAAGGGGTATTTTGTTAACAGCATCGAAGTAAGGAAAACTAAATACTGGCTTACCGGCATTTGCTCCTGCCGTTTCAACACGTAAGAAATTTAACAGGTTGGTACGGTTAGGTACTTTTAAGATTCCCCAGTTACGGTTTAATAAATTGCTAAAGTTGAAAATATCCATGGTAAAGCGGATGGTGTTGCGTTTGCCATGAACGTTCACATAAAAGTCCTGGGTAAAGTTTAAATCAACTTTGCTGTAGAAAGGAAGTAAAGCACCATTTCTTTCTGCATATTTTCCTCTCCTGGTTCTTAAATAATCGTCCTGGTCAATGTAGGAATTTAACTGGTTCCAGATTTCATCAGTTGTTCTTGGATCCTGTGCTGCAGTGCCGGCTCTTTCTAAAATGATTTCTTCTTTAGCAGCCGGTACATAAATCAGGTCATTAGAAGTAAGTCCATCATTGTTAAGATCGCCAACGTACAGATAATTCATCGTACCTGCATTGGCAGATTCAAATGTTAATCCAAATGAAGTGGCAAAATGTTTTGCATATTCAAAACGGTAAGCTGCTGCAGCAACTACCCTGTGAGGCTGAATGAAATTTGAATTGGAAATTACATCGTCATTAGGATCGCCTGAAACAGAGCGGTCTCTCCAGATAGACTGGGCAATAGAACCACCATCATTTACCGATTTGCTTTTGCCATAGCTGTAGGCAACCATGGTATAAAGGTTCCTTACATTGCGCTGCAATTGTAAGGTAGCATTGTAAGAATATCCTTTTGAAGTATTCTTCATCACGATGGCATCAGAAATATTAGGATTGGCTGCAGTAGCACCACCGGCACCACTCCAGATTTTTGAAGAGCTGTACCTGATCCTGTTATCATAACCCATCAGGGCAGCACCTGTTGTTGGCAGGTTGATATTTTGATGATATACTGCATTGATATCTTTATTATAAATCCCTTCTATTGTTGCCACAATGTCTAACGGCAGTTTGATGTCTAGCGCCAGGTTGGCCCTGAACAATTGAGGGAATTTAAAATTCTTATCTGTAATAGCCAGGTTATAGCTGGTATTGGAAGTTGCATTTTGTGGAATATAAGCAGCTACATTTGGATTGAATGCAACACCTGAGGTATTGGTAAATGACCCGAAGTCCACACCATTATTGCTTAATTGATTGCTCAGCCATACAAATGGAGGAGGCCCTGCAAATACACCGGCTCCACCTCTTAACTGTATTGTTTTATCTCCCTCTATATCGTAGTTAAAACCAACTCTTGGGCTCCACAAAATTTGTGTAGATGGTGCTCTGCCGGTTTCAATTTTTTCACCATTCCTGTAAGTAAGAGCATCTGCATTGGCGTTGGTAATAAAGTTCTGTTCGTAGATTGGAATATCAGCTCTTAATCCAAGGGTTAAGGTGAAGTCTTTGCTTACATTCCATTTATCCTGGACAAAAAAGCCTAACTGCAATGAACGCAAACTTGCAAAAGGAAATTCGCCGCCTTTACGGGCTGAGTATTGCAAAGCATAACGGGTAGCATTAGCCCGGCCACTATTTACACTGGCATAAAAAGAATCAACATTAGCAAAACGGTAGTTGCCATAATAGTTGGGTGAAAAACCATTCACGAATTTGTTGTAAGTGTTTTGTGTACCAAAGTTGAAAGTATGTTTGCCTTTGTACAAAGTAACAATATCGTTGAACTGCCAGGTATCTGTACTCAATTTATTATTGGCAGTAAATGGCTCATATCCAAAAGATGTAAAAGTAGATCCCTGGCCATTTTCAATATCAACCAATGGGAAAATGCTGCTGCCGGGGCTGCTTCTGAAATCCCTTAATCTGTTGTAACCAACTTGTATTTTGTTTGATAACTTATTGCTTAAACGGGTATTCAATTCAGCAATAACAATATTGAAATTATTATTGATTATATAAGAAGAAGAAAGGAAAGGCATGGCAGTAGTGCTTGGCTGGCGGTTGTTGCCGGGTGCACCACTGTTACTGGCCGCTACGTTGCGATGAGATTTTAAATAATAATAGTTGATATTAAATGTATTCTTACTGTTGATATTCAAATCAATCCTGGCAGTTACTTTATCGCTGTAGGTATCGTAAGTATAATTTTCATACGCTCCGGGATCGTAGTTGAATTTTTGCATCAGGAATGTTTTCAATTGATCCAATGCGTCTCCACTTGCCTGTGATACATTCACGCCGGTAGAACCATTGCGGCTGGCAACCCTTGCTGTACCCGGTGTACTGATTCTTTCCTGCTCTCCACTTAAAAAGAAAAACAGTTTGTTTTTGATGATTGGTCCACCAATAGTAATACCCCTGTTTTTAAAATTAAAATCCTGTTTAGGGATGGTGGTGCTGCCTATTTTAAGACCTGTTAAATCTGGTGTTTTTACAAAATTATAGATAGAACCTTTAAATTCATTGGTTCCACTTTTGGTAACGGAGTTAATGCCTGCTCCGGTAAAACCGCCAAGGGTTACATCATAGGGAGCAAGGTTTACCTGTATCTGTTCCAAAGCATCAATGCTGAATGGCTGAGAATTTGTTTGGCCACCGAGAGAACCGGACAAACCAAAAGTGTTATTGAAGCTGGCACCATTAACCGTAAGGTTATTGTAAGAGCCGCTTCTTCCGGCAAAGCTGCTGCCATTGGCAGTTGGTGTAAGTTTTGTAAAGTCGCTGATACTTCTATTAGTAGTAGGCAACCTGTCAATTTGCTGGCGGGTAATAACTTCAGCAGAACCGGTACGGCTGCGGCTGAAAACTTTATCGCTGCGGCGTGCCGTAACCACTACTTCAGTTAAATTGGCATTGTTATTTACCAGACTGTAATCTGCCTTAAAAGCAGTACCCAGTGTGAGGTAAACATCTTCCTGTTTTTCCTCTTTGTATCCCACAAAACTGGTGGTGATAGTATAAGGCCCGCCAATCCTTACATTGGAAAGATTGAAACGGCCATCCTTACGGGAAGTAGTTACATACTTGGTGCCTGTGGGCAAGTGAACAGCAGTAACGGTAGCTCCGGTTAATGCTGCTTTTTTACTGTCTGTTACAATTCCCTGAATTTCGGATGTTGTTTCCTGTGCTTTTGTAGCCAGGCCCATCAATAAAAACAGGATGGCTAGGAGGTTGATTTTTTTTCTCATAATCATAATTTGAAAATTTTCGCAAAGGTCAGTGTATATGACCTGGTGGTGTAAGCAGTTTTGGTTAAAAAATCATTACCATTCCGTCCTGATGAAGTAAATACTTTTTTTTAAATCAGGATGAATATGGTTTTATATAGCAGTTAAAAAATATGCTGATTATTAATACCGGTGCATTGACAATTTTTTTCTGGTAAGTGTTGCTTATACTTAATTTTATACCTCGTACTTTGCTTTTTATTTCCTGCAAAAGAAACCATTTTTTTTCAATTACCGGTTATTTTAAAAGAAGAATGTTAATAAGCTGGTTATAACCAATCTTTCCTTATTATGAAAATATTAAAATGGAAAACACCGTTAACTTTGCAGTCAAAAATTTGAAACATGTTAGACAGTATTGAAAGTGCGATAGCAGATATTAAGAAAGGGAAACTGGTGATAGTGGTGGATGATGAGGAGAGGGAGAATGAAGGAGATTTTATTACAGCAGCCGAAAACGTTACGCCGGAGATAATTAATTTTATGAGTACCCACGGCAGAGGTCTTATCTGTACACCGATTAGCGAAAAACGCTGCGATGAGCTGAACCTGCAGCCGATGGTAACTGACAATACTTCTTTACATGCCACTCCTTTTACAGTGAGTATCGATTTGCTGGGACATGGCTGCACTACAGGTATTTCTGCAAGTGATAGAGCAAAAACAGTACAGGCATTGGTGAACCCTGATACAAAGCCGGAAGACCTTGGAAGACCAGGGCATATTTTTCCATTAAGAGCCAGGAAGGGTGGGGTGCTTAGAAGAACCGGGCATACAGAAGCTACGGTAGATTTATCAAGACTTGCCGGCTTTTCTGAAGCTGGTGTGTTGGTGGAAATAATGAATGAAGATGGCACCATGGCAAGGTTGGATCAGTTGAAAGAAATTGCTAAAAAGTTTGATTTAAAACTGGTTTCTATCAAAGACCTGATTGCTTACCGGCTTGATAAAGAAACACTGATAAGTGAAGAAGAAAAAGTGCAGATGCCTACCAAGTACGGCATTTTTGAATTGATCGCTTTTAAACAGCTCAATACAGGCGAAATACATTTGGCAATAAAAAAAGGAGAATGGAAACATGATGAACCGGTAATGGTGAGGGTACACAGCAGTTGTATGACGGGTGATATTTTAGGATCACTGCGTTGCGATTGCGGCGATCAGTTGCACAAAGCCATGAAGATGATAGAGACGGAAGGCAAGGGTGTGGTATTGTACATGAACCAGGAAGGCCGTGGCATTGGATTGCTGAATAAATTAAAAGCGTACAAACTGCAGGAACAGGGCATGGATACGGTAGAAGCCAATTTAGAATTGGGCTTTGGTATGGATGAAAGGGACTATGGTGTGGGTGCCCAGATATTGCGTCATTTAG
Source organism: Chitinophagaceae bacterium (assembly GCA_031368105.1). Lineage (GTDB taxonomy): Bacteria > Bacteroidota > Bacteroidia > Chitinophagales > Chitinophagaceae > Ferruginibacter. The sequence continues at coordinate 11,196 of JANLQY010000165.1, forward strand.
GTATCAGCAAAATGAAACTGATGAGTAACAATCCCCGTAAAAGGGCAGGCTTGCTGGGTTATGGATTGGAAGTAGTGGAAACCATTCCCATCGAAATAAAACCCAACCAGCACAACGAAAAATATCTAACTACCAAAAGAGATAAGCTGGGGCATAATATTTTGAATGAGCATTAAAATGCTGGTATCAAAATTTATTTATCGATCTTTTTTTGCGGCTTCGGTTTGTCTGGATTTGATTTGAATATCTGAGACAGTTTATCTACATCTTTACGGTACGACAGGCTTACACCCGTTCTGTTTCGCTGGCCTACCAAATCGTAATTGGTACGGTTGAAGCCCACCACTCTTACCCTGCCGCTTTTGCCTAATATCCATTCTACAGTAATGTCAGGGGTTACCAGTAAGTTGGTATTGCGGTTAATACTGGCATAAGGATTATTGTAATCGAGGTTGACTCCGGCAGTAATTATGAGCCGGCCATTTAGGAGGGTATATACTAAATTGCTTTTTGCTGCCGCCTGCAGTTTTTCTACATTTTCTTGCAGGCCGAGGCTGGAATTGATGTCGACATTAATGGTTAAGTTTTTAATGTATTTTGATATCAGGCTGTTAAAAAATCCTGTGATAGCATTGGATACCACACCACCGATAGTGCCTGCAATTACATTGTATCCACTTCCTGCTGTTATAAAACCCTGGTTGGTATTAATGAAGGAATTAAACAAAAGCAAAGAGGTTACCTGCTTATTCAAATCATTTTTATCTTCTTTAAACTGCTCTAATTTTTTCAGGATTAAAAAATCTGTAATGGGGCTTCCTGTGGGCAGCTTAAATTCAAAATCAATAGAAGGTTTTAGCAGGGTTTCTGTTAAGTGAGCCAGTATCCTAAGGTTGGATATTTGATTGAAACTGGTACCTGAAGCAAGGCTGCTGAAATTAACTTTGGTAGCAAGATATTCTGCCTCAATATCAATCCTGGCTTTGAAAGGATCGCCATCCCAGATAAGGGTGCCGCTGGTTACTGTAAAATATTTTTTTAAGAAAGTTTGAAAGTTAAAAGTGTATTCGCCTTTGGTGATTTCGTACCTGCCATTGATGCTTAGCGGCTCTCTATTGCCTACTCTTATTTTCAACAATCCATCACCTTCTCCTTTAATAATATCACCCGTAGACTCATCTAATATTACATCCACTTTACAGGATGGGTTGGCAGTAAGTTCCATATTTACCAGTACAGAAGCAGCAGATTTTGTTTTAAATGTTTCCTCCATCCTGTTACCAAACTGTATGAAATCAATGTAATCAATCACGCCGCTTTCAATACTGTTGCCACTTAAAATATAGATGTGGCTGCTGTCCAGGCGGCTTGGTTCACCAGTGATGTTCATCAAAATATTATCCTGGCTGCCCGACAGTACCATGTTGGCTTTACCAATCACTTTGCCATAAAACTGGCTGTTATCTTTTTTAGTGGTATTCAGCACCAGCAACCTTTTAGTGTCAAAAATCATGTTGTCAAATTCGATGTCTTTAAAAAAATGATGGTACATTTTTCCACTGAGTGTAGCCGTATTGTTAAGTGTATCTCTTAATTCAATATTGCCAAAATTGATTTCATTGGGGTTAAAAATAATACTCCTGTTTTTGAAGAGGTATTTGCATTGTGTAAAATTCACCACCATGGAAGCCTCATTAATGTTGGCCGTTCCCGTTATCACAGCCTGTTTATCTTTTACTGAATATTCCAGGTCGTTGGTATTGGCAGTTCCTTTTATATTGCTGAAAATATCTCCGAGGTAATTGTTGAGTATAGACAGGTCAAGCTTTTCTGATTTCAACAAAATATGGGTCAGTTCAGAAGTGCTGTCGCTTAAAGAAATGGTGCCGTCAATATCAAATTGGTTGTCTTTATTTTCTGATTTTGCTTTCAGGTTCAGGATGCCTGTTTTAGTGTTGAGGCCGATACTGGCTTTTACAAGTCCGATAGAATCTTTGCCCAATTTGAATCCTTCAATGTAGGAATTGTCAGATACAATAAATGGTTTTCCAAACGGATCCGAAATGGTAACAGTGCCGGATAACTGGCCTTCCATCTTTGGTTCTTTTGTAAGAAATGGTACAAAGTCTTCCAAATTTAATTTAGTAAGTTCCAATACTACATCATTGCTGTTAATTATTTCGGAAGGTATGGTGCTGATTTTTATCTGCTGGTTACCCTGCACAAATTTTACTTCGCTGGCGCTTACCTGCGATTTACGAAAACTGATTTCGCCGTCTTTTTCCAGCTCCCATTTTTTATCATTGATAATAAAAGAGGAAGGGAAGAAATCAATTTTTACCCCATCACTCATGGTAATAAGCCTTGCGTTGATAGCAGCATCACTCAGCGTTTTGCTGGCGCTTGTTTTTATACTGATGTTGGAAGTGTCGTTGAATGAAGTGAATACCAAATTGGTAGAAGGCAGGTGCAGGCTGTCGTTCAGCGTTACATCATCCACATCAACTATTGTGGCAAGGCTGTCTAAAGTACCCTTGCCCTTCAGCCGGATATTATTAAAAATTTTTCCATCGTAGCTAAACTCGGGCACCGTGGCATTTATATTCAGCTCATTACTTTTTAGTTTAAGGTTGCCGCTGATGTTACTGTTGTTGAAACCTTTTAATTTTTTATCCAGCAGTTCTATGTAAGTATCTGCAGCTTCTTTTGTGTTTATTTCAAAAGAGAAATCCTGGTTGCTTACCTGGTAAGATGGTTTTTTTATGTAAGCCGGATAATAGCGGCTGAGGAAAACTTTAAAGGCATCCGGCAATTCTAATATTTTAAAGTTGCCGGTAATGTCTGCATCCACTTCATTGGAATGGAGCGATAAATATTTTTGCCCGTTTACTATCTGCGAACCCAGTACCAGCGAATCAAAAGATAATGGAACTCCGCTGTGCAGCAGGCTGGCATCGGTTATTTTTGCAGTGCCTAAAAAATTATCAATATTACTGCCGGTAAAATTAAAATTGAAATGACCTTTCAGTATAAATTCATCTTTCGTTAAATTCAATTTTTTAAAATCTGCTTTGGCCAGTTGAGCATCAAAATTAAACTGTGGTTCTTTGCCATTGAGGTCGATGGTGCCAACTAAATTATCCACTTTTAAATTAGGATCGTTGATGCTGGCAAGGCCATTAAAAAATCGCTTTTTAAAATCACCTTTAATGATAATGTTTTGATAGTTGTAGCCGCTGTATTCAATATTGTGGATGTCTCCATTAAAATTGGCATCTAAAGTTTTGGTTGAAAAACCACTGCCTTTTACCGTACCATTAAATGTGATAGCACCCATCTTGCTGTCATCAATAAACTGCCCCAGCCGGAAACCCTGTGTTGAAATTTTACCAGAATATACCGCCGGTTTCCCTTCCGGCAGTTTAAGATTAAGGTCGCCGGTAACAGTACCCAGATTGGTATTGATGGTACCAAAAGCAACAAAGTCTTTAATGAAGCCGGTATAGTTTCCTCTGTAACGTATATTGCCCAGCCTGCTGAGTTTTGGCGGATCTATATTTTTTAAATCAGGGATGAGAATAGCCAGATCGGTGTAAGTGGTTTGTAATTCATTTACCTTAAAGTCGATAAAAGTATTGTCAATATCGGGCAGCCCTCTTAAAGCAATATCACCATCTACAATGTTGTTGCCGCTTTTGATCAGCATTTTCTTTATCGTAAAATTATCTACTGTTCCTTTGGCCTTGCCGGTAATTTTAAAAATCTTTTTCCATGTTTTTACATCTGGTGCAAAAAAAGCAAGGTCATCCGTGTTGAGCTCGCTGTTGATGAAGTTGGCATCTAAATTTATCTTGTGCTCAAAGTTGCTCATGTCTTTACCAAAATCGGCATAGCGCATGGAATAATAATTGCCCAGCCTGCTTTTATTGGTCTGCAGATCGAGGTTTTTAAATTCCATTACTTCCGGTGTAAAGAGCATATTGGCCTGCAGCTTTTTTACTTCAAAGCCACTGCGTTCTTTTGTTGAAAGCAAAATATCAGTGGTAAGGCTGTCATTTTGCATACGGCTATTTTTAAAATCTGCATTGATGTTCTCAAAGCGGATATAGCTGCCATCAAAACGGCCGGTATAAATGCCCCTGTTCAAATTTTCAACTTCATTTCCAAACGTGCCATTTGTAATGTGTACAGTTGCGGCATTTATCACCCATCCATCATTGTTTTTTTGTTTTTGTGCCGTGTCTTTTGGCTTTGGCGGTAAGTCTTTATTCAGCCGATCCAGGACTCCGGTATAATCAAATTTGGTAAATACCGGCTGGTCAATATTTAATTTACTGATGCTGATTTTCTTTTTTTCAAAATCAATGGCATCGGTTAGCAATTCAAGGTCTTTCAGTGATACATACATATCCTGACCTTTCCATTTATCTGTTTGCTTAAATAGGATGTTGTGGAGTTTCATCTCTTTTAAGCTAAACACAATCCCTGCTTTTTTTGCAGTATCTTTTTTTGCAGGGGAAAAATAGTCGATCAAAAACTGGTAGTTCCATACAGAGTCGGTACGGTGCATATCCACTACTGCATCCTCCAGCGATACATAATTTAGTGTGGCTTTATCTTTTAAAAAAAACCAGTCGGTAATATTTACTTTGGCACTGCCGGCAAATAATAAAGTGTCTTTGTGCTGATCTTCTATCAACAGCCCTTTCAGATTCATCTTGTCAAAAAAGCTGTAGTCAATATGCTGTATCCTGATGTTGGCATGTAATTTACCAGAGAGGTTATTGGTTACTCTTGTCACAAGCCAGTTTTGCACAGGCCTTACATGCAGTGTGGACCAAATGAATAATACCAGCAGAAAAAAGGAAAGAAAGAACCAGCTTTTATGCCTGGTTTCAGTAAAAACAAAAAGCCAGCCAACCACCCAGCTAATGGATGCAAGGATAAAAATCCATAAAGGATAGACTGGCCTTACATAAATTATCAGCACAGCCAACACTGACCAAAATATCAGTGTAAGAAAAAACCATTTTAATATGTTGAGGCTTTTGTGCAGTGGATAGTTCAATTATGGTAAAAATAGCGATTCGACATCTTTAGGCAAATTCAATACCAAACTTTGTATTTTTCTTTTGATGTTTTTTGATGCAATAAATTGAATTCCGGGCAAAAAATACTTATTTATTCCCGTTCATCTGTCGGTTTAATTTCTATTGCTTTTTTCTGGCAATAGAAAGGCTGACCCAGCCATTATTCTTTATCATTTTAGCAATGTAGATAATTTGCCCCACATGGTACGGATAATGTGCAAGCTGCCGGTTGATGGCATCTGTTACCGTTAGTGCTTCACTGCGGATATAAACTGTTTTCAGTAAATCTGCCTCCGTTAAACTGCTGATGGCATCCAGGCAACAGGCCCAGCCTTTTTCCCATAACTCAAGAAGTTGTTGTCTTGATACTGCAGTAATTTCAAATTCAGCATCCCTGTTGCGCCATTCCTTTTCTCCATCGGTGGTTAAAAAATCAGTCCACCGGCTAATCATATTGCCGCTTACATGCTGGATGATGATGGCAATGCTGTTGCTTTCTTCGTTAGGGGCAAAATGAAAATCGGCATCGGTTAATACAGCAAATGTTTTGTCGCCTAATTCTTTGTAGTAGGCCAATCTTTTAACGGCACTCTCCAAAAATATTTTCCCTGTTGAAGCCATCTTGATTGTTACTTTTTTAAACTCCTAAATTTATTACTTACAACTTATTACTTAGAACTTAATACTTACAACTCAATACCCCTCCGCCGCATCATCTCCTCTCTTATCACCCACAGCAATAATTTTTTTGCCTTTCACCTGTATCAATTCTGTACGGCCAATATCTCCACGTTTATTAATCTTATATCCCATCACTTCTAATGCAGCCAGTGTAGCAGCATCAAAATCATGCTCTGCAAAAACTTCATCCGGCAGCCATTGGTGATGAAACTTTGGTTTGTTCACTGCATCTTCAGCACTCATAGCAAAGTCAACCACATTGACAATACTTTGAAAAACACTGGTAGGAATGGTAGTACCACCGGGAGTTCCAACAACGAGATAAGTTTTTTTATTTTTTAAAACAATGGTTGGCGTCATGCTGCTCAACATTCTTTTGCCCGGCGCAATTGCATTTTTTTCATTGCCTACAGCACCGTACATATTAGGCACACCGGGCTTCACACTAAAATCATCCATTTCATTGTTCAGTAAAAATCCGGCGCCGCCAACAACCGTACGGCTTCCAAAATGCCCGTTCAAAGTAGTGGTCACACTCACCGCATTGCCTGCCGCATCTATCACACTCAGGTGAGTGGTTTCTTCACTTTCTTTAACCACACCGGCACCGGTGGCTTTGCTGCTGCCTGCCTTGCCGGGTGTATAATCTTTTATTCTTTCCTCAATATATTTTTTGCTTACCAGTGTTTTTACAGGCACTTTTACAAAATCAGCATCCCCTAAAAACTCTGCCCTGTCTGCAAAAGCCCTGCGTTCCACTTCCACCATCAGCTGCACACTGGCAGCAGTTTGAAATTTCATAGCAGCAATATTTTTGTCTTCAATCATGCCCAGCATTTGCTGCAGAATAATGCCACCGCTGCTGGGCAACGGCATGGTAATTATTTCGTAGCCACGATAATTAAATTGCATGGCTTTTCTTTCTTTGGCTTTATAATTTTTTAGGTCATCCAAAGAAACAATGCCTTTTCCTTTTTTCATTTCTTCCACAATCAGCCTGGCTGTTTCACCTTCATAAAAACCTTTTGCACCAAGGTCCCGGATGCGTTTTAAGGTGCTGGCTAAATTTGGCTGAATTAAAATATCAGCTTCTTTCCACGGCACAAATTTTATAAATGCCACCGGCGAAGTATTGAGTGCGGTAAATTCTTTTTGAAATTCATTAAAATCATCTGCCTGCGATTTGGTAATGGCAAAACCTTTTTCAGCAAGATCAATGGCGGGTTGTATCAGTTTTTTAAAAGGCAGTTTGGCGTACTTCATGCTGGAAAATAAACCTGCCACTGTGCCCGGCACACCAACCGCAAGGTGTCCATCCTGCGATAAATTCATTTGTGCATTGCCGTCACCGTCCAGGTACATATCACGGTTTGCTTTGGCTGGTGCTGTTTCCCGGTAGTCAATCGCAATATTTTTTCCATTGCTCAAATGCCCAATCAAAAAACCACCGCCACCAATATTGCCTGCACCCGGGTACACCACTGCCAGCGCCAGTTGTGTGGCAATGGCTGCATCCACTGCATTGCCGCCCTGTTTTAAAATTTGCACACCCACCCGGCTTGCCAGCGGATGAGCACTCACCACTGCACCGTTAGCTACCGTTGCTTTTTTTTGTGAGTGGTATTTGTAAGGATTAATTTGTGCGTTACCTTGCAAGGCAACCAGAAGAAAGAGGACTGATAATTTTATTAACTTATTTTTCATCAAAAACGTTTTTAAATGCAATTAATTTTATGAGCCAAACTGTAGAATATCTATTGTGCTTTATTGGCGTCGCACTCTTGTACAAAATATCATTATTGAACAATTCAACAGCATAATGGCTTTCAACAAAATATCAAACATTGAATTTTAAACACAAACAATTCAATAATAAAACAATCCAACAATTTAATTTAATAAAATTCTTTATGAAAAAAAAATCCCTGCTG
>JANLQY010000006.1:0-12079 GCA_031368105.1 Chitinophagaceae bacterium
TCTTTGTGTGTGTTTTAATTGATTGCAGTACCAATGCAGCAGGTAAATTAAATTCGATAAAAGTAGTTTGCGCTAGTTGCGGCACTGTCGAAACAGAAATTGGACGAGGTAGCAATTCCTTCTCATTGAGAGTTGCTATATTTACACTGTTAATGACGTACTGATATTTTAATAGTTTACTACACGTTACAACAACATTGGCGCGTTGTTCGTCATATTTCAATTTATAGTACGAAAAAGAAGTAAAAAAAGTAAAGAAGTTTTTAAAAAATATTGGAAAGAGGTAGTAGAAAAGGGGAAAAAAATTGTTGTATCGAAAACACGTATAACTATTAAAAGGATTTCTGGATTATGAGTTTAGTAAAAGTAGAACATATCAAGAATTATAAGCTGGCACTCACTTTTAGTGATGGGGATAAAAAGACTATTGACTTTGAACCGAAGCTAAAGGCTCATGCTATTTGCAAACGTTACCTTGTAATGGATAATTTTTTAAAGTTCAAAATTGATCATGGTGCTTTAAGCTGGCCAGGCAATATTTTGGATTTTCATTATACCCAGCTTATGAAAATGAATTAAGCTATTTCATCATTTCCCATACAGTAGGATTGCACAAGAGGTTAGCCGGCCTGCTTTTCCCACTTCAACATTTCCCTGCTCTTCACCTCATCAATAATCTTTGCATAAATCTCCACCGTTTTAAAATCCACACCCATCAGCTCTGCCACCACTTCTTTAGGAATACCCCAATAAATACTAAGTGTACCAAATGTATGCCTGCTGCAGTGATAAGTAATTTGCTTATCAATTTTAGCAGTGGCCATAATATCTTTCAGCTTCCGGTTGCTCACCTGGTTACTGTGTGTTTTAAAACATGCTCCAGTAGATGCAACGGATAATAGATCCTTTGCTTTTGAAATCAATGGTACTACTACCGGTTTATCTGTTTTTTCCTGAGTAGTACAAACACAATTGTTTTTAATATCATAAAACTTTAATGCAATCACATCACTGTATCGAAGACCGGTGTAACAGCTGAATAAAAAATACTTCAATACACTTTGATCAATTGGCTTTAACGTGTTTTGCTGGTAAAGGGTTTCAAGGCTTTGTAATTCATCAGCCGTTAAAAAATGTTTTGTGCCGGTGATAGCTTTTATTTTAATATTTATCAATGGATCATTATTTATCAATCCATCCTTTTGAGCATAATGCACTACTGCTTTTAACTGCCGCATTTTTCTGCTGATGGTGTTTTCTGCATTACCCTTTTTTCGCAATTGCTGCTGCAGTTTCAACGCAAAATTATAATTGATGTCCTGCAGTTTTGGAGCAAAATTTACTTCCTGAATATTTTTCTTTAGTACCTGGTAGTGTAAAATTCGCTGCCATCCCAGTTGGATGTTATTGCAGTACTCATCAATGAGTTTTAAAAAGCCCGGATTGGTAGCCGCATCAGGATCGTTAAAAACAAATGTTTCAAAATACTTCCTGTTAATACAGGTTCCGGCCACCTGCAGGTTAATCATGCACAGCTCCGCCCTCGACTTATACAATCCAAACAATGTATTCACCTGATAATACTGTGGATGTGATTTTTTAATGCAGGACTGCTGGGCATCCCAGTGATCAGGATGTGATTTAATACCAGTACTGATCCATTCTTTGTTGAGAATAAAATAGATCATACAATCACCACGGCTATCAGGCCGGTTACGGAGATAAATTAGCAGGCTCATTTGCGTGTTTGGTTTACGTGTTAAAAGATGGCTATAAAATGGCTATAAAAAATAGCCCAAAAGACCCCATCAAACAGCAATAACACCGTTTAACCAATCCCCTGCAATGCAGTATTAGCAGGGAATACACTAACAAAACCTAAAAGAACCTAATTAAATCAGAGGTCCCGAGCAGATTCGAACTGCTGTAGAAGCTTTTGCAGAGCTTTGCCTAGCCACTCGGCCACAGGACCAATTTTAATGCTGTTCATCCGCTGGCTTAACGGAGAAAGGAACGATTCTTAAAATTAAATTTTCAATTACTAATACGAAATAATTAATCCTTTATTTTAGAGAAGGGCAAAAATAAGGGATTTTTTATTCTAATTAAATCCGAAATTCGATTTTTAAAAAAGAGTTTTGCAGCAAAGGGGGAGAAAGTGATAAGTAATAAGTTATAAGTGCAGTATCATATAAAAATTTGGCCAGCATAAAAATAGCAAATAAATGAAAATCGAATTTCACAAATATCAAGGTACCGGCAACGACTTTATCATCATTGATAATTATCACCGGGAAGTACCATTGCTGACCAGCAAACAAATAAAATTTTTATGCAATCGCCATTTTGGTATTGGTGCAGACGGGTTGATGTTTTTGAATAAAAAAGCTGGTTATGATTTTGAAATGCTGTACTACAATTCGGACGGCAACGAAAGCAGCATGTGTGGCAATGGCGGAAGGTGCCTCGCCAAATTTGCCCATCAGAGCGGCATACACAAAAGTTCGTATCTTTTTTGTGCCATTGATGGAGACCATGAAGCCGAGATTGATATTGATGGCACGGTAAGCCTCAGAATGAAAGATGTAGATAAAGTGGAGTACCATCCCGGCCATACGGTGATCAATACCGGTTCGCCACATTTTGTAAAATTTGCGGCAGATGTAGAAGAGATAGATGTGGTGGATTCTGCAAGGGGTATCCGTTACAGTAACACCTATGCAGCCGAAGGTATCAATGTGAATTTTGTAGAAACACTGAATGAAGACCGCATTTTTGTAAGAACCTACGAACGTGGCGTGGAAGATGAAACACTCAGTTGTGGTACCGGTGTTACGGCCGCAGCATTGCTGTCTGCCCACAATGATAATGGTTTTAATACAGTAGATGTAAAAACTCATGGCGGTAATTTAAGTGTGGAATTTAATAAAGTGGATGAAGAACATTTTACAGATATCTGGCTTTGCGGCCCGGCTACATTTGTATTTAAAGGAGAGGTGGAGGTGTAGAATTTAATAATTAATATTTTAGATTTAATATTTGCGGTACTCATAATTATTTAGTGACTGTACCTTGGTAAACGTTTTAACCTTTCAGCGTTGGTAATGCAATACTTAACAAAAGAACAAATACTTGCCGCTTCGGAAAAAATATTTGCTGCACTTACTGCTGCAGGTAATGCCACTGATGAATTATCTTTTTTTAAAAATAGGGGAGAGAAATGGTCGGTGGCAGAAAATGTGCAGCACCTTATTATATCCACCAATACTACCACGCTGGCTTATACACTGCCTGCATTTATTGTAAGGTTAGTTGGCGGAAAATCCAACCGGGAGTCTAAAACTTATGAAGCATTAGTAGAAAAATACACGTTGAAATTAGCAGAAGGTGGAAGGGCATCAGGCAGGTTTGTGCCAAAGCCAATGGAGATAAAATATGGTAAAGAAAGGCTGATGCAAAACTGGCAGCAGGCTACATCAAAATTTATCAATGCCATCAAAAATAAAACCACCGAAAGCAAATTAGATGATTACCTTGTAAGGCACCCGTTGCTGGGAAGAATTACATTGAGAGAACTTTGTTATTTTACTATTTATCATACAGAGCATCATCTCACTATCATAAACAAAATGACTAACCCCTAACCCTAAACCTCTAAACTGCTAAACCCTAAACCTTTTAATGATACAGTACTTTAAAAATATAGAATTTAGAACCATCGCTGTTGATAAAGCAGAAGCCGGTACCTGGGTGAATGTATTGCCACCACTGAAACAGGAAGAATTTACTGAACTGAGCAAGACGCTGGATATACCAATTGATTTCTTAAAAGACTCACTCGATATTGATGAACGCAGCCGCTATGAAATTGACGACAATGTAAAACTGATTGTAATAAAAACTCCTACAGAAAATAATTCTTTCAATGACAGTGATGCACATTATATCACCATTCCTATCTGTATCATATTAACGCATAACCAGATTGTAACCGTTAATTCATTTGAGAATGAAGCCATCAAAAAATTCCTGAATACTTTTCAAAACCGCAGTCCGGATAAAAAGAATATGATGGTGCTGAAAATTTTTGAAAAAGTGGTAACGAACTTCCTTGATTTTTTGAAAGAGATTAACCAGCGCAGGAATTTGCTGGAACAAAAACTCTACGACTCTAACCGGAATGCAGAGCTGCTGGAACTGGTGAGGATACAAAAAAGTTTAGTGTATTTCATTACCGCATTACGCAGCAACGAACTGCTGATGATGAAAATAGTCCGCACTAATTTTTTGCAGTTAAATGAAGAAGAAAAAGAATTTTTGGATGACCTTATTGTAGAGACAAGCCAGGCATTGGAGATGGCCAATACTTACACCACCATCCTCAGCAGTACGTTGGATGCCTTTGCCAGCATCATTTCCAACAACCTGAATGCAGTATTGAAACGCCTGACTTCTATAACAATTATCATTTCATTGCCGACACTTGTTAGCAGTATTTATGGGATGAATGTGCCGATACCGGGACAAAACCTGCCACATTCTTTTTATGTGCCGGTCATTATTTCGCTGGCGCTGTCCATCATTATCAGTGTTTATTTTATGAAGAGAAAATGGTTTTAAAATAAGTAATGAAAGTTATTTTATTGGTCAAAAAACTAAACTTCCTAACCAATTACTATGTTTACAATAAGGGTTTACGGTATTTTAATCAATGAACAAAAGCAGGTATTGGTAAGTGATGAATACATCCGGGGCAATTACTATACAAAATTTCCTGGTGGCGGATTAGAGATTGGCGAAGGCACCCGTGATTGCCTGAAAAGGGAATTTATGGAAGAGATGAATTTGAAAGTAGCTGTCGGCGATCATATCTACACCACGGATATTTACCAGCAGAGTGCTTTCAATCATGCCCATCAAATTTTATCCATTTATTATTTTGCCACAGCACTGGAGCCAATAACAGTACCATTAAGAAGCACCCTATTCGATTTTGATAAACAGCAATTAAATATTTACAAACAAACCAACCAGATAGAAACTTTCCGGTTTATCAACTGGAATGATTTTTCTGCCGATGCTGTTAGTTTGCCCTTAGATAAAATTGCCGCCGGCATTGTAAAAGAAAAATTTTAACTAATGAATTACGATCACTTTTTTGAGACAGATTTTATTTTAGAAAATGAAAGGGTAAGGCTGGAGCCATTAAAAGAAAAACATTTTGAACTGCTGCTGCCGGTAGCCATGAACAAACCGTTGTGGGAGTTTACCACGGCCAAAATAAATAACGAAGCAGATTTTAAAAAATATTTTGAAACAGCACTGGAAGAAAAGCGATTGAAAAAATCATATCCTTTTGCTTACTTCGACAAGCAGCAAAATCAATATGCAGGCTGCACCCGCTTTGGCAATATAGAATTTAATCATAAAAAGTTAGAGATCGGCTGGACTTGGATTCATCCATCTTTGCAGGGAACCGGCTTTAATAAACACTGCAAATTTTTATTGCTCAGTTTTGCCTTTGAAACCTTGCTGCTCAACAGAGTGGAATTAAAAACCAGCAGCCTCAATCTCAAATCTCAAAAAGCCATGCTGAATATTGGTGCTGTAAAAGAAGGCGTGTTCAGAAGAAATATCATCAACGATGATGGCAGCCTCCGGGACTCTGTATATTTTAGTTTTATCAACGAAGAGTGGCCGGAAATAAAACGAAGGATATTTGGAGAGTTTATTGTTTAGCATTAATGGTTGTTTTTACACACTTATTAAAGTGTGAAGCAGACAGGCGATACATTAAATGCCCTTTTGCAAAACACAACAAAAATTTAATATTGCCCAATAAACAAAATCCTTATTTTTAGAAATTATCGAAACAATTAAGGAACGTAAGGGATGCACAGGGTAAAAACTCAAAAGATAATTATCAGGGATATAAGCTGGCTCTCATTCAACAGCAGGGTATTGCAGGAAGCCGCTGATGAAACAGTGCCACTGAAAGAACGGATGAAGTTCCTTGGTATTTTCTCCAACAACTTAGATGAATTTTTCAGGGTAAGAGTGGCCACACTGCAGCGGATGATAGAACTCGGCAGCAAAGGCAACATCCACCTGGAACAGGCACCGGAACTCATCCTTGAATCCATTCAGCAAATAGTGCTGGAGCAGCAAAAAGAATTTGAACGCATCTGGAATGAAATACTGAGGGAACTAAAGAAGCAAAAAATATTTTTGCTCAACGAAACTCAGCTCAATAATACACAGAAAAAATTTGTACTCGATTATTTTGATGCAGAAGTCCGCAGCAATATGGTGCCGCTGATGATAGAAAGTATCCAGGCTTTTCCCACACTCAGCGACAAGAGTATTTACCTTGCCTGCAAACTCAGTAAAAAAAATAAATCAATTCCACAGCGTTTTGCATTGGTGTCGGTGCCGGCACGGCGGCTGCCACGCTTTGTGATACTGCCATCAAAGCAGGGCGAACAGCATATCATTTTGCTGGAAGATATTATCCGCTACTGCCTGCCATATATTTTTTCATTTTTTGGTTACGATACATTTTCATCACACATCATCAAAGTAACAAGGGATGCAGAAATTGATATTGACAATGACATTGCCACATCATTGATACAAAAAATTGAGAAGGGCTTAAAGAACCGCAAGAAGGGCAAGCCTGTTCGATTTATTTATGACAAAGACATTGATTCATCGCTGTTGACTTACCTGGTAAAAAGATTGGGCCTTACACATAAAGACAACCTGATACCCGGCGGACGCATTCACAATTTTAAAGACTTTATCAATTTTCCTGATACGGTATTCTCTCAAAAAAGCCAGCGTAAAAAGCCTTTTGTACATCCGCTGCTGAAAGATTTTAAAAGGGTAACCGATGTAGTGATGCAGAAAGATGTGCTGCTACATTTCCCTTATCATTCTTTCGACAGCGTGATTGATTTGCTGAGAGAAGCAGCCATTGACCCTGAAGTAACACATATAAAAATCACCTGCTACCGCCTTGCCGAAAGATCTAAAATTGTGAATGCTATTACCAATGCTGTACGCAATGGAAAGCAGGTGACAGCAGTGTTGGAACTAAGGGCAAGATTTGATGAAGAAGCCAACCTGGAATGGAAAGAAGAACTGGAAGAAGCCGGCGTGAAAGTTTTGCTGGGCGTGCCCAATATGAAAGTACATACTAAAATTTGCCTGATAAAAAAAGTGGTGAAAGGACAAACCACCCACTATGGTTTTGTAAGCACCGGCAACCTCAATGAAAGCACCGCTAAAATTTATGGCGATCATTGCCTGCTTACTTCCGACAGGAATATCATGGCAGATGTAAACAGGATATTTCATTATTTGGAACAACCCAAAACAAGGATACAGTTTTTAAAAGCCTGCAAAACTTTGATGGTAAGCCCGGTGAATATGCGTAAGCAATTGATAGTGCTGATCGATAAAGAAATAAGAGCTGCTAAAGCAGGTAAGGATGCCGGTATTACGCTAAAATTAAATTCACTCAGCGATGTAGAACTGATTTCAAAATTATACGAAGCTGCCAAAGCAGGGGTGGAGATAAAGATGGTGGTGAGGGGTATTTGCTGTATGCTTACCGAAAATAATAAATTTAAATTTCCGGTGCAGGCCATCAGCATTGTGGATGAATATTTAGAACATGCAAGAGTGATGATCTTTTACAATGGAGGAAATGAAAAAACATTTCTCTCTTCTGCCGACTGGATGGTAAGAAATATTGATCACCGCATAGAAGCTGCCTGTCCCATTTTTGAAAAAAATATTCAGCAGGAAATAAAAGAGATACTGCAGATACAATTGTCTGATAACATCAAGGCACGTAAGCTGGACCATGAACTCAGCAACCAGTATGTCAATCCAAGAAACCGAAAAAAAGTAAGGTCGCAGATAGAAACCTACAATTATTTATTCCGCAAATTATCCACACCAAATTAACCCTGCTATTTCTTTTAAAACTAAATTACTTACCAACCTATCTTTGCCAAGGTATGTTACACTGATTTTATTTTATGTGCCGGGCTTTAGAATTTCTATTTAGCTTCAATGGCGTCGCACTCTTGTACAGATGCAGCGTTATTGAGCAATTATAATTCAAGCCTTTCATAAAAAATAAACTAGTAACTGCTAAAGAACTTATTACTTATCACTTATTACTTATCACTTGAATTTAGCAGCAATAGACATAGGCAGTAACGCCGCAAGGCTTTTAATCACCGAAGTAGTGCAGGATGCAGCAGGCAATACGGTGTTTAATAAACTCAACCTGGTAAGGATACCGCTGCGGCTGGGCTTCGATGTTTTTGAGCAGGGCTTTATTTCAAAACCAAGGCTTGGCATGATGCTGCAAACGATGAAAGCATTCAAACATTTGTGCAATGCCTACGAAGTAACCCACATAAAAGCCTGCGCCACCAGCGCCATGAGAGATGCAAAAAACGCTTCCGATATCATCCGCAAAGTAAGGCTGGAAGCAGAGATCAGCATAGAAGTAATCAGCGGCGATTTGGAAGCAGGACTCATTTATGAAAACCACATTGCAGAAAATATGGATAAAGACCACAGCTATCTCTACATAGATGTAGGAGGTGGCAGCACTGAGTTATCTTTTTTCAGCAGTGGTATTCTCATCTATAAAAAATCATTCAACATAGGCACCATCCGCCTATTAAAAAATATGGTCACCGAAAAAGAATGGGATGAAATGAAAGACACCATCCGGGCTGTTACCAAGGGGCACAAAGAAGTAGTGGCCATTGGAAGCGGCGGCAATATCAACAAGATTTTTTCGATGAGTAAAAGAAAAGACGGCAAACCTTTGAACCTTGAACTGCTGAGAGATTATTATAAAGAATTAAGCAGCGTAACATTGGCCGACCGCATTACAAAATACAGCCTGCGGGAAGATAGGGCCGATGTAATTGTACCGGCACTGCTCATTTATGTAAACGCCATGCGCTGGGCTGGCGCAGCAGAAATTTATGTACCCAAGATTGGTTTGGCAGATGGATTAATACGCCATTTGTGGGATGAAGTAAAGTAGGGGCGATTTCTTTAGGTGAGAATTAATTTCTGAAGGCGAAAACTAATTTATTTACATGAAATATCAATTTCCTTGATTGAAATATTGATTTCTTTTAAGCGCCCCGGCGGGGAGAGTTGCTCTGTATTTGCTTTTAACAGCCACGAGGATTGCAAACGATCAATATTCACCTCACATACTTGTGCCAATGAGTTTTTTTTCACAAGAAAAATCTTACAATAAAGTGGCACTCGCTTGCCTATATTCTTTGAGATTTGTTTATTATTGATTAATAAGCCTTGATTTTGTGGAGAGCAGCTGACAGTCTACATTTTTTAGTTTCAGATTGCAGGTCGTTTACTTTTTAGTTAAAAACTTTTTTTCAATTTTCTTTTTTGTGATGATTTAATTTTTTAATCAACTTTTAAATAATCAATTTTTTTCTTTCAGTTCATATTCCATTTCTTTTTTCAAGTCGTGTTGCTCATGCGCTTCATCTATAGAATGTGATTGTTGAAGGCTTTCTTCCTCCTTGGTAAAATCACTTAGTTTGCTATAATATTTTTGTATCACTTTCAATTCATCTTCAGTCATATTTTCCACATCCACCAGGCGGTTACTGGCAAACTTATGGGCAGCTACCAGTTCGTTTAACTTCAGTTGTATAGCAAGAGAATCTTTGTTTTGTGCTTTTTGAATTAAAAAAACCATGAGGAATGTAATAATAGTTGTTCCCGTATTTATAATCATCTGCCAGCTTTCAGAATAATGAAAGGCGGGTCCGGTAAGTGCCCATACTAATACGATGCTGAATGCAATGATGAATGCATAAGTGCTGCCTGTTGCTTTGGCAACCCCTGATGCAAATTTCTCAAAGGAGCTTCCATTTTTTTTAACAGGTTGTTCTTTCATTATGTTAGTTTTAGATGTTGGGGTTACTATTTATTTTTGCCCACCCGGTTAACAATGAAAATAACAACGGCAATAACTATTACTACAAGAAATATCCCTACTCCCATTCCTGTTTTAAATATATCGCCTATAATTTGGCAACCCGATAAACAGCTGAGTAATGAAACAAGTAAGCTGAAAACGAATAAATGCTTTTTCATTTTTGTGTTTTTAAAGTAAAAAGAGGTGAGAAAAATCTTTTAGAAATTGCTCACCTTAATTTAATAATGATGCTTATAAATTACCTTCCATTTCAATTTAGTTCTGCTGCTTGAATGTTTATAGAAGATTCAGCAATTTCACTTAATGTTTCATCAGCCTCTTTTTCTTCGTTTAATGTTTCCGCCAACAAAGAAGCTGCTTTGTCTTCTCCCAATGTTTTTGCAAAGGAGCAAAGTGTGCCATAAGTGGCAATTTCATAATGCTCCACTTTCTGACCTGCTGATATAATTCCGGCATCACGTACAACACCTATTTTTGTTGATTCCATTATTTCTCCTGCTTCTTTAATCAATCCTTCCATTGCTTCACATTTCTTTGCTACTGCTTTTTCACCAATAGCTTTAAACACCTGCTCAACTCTTTCAACTTGATGTAGTGTCACTTCCAGATGGCCTTTAAGAGCTGTAATTAATTTTTGTGAGGTTGCATTTTTAACCATCTTTGGTAATGCTTTGGTCAATGCTTTCTCTGCCCAATAAATATCTTTTAATTCGTCAACAAATAACTCTCTCAGACCTTGGGCTGCATCAGTTTTTTTGCCAGATTTTGAGGCTGTTGTTTTTTTTGTGCCGTTTTGTACGGACTTGATAATTTTTTCCATTATTTTAAATTTTACTTGAAGGAATAGAATTCATAAATTTCAAAACTATGCCAAAGACTATGCGTACGAAATACAGTTCATTTAAAGAATCTTGGGGAAATATTTATACTTTTTAAAAATAACAGGAAATTTATTCCACATTGGTATATGTCAAAATACCTGTGCAAAATTTAAAGGCGGGCGGACAACAAAATGCAGTAAATTGATAGCTATTAATTTGCAGTTTTATTTATTAAGGTGCCTGCTTACAGTAATATAGAGAGTTTGTAATTTCAAAAAAATTGTAAATCAATTCCCTTATTATTTATGTAAAATAG
This sequence comes from Chitinophagaceae bacterium, assembly GCA_031368105.1. Taxonomy (GTDB): domain Bacteria; phylum Bacteroidota; class Bacteroidia; order Chitinophagales; family Chitinophagaceae; genus Ferruginibacter. Next base: position 11,150 of record JANLQY010000006.1, read on the forward strand.
TGGTATTAGGGACAGTAATAGAATTGCCGCCAATGAACGTTTAAGTATTGCTACTGCCGGGGATTGCAACGGAAAGCGCTGCTGCAGCAATGGTTTTCTTATACTTTCGTGCTGCTTCTCGTAAGTCAATCGCAAACGTTGTCTAACCAATATGTTTTTGTATGATTTCAATAAAAGTGCTAACGGTAAAAGGTTTTGCCACATACCCGTATGCATTTACTTTTTTACAAATCTCCTTAATGTCTGCATTGGCAGAAAAAATTAGGATAGGGATATTTTTTGTTGCTTCATTTTGTTTTGCAGTTGCAATAGCTTTTCCCCGGCCAATTTCAGGATTATCATCTTAAAGAGAATTTTTTTTCAATGCGACATTTTTACGTTTCAACAATAAAAATAATAAAATCAAGCAGGCAATTCAAAATAGAAAGTACTGCCGTTGCCCTGTTCACTTTTTACCCACATTGTTCCATGATGTCTTTTTATGATATCGTATGATATGTATAATCCAATGCCAAGTCCTTGAAAATGTTTTGAATGTTCCTCAACACGATAGTATCTGTCAAAAACCTTATTTAAATGTTGGCTGGCCATACCTATCCCAAAATCCTGTATGGATAACTGAAGTACATTTTCTTTTTCTTCAACATTAACCAAAACTTTGTCAGCGTTAGGTGAATATTTTATGGCATTGGTTAATAGATTAATAACTACCTGCTGCAAGCGACCCTTATCTCCAGTTACAGGCTTTAAAACTTTGCCCGCTTTTTGTATTGTATGATTTTTTGAATTAAACTTAGAAGCTGTTTGAGTTAATTATTTAAAAGTTCTTATGTGTATAAGTTGAGAACTAAAGTTGTGTAAAAAAGAAAGTTGCCCGATAGTAGTGGAATGACAAAACCCCACCACTTTTCAAGCAACTTTCAATGGCAA
>JANLQY010000076.1:0-11272 GCA_031368105.1 Chitinophagaceae bacterium
TTTCAGGGTTCAGCAGCTTTCTTTTTACCTGCCTGGTGCCGTCCTGTAAAATTTTTACGATTGCAACTTCCACTATACGGTCGGTGGATAAATTAACTCCGGTGGTTTCCAGATCAATAAAAGCAATGGGCCTTGATAATTGTAAAGACATTTTGGGTATTATTTTATTTTTTTGGATAAAGGATTTTGAATTTTTTAATTCAGTTTTCCGGTGAACGCAAACCTAAAGTTAATTTCTGATATTCTTATTACAAATTGGCTCAATGGCATTGTTTTAATTATTTTATGCAAGAATTGAATCAGTGAAAATTTGAAATACAAAAAAAGTATTGTTCAATTCACCTTCACAACCTTCCGAATTTTTTATAATACGCTACTAAAAAACCCGTCACTTCATCATAACTCAGCATACCGGAAGGTTGCTGATTATTTTCCAAATATTTACCATACGCCCAATTAAACAATGGTTCCAGCAGGCTTTTATGACGGTTATTAAAATCCTTCCATTCTTTCAAATCTGCTTTTACTTCAGGCAACAATTTTTTTCCAAAAGCTTTCGCTGTAGCTGAGTCAGCATTATATAAATTCCGTTGGGCATACAAAAAAAGATCAAGGTATACGGAGTAGTGAAAAAGCGTATCTGGCGATACCGCAGCGGCAAGATAGCCAGCAAAATTTGCTTCATTTTCTTTTGCATATCCCAACTGGTGGGCTATTTCATGGCAGGAAGTAAAGGGTTGCAAAAATTGAGGAACAGTAGTATTAAGTTGTGCTTCCCCGGTAAAAGGATTGTAATAACCAATAAACCCCATATAATTACCCAGCCATCCCCACAAAGAAGGCTTGATAGAAACAGGCTTATACTCAAGAAACGGATATTGTACTGCCACTTGTTGATAAGCAATAACAGATTGCTCTAGCATTGCCCTGGTCGAACTAAATGAACTTCCGTTTCGTAAAACAGCCGCTTTACTTTCATTCACTTTTTGCAGCAACACAGAATCTACTGTTATCAATTGCTGTGTAGAATATTTTTCCAGTTTAATATCTAACTGGCTGGCAATCCCTTTCCGGTTGTAATTAATACCCCACAGTAAATTGAATGAAATATACAATACCAAAAGCAGGATAGCGCTTTTGTACAAACCTCTTTTCAGTTTATCTTTTGTGATATTCCTTTTGTAAAGCAATTTGATAACCCTGGTCATTTTTATTGCTGCTATTACAATTATTAAACCATACAATAAATCTCCCAGACTAAAAGGCAACCATCCGAAGCTGTATTTTAAAATGGCAGATAAATAAGGATATAAAGCAGTGGAATAATATTTTTCAACTGCCAAAGCATTGGAACAAAAAAGACGGATAAAAATAGCAGTTGACAGGAGCAAGAACAGGACTGTCCATTTCTTTTTTGGGATCATATTTTTTAAAAATAACAAAAAAGCCATCTGCCCGGATATTTTTAGGCAATTTTTCTTATAAGATTATGCTTTTTTAGCTAAAATATATTACCTTCGCCGTCCTTTAAACCAGAAGTTATGAGTAAAAGAAAAGCGTTTGAGATAGCTTTTGTGGGTTTAAAGCCCGGTATTCATGAGTTTTCTTACGAAGTAGATGACAAGTTCTTTGCTGAAAAAGGTACGGTGGATTTTGCCAATTGCATTGCCAAAATAAAATTGCAGCTTGACAAGAAGAACAGCTTCATGCTGCTGAAATTTGAAATAGGCGGCAAAGCTGATGTAGCTTGCGACCGTTGTAACAATTCACTTACAATGGATTTGTGGGATGAGTTTAACATGCTGGTAAAAATGGTGGACAACCCGGAAGAAATGAATGAAAAGGAAGAAAATCCTGACATTTATTATATCTCCAAAACAGAAAGCCACTTGCACCTGAATGATTGGATTTACGAATTTGTGGCTCTGAGTGTACCAATGCAAAAAATGTGCAGCCCCGAAGAATTTGGAGGGTCAAAATGCAACAAAGAAGTATTGGAAAAATTGAAAGCAATGGAAATAAAGGAAGATGGGGCTAACGCAAATACTATTTGGAAAGGGCTGGAACAATTTAAAAAGACCAGCAAAAAAAATAAATAAACATTCAGTATAAAACAACAACTTAAATTTTAAAGATATGCCAAATCCCAAACGTCGCCATTCGCAACAACGCAGCGCCAAGAGAAGGACACATTATAAGGCTACAGAAACTACTTTGACAGTAGATAAGACAACCGGCCTTATGCATGTACGCCATCGTGCCCATGTGAGTGAAGGAAAATTATACTACAAAGGACAGGTGGTAGCTGAAAAAGCTCCATTGAAAGCATAATATTTTTTCAATTACTGCATTCTAAGTTTTACATTCGGGAAAGAATGTGAAACTTAGAATTTTTTATTTAAAGAACCTCTCATGAACATAGGCCTTGATATGATGGGTGGCGACTACGCCCCATTAGAAGCAGTAAAAGGAATCGAATTGTTTTTTGCTTTGGCCCCAGCCAATACCAGCCTTACCTTAATTGGCAAACAAGATCAACTTGCAGAGCTATTATCCACTCATTCTATTCCAGCTCAACAGGTAAAGATTGTACATGCTGAGCAAGTGATTGAAATGCATGAACATCCTACCAAAGCATTAAGGGAAAAACAGCAATCTTCTATTGCCATCGGCTTTCATTTACTGGCCACCGGAAAAATTGATGCATTTATCAGCGCAGGTAACACCGGTGCTATGATGGTGGGTGCCTTATTCAGCATTAAGGCAATAGCAGGTGTAAGCAGGCCCACAATTGGTGCTTATATGCCAAGAGAAAATGGCAGTTTGGGTTTGCTGTTAGATGCAGGAATCAATGCAGATTGTAAACCGGAAAATCTTAACCAGTTTGCTATACTGGGCTCCTTATTTGCAGAACATATTTTAGGCATTGAAAAACCAAAAGTAGGGCTGGTAAATATTGGTGAAGAAGAAGGTAAAGGCAATATCCTGGCACAGGCAGCCTATCCACTGCTGAAAGAAAATAAGCATATCAATTTTGTGGGAAATATTGAAGGACGTGATATTTTAATAGATAAGGCTGATGTGATGGTATGCGAAGGCTTTACCGGAAATGTAGTACTAAAGATGGCCGAAAGTGTTTATGACATTGTACAACGAAGAAGTATCAAGGACGAACATTTTGACCGCTTTAATTTTGAAATGTATGGCGGCGTACCTGTTTTAGGGGTAGCCAAACCTGTTATTATCGGTCATGGTATTTCACATGCGGTGGCTTTTAAAAATATGATTTTAATTGCACAGCGGATGATAGAAAAAGAATTGATGAAGAAAATGCAGGAGGCATTTAGTAATTCCTAATAGCTTATTATATTTTGAGCAGTTTTATACAATAAAAAAAGGTAGTTAAAAAACTACCTTTTTTTATTATTAAGCTAAATTAAAAGTTAGAAAGTAAATCCAGCCCTTAAACCAATAAATGATGTAGTAGCACCACTTTTAGTAGCAGCCTGGTACTTCAGTAACAGATCAAAATTATCAGATACTTTGTAGCCAATACCCGGAGCATAAGTAAAAGCACTGCCACCACCACTTTCAGTACTTAAAGACACACCTAATTGTGCACTTCCGTAAATTTTATCTGCAAAAGTTACACGTATACCTGCTAATACGGGAATTAAACCACCGGTAACAGTGAAACCACTTTTACCTGCAAAACGTAAATAACCAGCACTTAAGGTAATACCTACTTGCTCAGAAGCAACGTATTCACCCTGAAGATCTGCACCATAAGCCAGACTTGCATAGGTTGCCATATCGCCTACTGGCAAACCGATTAAAGCGCCAGCGCCGAATTTAAATGTTCCTTCACTTGATTTTTTTGATTGTGCATTAGCAGTAAACGCAATTGCTACAATAGCTAAACTTAAGATTACTTTTTTCATGTTACCTGATTTTTTGGTTAAAGATTTTTAAAAGCGCAAAGATATAAGCATTTCTAATACGAAATACAAACGTTTGCATTTTTTTTTATCATGACTTAGTAAATGGCATATTATAAAAAAGGCAGCATCCCCATTTTTATTAAAAAGATAGTATTAGGCAGAATAAGCACATACGAAAACTGTTATTGCATTTAGCGTGGCCTCAAAAAAAAGGCGTTAAGAAAATTTGAATGATTGGCGTTAAGAAATGAAATTGATGTTACAAATGTTTGGTTTTGTTATTTGCCGGTAAGTCGCACTAAAGCCTGGTGTTATTCAACAGTTGGAGCTTAATTTCATTTTAGCCAATCATTCAAATTTTTAGTCTTTTTTATGCAGCCTTGATTTTTTTTGTTACTTTTTTGTCCCGCCCAAGGCGGGAGCAAAAAAGTAAATAGGGACTAACTCTATACAACAAAGGCTTTGCTGTTAAAATACCTAATCCTATAAAAAGAAAATAAAATGGCAACAGATAGTTCTATTGAAATCTTATCCCATTTTTATTTTGTCAGATTATCAAACATATCTTTTGTCATACGCTGCAAATCATAATCTTCCTGCCAGCCCCAGTCGTTTCTGGCAACCCTGTCATCAATGCTTTGCGGCCAGCTGTCAGCAATTTGCTGTCGGTAATCCGGCTTGTAAGTAATTTCAAAATCAGGCAGGTGTTTTTTTATTTCACCCGCAATTTCTTTTGGCGAAAAACTCATACCCGAAATATTATAAGAAGTCCGTACAGTGATTTTTGATTCCGGCGCTTCCATCATTTCTATCGTTGCTTTTATAGCATCCGGCATATACATCATGGGCAGGTAAGTATCTTCATTCAAAAAACATTCATACTTTTTTTCTTCCAGCGCTTCATGAAAAATTGCTACTGCATAATCGGTGGTGCCACCACCGGGTTCACTTTTATAACTTATCAATCCCGGATAGCGGATGCTTCTCACATCCACACCCCAGCGGTTGTGATAATATTTGCACCAGAATTCACCTGCATATTTACTGATGCCATACACAGTGCTTGGTTCAATAATAGTTTGCTGCGGACAATTTATCCTGGGTGATGTAGGACCAAACACCGCAATGCTGCTTGGCCAATAAACTTTATGCAATTTTTCTTCCTTTGCAATATCCAGCACATTCAGCAGGCTCTGCATATTCAGGTTCCAGGCAAGATGAGGATTTTTTTCGCCGGTGGCGCTAAGGATAGCAGCCAGCAAATATATCTGTGTAATGTTTTGCCTTATCACCTGCACATGCAGCATTTCTTTGTTCATCACATCCAGGCTCACATAAGGCCCGGTACCTTCCAGCAAAGGGTTTTGTTCTCTCAAATCACTTGCCACTACATTGGCATTACCATAAATTTTTCTCAGTGCCAATGTTAGCTCCACGCCTATTTGGCCGCTGGCACCTATCACTAAAATTTTTTCCCTTATCATTTTACAATCTTGTTTATAAAACAAATGTACGGTTTGAAAACAATTTTTCACCGCCAGATAATTGGAGTATATAATTGTACGAGGAAGGTTTTGTATTTTTAAAAAATGTGTTTCTCTTGCAGAAAAATAACAAACCAAAATCCAAACTCACACTAAAACATTCTATCTTCCAACCTTACCCAACCATTTCAATCCCTGCAGCAGTTTATACAGAAAACAAATAGTTATAAAAAACTACCTCCCTGATACCTGCTGAGCATCATCCACTATAGCCATGCCCAATCTTTGCTTCCGTGTTCGCTGTCCTCACCCAACACTGTCAGTGCTTTTTTGTATTGCCGTGTTATTAAATACCTAAACATGCGAAAGTGTACACTTTCGTATTTAATCTTGTTTTTAATGTGTAGATTTATAAAACAATCTTATTAGAACGAAATAAAAAACACTTTCGCATATTTATGAGTTGTGTGTCATGCCAGCATCTCATTTAAAAAAAAATTTACAAGTCGGACGAAGCTGGCATTAGCAGAATACAAAAAAATTACTGCGATGGGTTTGCATTTAAATAAACCACGATCAAACATCAAGGAAGTTATCATCTTTGTTTTAAGCCTGCAGTTTTGTGGAAATATTTTTTCTCAAGGGGTTACTTTGTTATATAGGGAACCTTCAGGCTGGTATGATCAAAATAGCTGGATACAAATGAATGCCCCGGCTGGCCAACCACCCATAAGCCGTGTGCCCACGGAGGTTGATGATGTGGTTTTTAGTAAATCTTTATCCGGCTATTCAACTTTTCAGTTCAGCCATAGCGTAATTATAGGTGGCGGAGTAGGCACCCTTTGCAGAAGTATTCATGTAAGTAACATGGTACTGAACTTTGAAGATATTAATAATGTTGACCGGGCCGAAAATGTAGAAGTTTATACCGGTAATGGTGGTTTTGTATTAGCTGATTCAGGCGCTAATATTCACCATGGCATTTTTATCCTGCACGGCGGTAACCCTTCCATTACAGACCTACAGATTAAAAACAGTAATTATGGAGACCTTTTTACGCATGCCGTATGGAGCTGTATTGAGCTTACTGGTAATGCTAAAGCAAGATTTATAAATAGCCACCTAGGAAGGATGGTATTTTAAAAACAATAGTCCTGGTGCCCGGCTATATTCAGACAGCTGTTTTTTTATAACTCCCCAGTTTGCGATGGGTGACAGCACTACTGACACACTTTTAAACAGCAGTATTGAAACAGGCAATAACTTTGTTGAACTATCATTTTTTATTGGCCGAAATGCAAATTTTACATCTGTTAACAATACCGTTTCATCATTCAACACTTTAAACTTTACCACGTCAGGTTCAGTATTTAATGGCAATGTTAATCTTCAGTACCCAGGATTTTTTTTATTGAACCAGGAAGATGCAGCCAATCCCCTTCCCAATATCATTAACGGAAATTTTACTGTTGGGGAAACCTATGGTATTTCTATAAAGGGCGATCTTAAAATCTCGGGCAACTTTATTTTAAATACGGTTCCTGAAGCAATTTATCCTGATACAGCATCTGTATTTGTAAACGGACAGCCTGCATTTGTTACCGGCGGACTATGGTATTTAAATAACAACCATTGCAGACTGGAATTTTTTGGAAACACTAGCAGCAACGTTATATGGCCACTTGGTTTTCCTATTGACACACTTGTTGTAAATAAGTTAGGCTGTGCAAAAGTTACGTTCAAAAATTCCCTTTATGTATTAGGTGCAGCCCGTATACTGCAGGGCCAGCTTGCCCTTGACCCAAATGACTCTATTCTTTATAAGTTTGTTTGTCTTGGCGATCTGGATATCATGCAGGGTGGCGGTGTTTTTCTAAGGAAAAATAATTTGGGGGTTGCAGCCGGCATGGCAATACAGGGAAATTTATACGATCATAATCCAGTTGCAGATTCCTCCTGTATGGGCATCAACAATCCTTATCTTGGCAATATTACTTTGTACCATAATAGTAACAATCGTGGCAACAATATAATTGATGTTCCCAGTATTGCTAATCTTCATCTAATAGGCAGGCCAGGTTCAGGATTTGCTTTAGGGAATGACATGACAGTTTACGATTTTATCAATAACGAGGCTGGTAAACTGGATTTAAATAATCATAAACTGGTTGTAAAAAGAAGACAGCAATAGATCGAATCAAACTTCTTTGCCAAATTACTAAGGACTCGAAAGTACAATATTGGTGCATTGCTGGCTGCTCGGCTTTCAGCGTTGGCAATGCTTCTGCCGGGCAAAAGCCAATAAATAAAGAGCACCCCCAGGTCGAGGCGCTCAAAAGCGACCTGAACGCTAAAGTAAAAAACCGTCATTTAGCAGTTCTTTAGATGGTTGCTGTTTTTCACCAACAAAAAACAATTGAAAATCAGTCATTTACAAACATTTCACCCACAGAAATGAAATTTAAGCCTGAAGAAATTGAATTTTCAGCTAAGGAAATCAATATTTCATATACGGAAATCAAGTTTTCACCCTCGGAAATCACTTGTTAGGCAACCGAAATCAATATTTCATGTACGGAAATCGAGTTTTCACCTTCGGAAATCACTTGTTAGGCAACGGAAATCACCTCTTCATCCAAAGAAATTAACAATTCACCCAAAGAAATCCCCTTGTATTTTTAAGAAATTATTTTTAAAATTACAGTAGCACCTAATTCTTATTCATCCACTAATTTAAAATGTAAAGTTATGAATGCTACACAAGAAGCAAAGCTCAACATGTACAGAGCCACCCAGCAACATTGCGAAGACAATGCAGCAATTGTTGCCACAGTGCCGGCCTTTAGCACTGCATTTAATTCCTTCAAATCAAAAGTTGCCGCCATCATTGCCACAGTATAGCAGGAAGATTTAGTAACCAAAGGCGTCACAATTGATAAATCAGAATCAAAGAAAACACTCTGCCAATTAGCAGCAGATATCGCCGCCCCAATCTTCGCTTTTGCATCCTCCACAAACGACAACACACTAAAGCAGGAAGTAAACTTTTCCTACTCCGACCTTTTCAAAAGTAAAGACGACCAATTAGCCCCACGCTGCCAAAATATTCACGATGCAGGAACAACAAATTTGGCAGCATTAGCACCTTATGGCATCACCGCCGCAACACTAACTGCATTTCAAACCACCATCAACAATTACCAAACAAAAGTACCCACACCAAGAAACGCAGCAGCATTAAAAGTAACCCTCCGAAAAAATATAAAGAACCTCATAAAAGAAACAGACAAAGTATTAAAAGAGCAAATGGATAAAACAGTAATAGGTTTCAAAACTGCCAACCCCAACTTTGTATCAACTTATAAAATCAACAGGATAATAATAGACCCATCCAAAACCATCACCACTTTAAAAGGCACAGTAACAAATTCAGCCGACAATTCTTTTATTATCGGAGCAACACTAAAAGTTGATGGAACGCAGCTAAAAGCAATCACAAACGACAAAGGCGATTACGAAATAAAACCAATCACCCCAGGCACAGCAAACGTAATTGTATCAGCCCCAAAATTCAAAGACAACACAATAACAAATATTACAGTAAAAAAAGGGCAAATCAACAAACAGGATATTTCACTCACCCCTGCATAATCTATACAGTGCCTGCCACACCAGGCCACCACACCGGTACCCACATAACAGCAATAGAAAGAATTCTAAAAAAAATAAAATAATAATTACACTACACAAGAAAGCGGCTTAAAAAATCAGGCCGCTTTTTGTTTGCCGGGTATTCTTTTCAGTGTTTGTGTGAAAGAAGTATTTTTGCTGCATGTCAATCGTTAAAAATATTCAGCAGCATACAGTCACTGCATTAAGCAATTTATACAACCATCCTTTTACAGAAAAAGATTTCCAGATAAACCAGACCAAGCCTGAGTTTGAAGGAGATTACACCATCGTGATGTTCTCATTGGTAAAGTCATTGAAGCTTTCACCCGAAGCCATTGGCACTGCCCTTGGCGGATACCTTACGGGTAATCATCCCGAGCTTTTTACGGACTTCAATATCATCAAAGGCTTTTTAAATTTATCTGTTGCAGATAGTTTTTGGATCAACCTTTTGCAAAAAAACTACAACGATGTTTGCTACGGCAAAAAAGAAATGAATGGAAAAAAAGTGATGGTGGAATATGCTTCTCCCAACACCAACAAGCCCCTGCACCTCGGGCATTTAAGAAATATTTTCTTAGGCTGGAGTGTAAGTGAAATATTTAAAGCCAGTGGATATGAAGTTGTAAAAAGTGCAATTGTAAATGACCGTGGAATTCATATTTGCAAAAGCATGATTGCATGGCAATTGTTTGCAAATGGTGAAACCCCCGAAAGCAGCGGAACAAAAGGTGATCATTTAGTGGGCAAATATTATGTACTGTTTAATGATGAATATAAAAAGCAAATTGAAAAGTTGATAAGCGAAGGAATTGATAAAGCCACAGCAGAAAAAGAAGCACCGATCATGAAAGCCGCCCAGCAAATGTTATTAGATTGGGAAGAAGGAAACCCGGCAGTAATGCAGCTTTGGAGAACCATGAACCAATGGGTGTACAACGGATTTGATGTGACGTATAACAGGATTGGTGCCGACTTCGACATAGTTTATTATGAAAGCAATACCTACCTGCTGGGGAAAAATATTGTACAACAAGGTTTACAGAAAAAAATATTTTATCAAAAAGAAGATGGCAGTACCTGGATCGATTTGACTGCTGACGGGCTGGATGAAAAAATTGTGCAGCGTAAAGATGGCACCTCTGTTTACATCACACAGGATATTGGCCTGGCATTGCAGAAATATGAAGAATATAAAATTGATCAGAGCATTTATGTGATTGGCAACGAACAGAACTACCACATGAAAGTGCTGCAACTGATTTGTCAAAAATTAGGCATGCCCAATGCTGATAATATTTTTCACCTGAGCTATGGCATGGTGGAATTGACCAGTGGCAAAATGAAAAGCCGTGAAGGCACGGTGGTGGATGCAGATGATATTGTAGATGAAATGGTCGCCACTTCCAAACAACTGACTGAAGAGTTGGGAAAGGTAAAAGACTTTACAGCAGCGGAACTGACAGAACTCTACGACACTTTAGGCTTAGGTGCCATGAAGTTTTATTTACTGAGAGTAGATCCTAAAAAGACAATGGTATTTAATCCGGCAGAGAGCATCGACTTTCATGGATTTACCGGACCGTTTGTGCAATACACCCATGCAAGGATAAAAAGTATTTTGAAGAAAACGTCAATGATCAATGGTGAATTGTCAATAGAGCAGCAGGCATTACTTCCACTGGAGAAAGCTGTGCTGGTACATTTGGAACAATACCCTGCCGCAATTGAACAGGCTTGCTTTGAGCACAATCCTTCGGTAATTGCCAATTATGTTTTTCAACTGGCACAAAATTTTAATTCTTTTTATACCGAACATTCTGTTACCAATGCAGAGACAGAAGAAAAGAAACAACTGCGTTTGCAATTAGCCGCAATGACTGCAACGGTTATTAAAAGCAGCATGCAATTGCTGGGAGTTAAAGTTCCGGAGCGGATGTAATTACAACTCACGCTGCAACTCTTGAAGCAGCAGGTACTTGCCCATCTTTCATTCGAAAAATAAATTTTTAGTACAAAAAAATTCCTTCATTAAAGAACTAAAAAAGGCATCTCAAATGAGATGCCTTTTTTAGTTTTATTTTAAATGATCTCTTTTATCATTTCGCATTCACAAACAAAGTCTGTGTAGTCCTTGATTTATCCGGAGCAGTGATCTCTACCTGGTAAGTACCA
>JANLQY010000088.1:0-15214 GCA_031368105.1 Chitinophagaceae bacterium
TTCTTATTTCATCTAAACTCAATCCGGTTGCAGTGGCTTCTTCTTCGGTGATGGCACCGCAGTTGATGGCTTTTAAAAAAAAGTTGAGCAGGCCCTGACCGGTGGCGGCATCATCAAAAATATCGCCGGTAAGGGTGGAGATGGCGGCACGGTCTACAAAAGTTTTGAGCCGGTGGGTGGCATCGGTATAACTGCTTAAAAAGAAATTGTAAGTGGCGGCATAGCGCATGGGGAGCTGTGCAGGGTTAAGGTCCCAGCCCTGGTACAGACCATTGATTAAAGAATGAGTGGTATGTCGAAAACCAATGCGCCAGGCATTGTGTACACTCTCCCGATTTTCGATAAGTTGATCTGTTGTGAGATTATCGCCACGGTGTGGTGCCACGGGCATTACATTGGTGGCACCATCGCTGAGGAAGATGCCGGTGTGTGCCAGCGCTACCTTGGTCATGTGGTGTGCAAAGTCGCAAACGCTGTGAGCCATGGTTTGGTAGCGGGCAGTGATACCGCAACTGGCAGTGTAATCATACGTGCCAAAGTGTGCATTGATGAGCCTGCCCTCTCCTGCCCTTACAATACGCATGAGCGGATTGCGGCCTTCTTCGTCCATGATGATTTGTGTGGCTTCCACCATGGTTTCCATTTTGAGTGTGCCTGCGGCGAGGTTGAATTTTTTTTCTATGATTTCAAAAAACTTAACCATCGTTATTACCTGCTCGGGGATGGTTACTTTGGGCAGCATGACAACGAAATTGGCTGGCAGTTGACCGTTAGTAGCAGTGAGTAGTGTTGTGAGGAAGATGTCTAATGTTCTTACGCCTCTTGCTTTTAAATCTTCGGTGAATGGTTTTACACGAATGCCGATGAAGGGTGAAATGGTTTTGTTTTTCATCCCTTCGCCCAATTCATTTGCAGCAGTTACTGCAGTGGCATCTTCTTCATCGTTTGGCCTGTTGCCAAAGCCGTCTTCAAAGTCTATTCTAAAATCTTCTACTGCTTCTGCCTGCAGTTTCTTTACCATTTTATTATAAACAGAATAGGCTAGCCATGCTGATTCGGTTTTGCGTTCTGCTTCTGTCATGGCGTCTAACTTTTTTGTTAGTGCCGCAATGTCTTTTTCGATGTGTGGAAGATGTTCGTGATTTTCTAATTTTAATACTTTGGCTAAGATGCAAAAGTTGGGTGCATTGGTTTGTAAACTTTTCAACGCCACATCACCCATTTTTAATGTGGTGTCGCTTTTAAATAAGTTGGCTCCGCCGTAAACGGTATGTACCGGCTGGCGGTCGGGTTTATCGCCGGGGTATGTATTTTGAAATTTTAAGTTGGCAGTTTGCAAGGTGCCGAGTAGTGATTCTTTTTCTGTTTCAGTGATTGATAAGTTCATGCTGTTAAATTTTGCCCCCATCCCCTAAAGGGGGGTAAGGCAGGTGTAAAATTATTATTGCTTTTTTGTTTTCTCAATGACTACCGTTTCATTCTAATTAGAAACTTTGAATAACTCCCCTTTAGGGGATGGGGGCTAACTTCCCTTCAGGGGACGGGGCTAACTTCCCCTATAAGTAGTGTAACCAAAGGGATTCAGCAGCAACGGTATGTGGTAATGATCGGTGGTTTTTATTTCGAAAATAATATCTACTGTTGGGTAGAAGGTTTCTATTTCGAGGCTATCGAAATAATGTTTGGTGTCGAAATTCATTTTGTAAATCCCGAATGGAAGCACTTCATCTTCTTTAAGCAGGTTGCTGATTCTTCCATCTTTGTTGGTAATGCCTTTAGCTACTTCCAGCCATTCGGCGCCGATTTTTTCGAAAAGTTTTATTGTTACACCCCAGGCCGGTTTGCCTTTGGTAGTGTCTAAAATATGTGTGGTTATCTGGCTCATGCTAATAATTTTTGTACCCGCAGTTGGGTGATTTTATTTTGTTCATCCATGGCAATTTTTATTTCTTCTTCTTTATCGTTTGGTAAACGGGCTTGTAAAAGTTGCAGCATTTCTTCTGCAGATTTTCCGGTGGCACAGACAATAAAAATAAAACCAAATTTTTTTTCATAATCTTCATTTCCTTTTGCCAATGCTTCGATGGTTTGCTGCGATGCATTGCTGACAGCGCTTTGCTCGCCGCTTGCCCACCCAGCAGTGGAGACAAATTTCTTTGTTAATGATTCCACATCGCCAATCTTTGGATGATGGGTGAATGCTTCCAGCCAGTCGGCTTCGGTACATTCATACCATTGATCTTCTGCATCATTGATAAGCTCCACCATATCATCCGCCGGAAAAAACGGAAGCATTTTACTGACCCAGTTTTTACTGCCGCAGCATTTAAAGAGTTCTGCTTTGAGTTCTTCTTTTGGCAATATGTTTAGTTCATGAAGTGTCATCTGTTATTATTTTGAATTATAAATTTTGAATGTTGAATTAAAGCACTCTTTCTTGATACAACATTTAAAATTCAACATTTAAAATTATGCTATTGTTCCTCCCAACCGCATCCTGCTGATGCCACCATCCGGAAAAATTGTTAAGCGTACATGAGTAAAGTTTTGATCGGTATTCATTATTTCCTTTTCAAAAAAATGTTCATGATCGGCCTGTAATTTTTGTTGTGGCAAAATGGTTTGCCATTCTACCATTGCTGTTGCAAAATCAGTGCCGGCGGCTACTGTACAGGCTTCTATCATACAGCTGTCAGGATAGTTTCCTTTAAAATGACAGGTATCTATCAAGGCTTTTTGTATGCGGCCTTCATGTGCCAGCCTTACTATTACCCAGTCTTTGTTGTTGGGTGTACGGTTGCGTTTTGTTTCCCATCCGTCGCCCATGTTTACTCCACGGCCCGGCATGATGAGGTTGTCCATGTGTGAAAAAAACATATCGTTGCACAAAACAGATTTAGCGCCATTGAGTGCTGATGCCAAATCAATACTTTCTTCATCTTTTACAGCACTCCAGTCTTTTACCACTTCGCCATATACTTTTAATCTTGCCACACCACCATCAGGATAAATATTCAGCCGCAAATGTGAATACACATTCCTGTCTGCAATTTCAAACAAATGTTGAGAGCCGGGATTAAGAGGCGACTTAGGTAAAATTTCTTTCCACTCAACTGCATCAAAATTAATGTTGCCATCGCTTGCCGCAATGTTGCATGCTTCCAAAGAAGCAAAGGGTGGATGATTGCCGAGGAAATGATTGGTGTCAATATCCACACCATGTATAATGCCGCTGGTAGCTAACTGTATGATGCACCAATCGTAGCCGGGAACTCTTTTTCTCCTGCTCTCCCATCCATCCATCCATTTGCCACGGTCGGTATATTTGTCAGTGATAAAAATTCCACGCCCTGATTTTAAGAGGTTTTCTTTTTCTGCAAAAAAGTCATCGCTGCAGGAAAGGGCTTTACCGCCAAGACGTTCGGAAGCAAGGTCAATCATGTGAGTAAAAGCTGGTGCATTTGTATTGGTGCTCATATTTTATTACAATCGTTTTTTTGGTTTATTGGTGTGAGTTGCATTTGTGATTTTAGTTTCTATTTCATTTTTGACCTCACCCCAACCCCTCTCCTTAAGGAGAGGGGTTTTTGGACTCTGCAAATTAAAAGTATTACTTTATTTTTCAGGCGACAGCGTCATTGCATTGAAAAGAATTTTTCCAAATCCAGGTTGTATAAAATTTCCATTATCAAAAACTTTCTCTCCTGTTAAGTAAGTTTGCTCCACCACTCCATACAACTCTTCATTCAAATAAGGTGTTACTTTATGTTTGTGATGAATGCTATTTTCTGTAACAATAAAAGTTTTTTCATCATCCACTACAATCAAATCAGCATCAAAACCTTTTTCAATTTTTCCTTTGCTGTTTTCTTTTCCAATCAGTTTGGCGGGGTTTTCACAAAGCCATTTTGCAATGTTGCTAAAAGTACAATTTCTTTTTTTAGCCGCAGTCCATAATACAGGCAGTGCAAATTGTATGGAAGCAATGCCGCCCCAGGCTTTTATAAAATTACCACTTTCTATTTCTTTTAAATTTGGTGTGGCAGGTGAATGATCCGTAGCAACAAAATCTATCACCCCATCTTTCAATGCCTGCCACAGTTTATCATTGTTTTCTTTTTCCCGGATGGGTGGTGCACATTTGAATTGTGTTTGCCCATCTTTAATATCTTCAGCATTAAAGTATAAATAATGCTGGCCTGTTTCAACAGTTAATGGTAATCCTTTTTGTTTTGCTTTTACAATCTGCTCAATTGAATCAGCAGAAGACAAATGCACAATATGTGTTCGGCAATTAAACTCCTCACACAAACGTATCATCATTGCGATGGCATCATCTTCCCATTTTTTTGGGCGGCTGTTTAAATAATTAACGTAAGAATTATTTCTTGTTGCTGGCTCTTCAATATTCGTTATTCCAAATTCGTTGTTTGTAATTTTCTCACTGTCTGTCAGTTCGCAATGAACCAGCAATGGCAAATTATATTTTGCAATGATGGGCATTGCCATTCTTAATTCTTCTTCTGATGCATTGGGAAAATCATCGATGCCCGAATGAGTGAGAAATGCTTTAAACCCCAACACACCTTTTTGTATCAGCGGTTCTATTTCATTTTCATTACCGGGTATTAAGCCACCCCAAAAACCAACATTGGTATGTAATTTATTTTGAGCAGCAAGCATCTTTTCATCAAATGCTTTTGCGGTTGTTGTAACAGGTGATGAATTTAATGGCATATCAACCAACGTTGTAATACCGCCTGCCAGTGCGGCTTTAGTGGCTGTATCAAAACCTTCCCATTCTGTTCTTCCGGGTTCATTGATGTGTACATGCGGATCTATCACACCGGGCATCAGGAGCTTATTTCCCAACTCAATTAATTGAAAATTATTGCCGGCAGGTAATGAAGAAAGTACATCCACAATCAGTCCTTCATTCAGCATTACCACCGCTTCCTGTATGCCATTGGGCAGTACCACTCTTTTACTATGCAATGCTATCAAACAAAATAATTTAAAACGTTATCTCACGAAAGCTTAAAAATACAAAACAATATTTTAAATTGTGGGTTTACCATAATAAAGAATACGGAAACTATATGCTGAATGTGCTGATATATGCTGTGCTTGGTTTTATCCTGGTGATGCTGATTGTAATGACGTACCAATTTAATACGCTGCAAAAACATTCTGATGACAGTACGGATGATCACAAAGATCAGCTTACACTTTCACATGGTTTTATTTACACCTCTCTTGTATTGGTGATACTGTTGCTGATTGCCTTTACCTGGTATTTGGTGAAAGGCACGCCATGGGAAGGCCACCTGATGGAGTGGATGAATATTGTAGTACGATTAATGCACATCACATTTGGTATTGCATGGATCGGCGCTTCTTTCTATTTTGTTTTTTTAGAAAATGCATTGAACAGAACAGATAATGTACGGGATGAACTGGCGGGTAATCTATGGGCAGTACATGGCGGCGGATTTTATTATTTAGAAAAATATAAAGTAGCCCCCAAAACAATTCCAAAACATTTGCACTGGTTTAAATACGAAGCTTATTTTACCTGGGTATCTGGTTTTAGTTTATTGTTTGTGGTATATTATTTTAATGCCAAAGCAATGTTGATTGATGCAAATGTACTCAACATCAGTTCTGTGGCGGCCATTGGTATTGGTGTGGGTTCATTTGCTGTTGCATGGATATTGTACGATCTGCTGTGTAAATCTCCTTTAATAAAAAAGCCTGCTTTATTTACCATCCTTGGTTTTTTAATTGCCATTGGTTTTGCTTATTTCTATTGCCATGTATTTAGTGCAAGGGCTGCCTATATTCATTTTGGTGCCATGCTTGGTTCGTTGATGGTGGCCAATGTTTTCTTTGTCATCATCCCTGCACAGAAGGCAATGGTGAGTGCTGCCAAACAAAATAAACCACTTGATCCCACACTTGGGAAAAAAGCATTGGCAAGATCGTTACACAATAATTATTTCACCCTACCTGTTTTGTTTGTGATGATCAGCAATCACTTTCCCAGCACATTTGGTTATGAATATCCGTGGATCATTTTATTGGCCATCACCCTGGGCACTGCCGGAGTAAAGCATTACCTCAACTTAAAAGAAAAAGGTAAATACAATGTATATGTGTTGCCGGTATCAGTTTTAATTTTACTGGCTGCAAGCTTTGTTTCTGCTCCGCAAAAAGATCCTGGTGCCTGCAGTAAAACAGTAAGCTTTACAGAAGTAAATACCATTATTGCCAAGAGATGCATTACCTGTCACTCTTCTAAACCTACAGATGATGTGTATTCAGCACCGCCCAATGGCGTGGTGTATGATACGCCGCAGGATATTGTAAAAAAGAAAGACCTCATTATGCAACGGGTGGTTATTACCAAGACGATGCCGCAGAATAATAAAACCAATATCACACAACAGGAAAGAGATGTGATACGCTGCTGGATTCAGCAGGGTGCATCTATCAAGTAAATAAAAATGATGCAACAGAAAACTTTATTTATTTATCATACTTCTGTTTCACCTCACCCCAACCCCTCTCCTTTAGGAGAAGGGCTTGAAACCCTGCTAGCATTAGCTTTTCGTTGTTGGCCATGTAAATTATCCTGCAACAAAAAAAATACTATCTGTTTTGTGTCCTGCTTAATTTGCACTTTTAAAAATGAATCTTGTTTATGAAACATACTCCCGGCAAAAATGTACTTTCTCTTTTAATATTATTGTGCATTACTCCTCCTGCCTACAACCAGGTTTTAGGATGTATGGACCCTTTATCAAACAACTACAATCCATCAGCAACCATTAATGATGGCAGTTGTACTTACAACAGTTCGGCTTACAATCCTGTAATAAAAGTTGACCCCATCACTGATTCATTAATAGAAAGCAGCGGACTGCAAATGGCTGGAAATTATTTATGGAGTTTTAATGACCGTGGCGGCAAAGCAAGTCTGTACAGAATTGATACGATTACCAATGCTTTATTGCAGAGAGTAATTTTATCCGGTGCCGGAAATGTTGATTGGGAAGACATTGCTTTTGACGGCACTTATTTTTATATCGGCGATTTTGGCAACAATTTAAATGGCGGAAGAAATGATTTGAAAATTTACAAGTTTCCTTTTGTATCAATTGATTTAAACAACCCTGTTGATACAATACAGCCAAATGAAATTGAAGTGATCAATTTTACTTACAGCAATCAGCCGCAACCACCTGTTGCCACTGGGTATAACAATACTAAGTTTGATTGTGAAGCAATGATTGTTGATAACGGAAAGATTCACCTGTTTAGCAAAAATTGGACTGATGTAAATACTACTCATTATGTAATCAACAGCACTGCTGCAGGCACTTATATTGCAATGCCTTTGGAAACATTGGCTACTAATTTTTTGGTAACCGCTGCAGACAAAGTAGCCGGGCAAAATATTATTACACTGCTGGGTTATCAAAATACCGGTACAGGAAATCACTACCTGCAGGTATTATCCGATTACAATTCAGACTCTTTTTTTTCGGGCAACAAAAGAAGAATTGATTTGCCTGATGCCACTGTAATGGGACAAAGTGAAGGGCTAACTTTCAGGAACGGCAAATATGGTTATATCAGCAACGAACAATTTATAAGAACTGTCGGGCCCTTCACCATCACGGTCAAGCAAAAGTTACGCTCCTTTGATATCAGCAATTTTGTCGGCAACTATTTTACAAAATATATTTTCACCGGCAATGGCAACTGGAGCGATACGGCCAACTGGAAAAACAATATTATACCGCCAGCTGTATTAATTGCAGGAAATGAAATTTTAATCGATCCTGTTGTTAGTGGCCATTGTTTATTAGATATTAATTACAGCATGCCTCCCGGCACAAAGCTTACGGTTAATTCAGGCAAAAGTTTTTTAATGAATGGCAACCTGGTAATTCAATAAATCAAAATACTTACAGCAATTGCATCGCTCAAAATTGCTCAACACTTACAAATTAAAAAAGCCTGCAAACATATTGTCTGCAGGCTTTTTATAAAATTAATTTTATTATTTCTTGTGAATAAAAATGGTAACCGTTGATGTTGTTTTATCCGGGGCAGTCACTTCTAATTGATAAGTGCCTGCGGTAATATTATTTGAAAAGGCAATGCTTTCTGTTGAAACGCCTTTGTCGTGTACTATCTGTTTAATAAATTGCACCTGTCCATTTATATTCAGCAAACGGGTGCTATAAATACCTGCCGGCATGCTGTTCATCTGCAAACCAATGATGCCATCAGTAACCGGGTTTGGATACACATACAACTGTGATTTTGTTTTAGCGATTTTTACTTTTGCCATTTCACTGTAACCGATAGCACCATAACTGCTGATACCTTTAATGCGGTAGAAATAAGTACCCGGTAAAGGATTTTTGTCCAGCCAGCTATAATCAGTTGCGGCAGCATTATTTTCATTGGCAGCCACAGTGCCTACAGATGTAAAGCTGATGCCATCAACAGAACGTTCTACTTCATAATTGCTCATAGTGGTTTCATTTTTCACATTCCATTCTACGGCCACATCGCTGTTAAATACGTTCGCTTTTATTCCACCATATTTTATTCCTTTTTTAAATACAATATAAAAACGGCTAGCAACTGCTGATGCAGCATCTCCTGTTACATTAAAATCAACCCAGGTACTACCTTCCATATTTACAGGTGTGGAAGTATGCAGGTAGGTATCTTCCAGGAATGCAGAAAGCCTTGTGTTAACCATTTGGTTGAGGATAAGATTAAAGTGGTATTGTAACTGCCTTGCTTTTTTCAGGCTCAGGAAGATGGTATCATTTTGATGTACTGGTTTTCTTCTCTCCAACATGTAAGCAATATTGTTACTTACTATACTGAATGTTTCATTTATATTTCCAAACTTCTTTCCATCTAAATAATCAAGTCCATTCGAAAAATCATTCCTGAATTGTACCAGCACACCATCTGCCAGTACTGTTACGCCATCAGCGCCGGTTGAATGAAGATTAACTGCCAATGAAGAAACGGGGTTTGCAGCAGGCCTGAAAAGCGTACGAATATCCACGTTAGATTTAGCCGCTTCATTAAAGGTGATTTTAGGCGAAGCACCATTGGTCTCAATTAAAATAGCCTGTTTGGATTGAATAACCTGTGTTTGTGTTACGCCTGTTTGTGAAGCTGGTACAGTGGTTGTTGTGCCTAATGCCAAATCAACAATTACAAAACCACCCACTCCATTGTAGCCATTTATTCCTGGATCCCATGCATAAAATTTATTGGCAATACCTGATTTTACTACAGATGCACTTCCAAAATCTACCGGCGATGCGTAAGGGTTGCCAACCGTTGCAAACTGGCCAACAACCGGATTGCCGGGAAAATCATACAACTGTGTTTGTATCTTGCCCGAGTCCCTTAATGTAGTTTCAATTATTAAACCATAAGGGTTAAATGCATTTACATTTGCTGCTGTCCTGTCTCCCCTTACAAACATAAAGTAGCCAATATTATCCGGTGTTCCTGCGACGCCGAGTGTTTTGGATATAAGGTTTGAATTCGTATTGGAAATACCATCCCAGGTGTTGGTAACAACGTTATAAGTTTTTAATGAATAATTATTTTGTGGAGATACATCAAGCCCATTGGCTGCAGATGGTGAAGGGCCGGTAACATAAGTGCCGCTGCCAACTGGCGAAGCACCGCCTACCTGCCACGAATTGAATATGGTTTTAGTGGCATCCACGGTAACGGGTGCAGTAATTAAACGCCACTTTCTTCTGCCGGGGAAATATCTTTCAACAACAAACCTTCCCGTACCAGGATAATTGATGGTTGCAGTTGCTGAAACAGGCGCAACCCTTGCTGTTTGAGTAGCGGTTGATTTGAGGTTAAGATAATTATTTGCCAATGAAAAATTAACTGTGTTATTAATATTCATATCCGCCTGTACATCAGCATCGCCTGTAAGTGTTTTGGTTCCGCTTACAGATAGCGATAAATTATTGTACACAAACGCAGGGACATTTTGTGTGGTGCCTTTAAAATCAATGGTGCTTCCGGTATTCGTATAGGCATTGGTACCCGGCGTAAATGCCCCGGTTACACCAATAGTGCCAGAAGAAGCTAATGTTCTTGAACCTGTTAAAGTTGAAGTTAAATTGTTATAATCTTCTGCTATAATGGTCTGGCTTGAAACACTATTGTAAGACACAGTACCCGTTCCGGCAGTGAATGCAGAAGCAGTTTTAGTCCAACTTCCTGATTGAAGGTTAAAGATTCCACCTCCTGCCATGTTAAGTGTCGCTGCATTTTGCAGGATAAAGTTTCCATTCACATTGATTACATCTGCTGCATTACCAGTTGATAATTTTCTGCCATCCACCGTTAAATCAAAGCAATCTGCAGTATTATTGTATTGTACGGCATTTGCAGCATAAGTCACCTTATCCACCACACAGTCAGTGGTTGCATTAGCACTGGAAATAACAACACTAACCGTAGCATTTGGCACTGAACGGGTATCCCAGTTATTACAATCAAACCAGTCCACATTTTTAGAACCTGTCCATTTACCATCCAATGCAACTCCCGGACTGATGGTTAAGGTACAAAGTGTGTTGCTTGCATATACAGGAACAGCTGCATCGTATGATGGATTATCGGTATAAGCACCCCAGTTTGTTTTATCATTAATCCTCGATATCCAGCCCAGCCTGGTAGCGGCGGTAGTAGGACCAATATATTTTGTCTTACCCAGATCGTTTACCTGGCTGAGGTTGGTAGAAAAACAATTCATCTGTGGATAGATCCTTGACCCCTGGGTGGTCCATGTTGTAGGGGTATTCCCGATATTGGTTTTCCAGTCTATACCCGACCAGCCGTATAGAACGGTTCCGGTAGTAACGGCATCATGGCCGGTAAGGCTTCCGCTTGCTGATGTCCAGGCACCGCCCTGTGTAAACCAAACTTGGTCATTCTTATTAAGATTAAAACTACCGGAAGTCAGCACATTGGTATTAATGGCCCAGTTCGCATTATCATTCACACCACACTTTAATATCGTAAAAGAAGTATTATTCCCCTGGATTACAAAAATGGTTCCTGCAGGAATAGTTGTTGCAGCAGTATACTTCAGCTGAACAATACCTTCAGAAGTTCCCCATTTGCCTGCACTGACCCTTTCATAGCCATTATCCGTCATATAGAAAGTGGTGTTTTGCAGAATATCGACAAAGGATACAAAAGCAATTTCATCCACCAGGTTGGTATTGTTATTATTTACCGCAAGAATTGCAAAATCACCGGGTAAAAAATTGGTCACAGGGGTAATATCATAACCGGTAGAAACAGCGTTGCTTACACCGGCACTCGTAGCAGTCATGATAAAGCCAGCGCCCAGATTGGCATGCTTAATGCCCGTAAACGTAGCTTTACCTGCAATAGCAGTAGCTGTAACCGGAGTACCAATCAAACCAGTTCCCGCCGTTGAAGTGATTGATACTACCTGAGTAAAATCAAGATCGATATTATTGTTGGCATCATAGGCTATTACTATCACCGATGGGGACATGGATTGGTTCTGCCCTGTATTGGAAGGCTGTATGCTGAACACCAGTTTTGTGGCTACCACACAAACGATATCTTTTGTAATATCCGTAGTTGCCACCACAGCACTTGTATTTTTACCGGATGTACCTGAACCAGCCAGGGTAATATTTGCCTGTGAGATACTGAACCTGAAAAGCTTACCATCAATAGTAGCCGGAATGGTTACCGCACTTTTCAATGTTATCCTGAGTGAAAGTGTTTTAGTGCCGTTATCTGCAACACTTATTAATGGTGCGCCTGTAAAAGTAATATTAGTAGACGTTATAACGCCTGTGCTTAAGAGTGCAGCGCCATCAAACAATACCGCCGACTGGATATTCGCCCAGTCTGTTACAGTATTGCTGGTACCCTGCGTAATCACAATTGAATTAATAATTGTAGGCAACGCATCAGCATCCGGTGATGATGATCCGCCATCACGTATAGTAAATTGCCATGCCTGCGTACCGTCAGTAACAGTAGAGATGCTGCCATTTACGATAGAAGAGATACAAGTGCTTTCACCGTTTGCCGATATGATATCGGATAACAAGCTACCCGTTGAAAAACTGGTAACGGCCCCGGTACTTACATAACAATTTGAACCGCTGTTGAATTCAAAAACTGATACATAGTAGGTGGTGTTGCTGGCAAGATTGGTAAGTGATACTGTATTGGAGATACTGTTATATACTATTTTACCAGTACCGGGTGTGAAGGCTGGTGCTACTGAGTAACTGGAATTGGCTGAGTAGCTGGTTCCGTTTACAGGTGTACCGCTAACTGCACTACCTGCATTTACTACTACCAGGCGGTTGCTTCCGCTGCCACTGGTCCAGGTAAGTGTGGCGGTATTAGTGGTAACTGCACTTGCAATTACACTGCTGGCTGGAGTAACAGGTGTATTACAGGCCGTAGTAACCATTCCGGTATTACTAACGGAAGAAATAAGGAAACAGGGAGAAGGTACCGTACCTGCATACTCGAAAATCTCAAAATAGTAATCTGTATTTGCCGTAAGACCTGTAATATTTACTGAAGTGCCTGACCCATTATACACTACTTTTTCGCCGACGGCAATAGTGGCCAATGCAGTGGAAAAATTATTGGATGCTGCATAGTTTACACCTGAAGTTGGAAATCCTGCAACAGGAGAACCTTGCTTTAACACAACAATTCTGCCGATGCCGCCGGTACCGGCGGCAAAGTTAATGGTCATACTGCTGGTAAGTAAAGAAGTAACACTCACAAAGCTTGCCTGCGATGTTGGTGTGATACATCCACTGTAAGTGGTTACATAAATATCATCAATATTAATACGGTGACTGCCGATTGTTTCTTGATTTAATATTCTGAAGCGAACGCTGCCGGCTATGTTTACCAATATGGTGGCTGTTTGTACCGTAGCTGTAGAAGTAAACACAGCACTGGTAAATGCAGTCCAGGTAACACCATTATCTGTAGATGCCTGCAACTGCCAGGTGCTGTTGGCATCACTGCCAAAAGTACGGTGGCTTAATTGTACAGCGCCGAGTGAAGCAAGGTCAAATTTCATGGTAATATCACCATTGATATTAATCCTCGCCGATTGGTTTCCACTTAAATAATCATTTACAATATCTGTTCCAAGCAATGCATTATTAAATGACCATAAACCTGCAGTACAGGTTACGTTTCCAATAGCGTATGCTGGTTTAAAGCCGATTTCAAAATCTTCCCATGGCACAGGATTTACAGAAAGTAAAGCTGAAACAGAAACCAGGTCAGCACAACCGCCACCCCTTACAATGCACTGGTAAACGTAGTTGTCATAACCAATTGGTACTGTCGTTAAACTAAGTGTGGCTGTGGTGGCACCAGAATAAACACCGCCGTTAGTAATATCAACAAATCCACTGCCCTGGTCCACCTGCCATTGGTAGCCGGAAGCGTTGCTTGCTGTTACACTAAAACTGGTGTTTGTATTAGCGCTGATACTTTTATTGGCTGGCTGGACACTAATAGCAGGCGCTGTACTGATTGTCATTACAATGCTGCCACTGCCTGCAGACCAACAGCCATTAGTACTTAGAGAAGTTACGTAGTAGGTACCTGAGGTACTAACCGGGTAAGAAACCGAAGTTGCATTGGCAGTGCTCTGTCCATTCAGCACAGTTCCCTGCCAGTAAAAAGTAGTATTGGGGTCGGATGCGATGCTGTTTAAAGAATTACTTCCGCAGGAAGGATTGGTTCCTGCAGCAACAGGGTTGCCGGGGTTGGCAGGCAGTGCATTTATCGTCATGGTAATTCCATTAGACACTGCCGTTAGTGAAGTAACACAGGTAACTGAACTCGTCATTACACAGGTAATAATATCTCCATTGCTTAATGCACTGCTGCTGTAAGTAACGCCTGTGGCACCACTAATATCAACTCCATTTCTCTTCCATTGGTAACCGGGTACACCGCCATTAGTTGGGGTAGCTGTAAACGTAGTACTGCTGCCGCTGCAGGAAGGGTTTGCCCCTGTGGTGATCGCAATACTTACCGATGGTGTTACCGCATTGGTGATAGTAATATTATTTCCGTTATCTGCACTTATCACTGGTATGGCATCCTGGCTGATAATCCTTACCCTGTAAGTTGCAGCGGCTGTTTGCCCGCCGGGAATTGTACCGGTAATGGTATAAGGTCCGCTGCCGCTGATAGTGCCGGCTAACTGAACGGTTCCTGATACAAAGCTGCCCGAAGAATTAGACAACTCAATAGCAGGTGCCGTTACTGTTCCGCTGAAGATATAAATAAGTGAGATAACATTATTGGCAGCACCATTGCAATAGCTGCCCGAAGCCAGCTGCGAAGCTGGTGATAATGTAATACTATTACCAGATGGCGGGGTATAAACAACCTGTAAACTGTTACCAGCCTGCTCTACTGTAAAAGTGCCGGTAGCAGCAATAGTACCCGAAGCAGTAACAGTAAAATTAGCCGCAATAAAACCAACGATACTTGAACCAGTTGCTATTACCCAGGTATAGGCACTGTTATTATTAAAACCAGTAGCACCCACACCTGTTAATGCAATATTAATGGGTGTAGCTGAAACAGTGATTGCTCCTGATGAATTCAGGAAATCCCAGCCACTGGCAGCACCTTGTGTACCTGCAACATTGGATATTTCAAATTTATAGGCAGAGCTGGCTCCAAAAGTGGCAGCACCCGTATTGAGTGTACCAGTTACAGCAGCTGCACTGCCGGGAGAAACTGTTCCATTAATTGCCAGCGTGCCTATAACAGTACCGCTGCCGCCAAGGGTGGCACTACTGGCAACAGTGGCTGCACTCGAAGCAGCAGTAGAACCATTTACAAATAAACTGCCCCCACTTACCGTAGTGGTGCCTGTATATATATTAGCACCAGTTAGTGTTTGCGTACCTGAGCCTGTTTTTGTAAATGTACCAGAGCCACTGATAACACCACCATAACTTGTGCTTGTATTATCTCCACCAGTGCTGATGTTGCCTGCACCAAGAAAAATATTACCACCTGCTGCACCACCGCCTGCTATGGAACCAACAGTAGTATTGAAACCATTTTCAACAAATTGAGCGGT
>JANLQY010000098.1:0-48646 GCA_031368105.1 Chitinophagaceae bacterium
TTCCATAAGCATTGAAAAGATACGCTAAAAATGTACCGCCTATTATTATAAAGCTGATACAGCCATATTCTATAGTGCTAAAGTTTTGCCATTTTATTGCCATAAATTCTATCAACCCAAATGGAAGTACCATTAATAACCCAAAAGTAAATATCCAGCGGATAACCTGTACAGGATTATATTTCAGCATAAGTGGTTTTACAAGGATAAAATAAATGCTGTAAGAAATAGCATTGATAATTATCAAAACATCTCCCAGTAAAATATTATCGCCGCTGCCTGTATTTTGCCGGGATGTTATCAAAACAATAGCACCACTTATACCCAGGCCAAGGCCAATAATCTTGTAAATATTTATCCGCTCCTTTAAAAGCCACGCCGCAACGATGGTAATCAAAATAGGGGTGGTAAGCATTAGCAATACTGCATGTATTGAGTAAGTAAGGGATAGCCCTTTTAAAAAAAGCATTTGGTTGATCGCAACTCCAGTTAAGGCACATAAAATAAATCTCGGTATATCCTGCCGTTCAATTTTTTTGTGAGAAGGGTTTAATAAAAATAATAACCGAAACAACAATGCACTCACGCCAACCCTTATCACATTCATGCCAAATGGCTGCATGTAATTATTGGCAGTAAGGTATTTTATAGCACTGAGATTGATCGCAAAGAAAAGATTAGTTCCCAACAAACCCAGGTGTGCTTTTGCTTTTTTATCCACTTATAAAATTGTTGTATAAAGTTGAGTATTTTAAAGCGTCTCAACAAATAGTTGTATTTTTTTTTTATATAGCTCCATATCATAAACTGGTATTTGATATGAAAAACTGTTTACCTTATTAATTACATCCTGCAGCAAAAAACCTTCCTGCGAAGCTGTACAAAAAATTTGTTGTTGTGATAAATAAGCCGCAAGATATTCCTGCTCTGTTTGCCCGGGAGTAGGCACTAGCACCGCCTTTTGATTGAGCTTCAATAAATCCATGACGGAAGTATAACCACTTCTGCAAAGTACAAGTTCGGCAGACTGTAATGCTGTATTGAGCTCTGATGCTGAGAGGTAATTTTTTATAACAATCTCTTTTTGTAGGCGGGTTTCATCTGTAAATACCAAGTCCTGACCGACGGCAGGCAACCCTCTTACAAACAAAACTTTGCCTGTGTATTCTTTGAGTTGTGCAAATAATATATTTTCAAAAATTGTTCGTTGCGGTTCCGGGCCAGAAAGAATAATCAATAAATTAATTTCTTTTTTTACTGTTGCTGTTTTTTCAAATCTTGAAAGACAACCGATATATTTTACATTAGCGGGCAATACATTTGGGTGTGATAAAACCCCGGCAATATTAACCGCTCCATCAAAATCGGGTACCCAGCATTGGTTGTATTTTTTTATAAACCATCCATGAATTTTTTGAGCTATTTTTTCAGAAAACCGGTTGCCTGTTTTTATAAACAACTGGTGTGTGATATATACTGAAGGGATGGTAGAATGATATAACCCAAATCGATTGTCAGAAATAACAGCATCAACAGCATATTTTTTTACAACTTTTTTTAGCCAGCTGTGTTCTTTAAAGATGCAGGAAATTATGTGTGGAAACTGAAGAAGTAACTTGAAGTGAAACCATTTTTTATTTCTGCTGTATTGTATGTTGTAGCCCGGAAAATCAATAAAAAACAACTGTGGAAATTCCTGTTTCAACATAGTTTTAACAGGGTCATCTGCTGCTATAATGATGCGGATATGGTAGCTTTGAAGTTCCTTT
This sequence comes from Chitinophagaceae bacterium, assembly GCA_031368105.1. Classification (GTDB taxonomy): domain Bacteria; phylum Bacteroidota; class Bacteroidia; order Chitinophagales; family Chitinophagaceae; genus Ferruginibacter. The sequence continues at coordinate 1,770 of JANLQY010000098.1, forward strand.
ATAATCGGTATACACCTGGCGGCATGACCCAGACCCCAGTCCAAAGGGGCTATTAAAATGGTTTTTTGTGGAGTTTTTTGAATCATTTAAGAAAAAATACCAGAGAAATGCAATAATATTCAGTGAAAATAGTTTAATTTGTTGATTCAATTTTTATGCACCGTTTTTTTAAAATATCCTTATTGCTTGTTTTGCTTGTATCAATCATCGCAACCAGTTGTAGTTCGTCAAGAAAAAGTCAATGCGGCTGTCCCACTAAAAAGGGCATGGTAGGATACTGATAAAACTAACAATAACGTAAAAGCCATTTTACAAAAATGAACAATATCAACCGTGATTTACTCGTAATGTTCAACCAGGAACTGATGAGTCCTCAGGCTATTGAGCACGAGGTGGAAATGCTGCATGAGTTATTATTTGACGTCGAGCAAATGGATAATCTTGTAATTGCACATGAAGTGATTGACCTTAATAAATACAAAGTTTACAGCAAAGAAACTTTGGTAAAAATCACTATCCGCCAGCAGGATTTAAAAGCCTTTGTTTTTTTAAATTGCAAAAATTAATTTAATCTTCTCAAAAGTATTTTACGAAAGATGCCCCAGGGCATCTTTTAATTTTTGCAGCATCTCATCAATCTCTTCTGTTTTGCAAGTTCCCACACTCAGCCTGTACCAGCTGCTCTCTGACGAAGCACCAAAAGCACTGAATGGTACAATTGCCAATTTTGCTTCATCTAATAAATAAGCTGTTACATCATTTTGATTGGTTAATATATTTCCTGCCGCTGTTTTTTTTCCAACCAATTCAATTTGTATGGTAAGATAAATTGCTGCCTGTGGTGCAACTGCATCTACAGAAAATCCTTCTTCTTTTAATTGCATTAACCCATGATAAATTCTGTTGAGCCGCTCTGATAAAGCTGCTTTAAAATGAGCGAAATAATTATCAATATTTTCAGTTTGTTTTAAATAATTAGCAGTGGCATTTTGCTCCGCCATCGGGCTCCAGGCTCCCAGGTGGCTGTTGATTGCTTTCATTTTTGCAATGAGTTTAGCAGGCCCCATACTCCAGCCGACCCTTACGCCTGTGGCAGCAAATGATTTGCTGATGCCATCAATAAAAACAGTGTACTTCTTCATAGCGGGTCTCAAAGAAACAGGATTGTAATGTTGTATATCGCCGTAAGTAAGTGTCCAGTAAATTTGATCGTACAGGAGATATAATTTTTTTTCATTTTCACCTCGGCTTTCATTTTCTTCTATTACCAAATCGCATATCGCCTCTAGCTCTTTTTGGGTAAATGTGGTGCCCGTTGGATTCAATGGAGAGCACACCGCCAGTAAAGAAGCACCTTTTATATGTGGCCTTATTTCTTCTGCTGTGGGCATGAAATTATTTTCCAACTTAGTTTCAATCATTACATGCTCCCCTTCAGTAAAATGCACATAGTGATTGTTATTCCAGCTTGGTACTGGGTAAATTACTTTTTCACCTTTGTCCACAATAGCTCTGTAAGCAGCATATATCAATGGCCGGCCACCGGCTGCAATTAAAATTTCATTTGTTGCATACTCCAATCCTTCTCTTTGTAATAAAAATTGTGCTACCGATTCCCTCAATTCGATAATACCATCTGCAGGCGGATAGGTAGTAAAATGGTTATTGAATGCAGCAATAATCTCTTTCTGCAATTCAAGAGGTATAGGAAAAATAGCACTGTCAAAATCGCCAATAGTGAAGTTGTAAATTTTATCCCCCAGTTTAATTTTTTCTTTTATATCAGCCCCCAATTTTATTATTTCAGAACCAATAAGGGTTTCTGCAAGCTGGCTAAGTTTGGCTGAAGGCATATCTTTTACTTTGCTAATTTTAATAAAGATGGTTTCTGCAAATGTAAATTGTTTGGCACAAAGCATTTCACCACCCGGGGCATAAAGAAAAATAAAACTTGCTATAGTTTTTTTGCAAACGCTAAACTTGTAATCATTATAAAATCTGGGCGCCGGAATCGCCATACACTCATTACATCTTGAAAATGCAGTAAGGATTTACAATAAAAAAAATTACGCTGGCTTTTCTCCTGCATATTTTTCTGCAGCATCTTTTGCTTTTTCAAAATCCAGGATCACAGAGTTAATGCAATAGCGCAAGCCTGCAGGTGGTGGGCCATCTTCAAACACATGGCCTAAGTGGGCTTTACATCTGCCACACATTACTTCTGTACGCTGCATTCCATACTTATTATCCGGCGCATAAATGATACTGCCTTTTGTAATGGGTTCAAAAAAACTTGGCCAGCCACAACTGCTTTCAAACTTACCATTACTTGCAAATAGTGAATTGCCGCAGGCAGCACAATAATAAGTGCCAATTTCTTTGTGTGAGTTGTACTTTCCGGTGAACGGCCTTTCTGTTCCTTTTTGCCTGGCTATTTCGTATACCTCTTCAGGTAATATTTTTTTCCATTCCGCTTCGCTGATATTTACCTTATTGCTGTCTGTGTTAGAATATGCCGGGTTGTTATCGTTTGGATTCATCTTTTTTGATTGTGGTGATTGTTGAAGTTGTAACAACTGAATATGATAATTGGCAAAATAATTATTATGTGAATGATTCCTTTGATTTGCGCCAAAAAATGAATAAGTAATAGACTTTTTTTAAATACGATAAGTTTATTTCAATAGTTTTTCAATAGTTTCTTTAAAATGTTAATGGATATTTAAACCTCAACTATTATATTTGTTTCTTTGCAGGTACAACGGCAACCAATCAAATATGTTCAATTTAATACTCTTTGGCCCTCCGGGCAGTGGTAAAGGTACGCAAAGCGAAAAGCTGATAGCTAAGTATGGCCTTAAACATCTTAGCACCGGAGATTTGCTTCGCACTGAAATTACCCGGCAAACTCCCTTAGGATTGGAAGCAAAAAAAATTATGGACAAGGGGCAATTGGTTCCCGATGAAGTGGTGATTGGAATGATCAGTTCATCGCTGGATGCTAACCCCGATGCCAGGGGATTTTTATTTGATGGATTTCCCAGGACTGCAGCTCAGGCTGAAGCTTTAGACAAATTGCTAGATTTGAAAAAGACTTCTATTGGCGTAATGCTGGCACTGGAAGTAAGCGAAGAAGAGTTGGTAAGGCGTTTATTAAAACGTGGCGAAACCAGCGACCGCAGCGACGACACCAATGAAAATGTGATCAGGGAAAGGATTGCGGTGTACCACAGTAAAACTTCGGCAGTAGCTGATTATTATAAAATTTTTGATAAAGTGGTAATGCTGAAAGGCGAAGGCTCTGTAGATGAAATATTTGACAGAATCAGTAAAGAAATAGACAGCCGTTTATAAAAGACCTTAATTTCTTATTTATAAAAAACAAGCTTAGCAGCTTGTTTTTTTATTTTAGCTTGTGTTTCTAAAATTTATTTATGGACACCATTAAACTTGATTTTGTAGAAAATGGCTTTATCGCATTGATAAAAAATTTACCTGCCAATGCTGTGGGCAAATGGGGTAAGATGAATGCACAACAAATGCTGGAACATGTTTCCGGATTTTTTAAAGTCTCTACCAATCAAATACATTTTCCGCTGGTAACACCAGTTGAGCATTTGCCTAAATACAAAGAGTTTTTGTTAAGTGAAAAAGAGTTCAGGGAAAATACCAAAGCCCCGGTACTTCCGGAAGAACCATTGCCCTTAAAGTTTACAACAATGCAGGAAGCTGAGGATGATTTGAAACAGCAAATAAAATTGTTTGCAGATAAATTCAGTTCTGGAGAAATTGTTACATCGCAACACCCGGCATTTGGTGATTTGAATTTTGAAGAGTGGGTATTATTGCATTATAAGCATATACTGCATCATGCAAGACAGTTTGGGCTAATATGACTTTGGTGACTGTTATTAGCACTTTATTTAAATCTCTTTTTGGGTTAACTCTGCTGAATTATTAATTAAGTTTTCCGCTTCAAACTCATAAAGTTTAATCCACTTTTGCTTTGTAGATTTGTTGTTACAATTAACGATTAGCACAATGAACAAACTGGGCAACTACATCAATGGCCAATGGATTAATGGTGATGGCGATGGGCAACTTTTATACAATGCTGTAACTGGCGAACCTTTTGCTGCGGCAACAACAAAGGGCATTGATTTTAAAAATATCTTAGAATATGGAAGAGCGGTTGGCAATCCTGTTTTGCGAAAAATGACCTTTCATCAAAGAGGCAATATGCTGAAAGCTTTGGCCATACACTTACGCAGCCACTTAGAAAAATTTTATCAAATCTCTTATCAAACCGGAGCTACCAAAGCCGATAGCTGGGTAGATATTGAAGGCGGCATCGGCAATCTTTTTGCCAATGCATCGCTTCGCAGAAAATTTCCTGATGAAATATTTTGCATTGATGGCGAAAGCCACAACCTCAGCAAGAACAATACTTTCATGGGTACGCATATTCTTACACCAAAAGAAGGAGTGGCTATTCACATCAACGCATTCAATTTTCCTGTATGGGGCATGTTGGAAAAAATTGCAGTGAATTTATTGGCAGGCATGCCCTGTGTTGTAAAGCCTGCAACAGTTACTTCTTATTTAACTGAAGCGGTGGTAAAAGAAATCATTGCCTCCAACATTTTGCCCGAAGCTGCAGTACAATTAATTTGTGGCAGTGCCGGCGATTTACTGGATCATGTAACCTCCCAAGACGTAGTAACATTTACAGGAAGTGCTTCTACAGGATTGATGCTGAAAAGCAATCCAAATATTTTAAGAGAAAATACACCTTTTACCATGGAGGCCGACAGTTTAAATTGTATTGTGCTGGGTAATGATGTAAGTACTGATATGCCGGAGTGGGATATTTTTATTAAGGAGATAAGAAAAGAAATGATATTGAAAGCCGGGCAGCGTTGCACCGGCATCAGAAGAATATTCGTTCCGGAAAATAAAATAGCAGCCGTACAGATTGCATTGGGCAAGGCTTTGAGCCAAACTGTAATTGGCAACCCATTAAACACAACCGTAAGAATGGGCAGCCTTGCAGGCAACACACAACGCAATGAGGTGAGAGAACAGGTTCAAAAAATACTGGCGTCCTCACAAATTATTTATGGCAGCCTGGATAATGTGCAGGTGTTGGATGCAGATGCAATAAAGGGTGCTTTTCTTTCTCCCATTTTATTGCTGAATGAAAAACCACACCAGTCTTTTGAACCACACAACATAGAAGCATTTGGACCGGTAAGTACTTTAATGCCTTATACCAACATGGATGATGCAATTGCATTAAGCAAAATGGGAAAGGGCAGTTTGGTATCAACCATTGTAACGGCTGATTATAAAACTGCCAAACAATATGTAATTGGGGCAGCTTCACATCATGGAAGAATTTTGGTGTTGAATAATGAATGTGCAAAGGAAAGTACCGGCCACGGATCACCATTGCCGTTATTGGTTCATGGCGGCCCCGGCAGGGCGGGTGGTGGTGAAGAGATGGGAGGCATTCGTGGAGTGAAACATTATTTACAGCGTACCGCTTTGCAGGGTTCACCAACCACCATCACAGAAATCACCAATACATTTCAACCAAATGCTAAAGGAAAAGATCCGGGCAAGCATCCATTTAAAAAATATTTTGAAGAATTGCAAATTGGTGATCAAATCATCACAGAAAAAAGAATTATTACATCAGAAGATATTGACCGCTTTGCAGATTTAAGCGGTGATCATTTTTATGCACACATTAAGACGATAGACTTTACGCATACTATGTTTGAACAGCAGGTGGCACATGGTTATTTTATTATGAGTATTGCAGCCGGCCTGTTTGTAGATGGATATGAACAAAATCCGGTGCTGTTAAATTATGGTATTGATGAATTGCGTTTTACAAAACCTGTGTATCCTGGAGCAGAAGTGTATATCCGCTTTACCTGTAAAGAAAAATTGCCTAACGATAAAAGGATTGTAGAAAACCCGGAAGATTTTAAACGGGGAGATGATATTGATAAAGGCATTGTAAAATGGCTGGTAGAATTTTTTGATGAGAGCAATGAAGTAACCGGAATTGCTACTATCTTAACAATGGTGCAACGAAAAGAAAATAAATAATCCTATAATTTTATTGTATGATACAGCAAGAAAATAACGGCTACGTAAAAACAGAAACACACCAAGGCATCACCAGCATCGAGTTTTTTCATCCACAAAGCAATTCATTACCCCTAAAAATTTTGGAAGAGCTGGCACATGAGATACATTTTGCCGGCACACACGCCGAAACAAAAGTGATTGTTTTAAAAAGTGGCGGCGATAAAGCTTTTTGTGCAGGCGCTTCTTTCGATGAATTAATGACCATTAAAAATGAAGCGGAAGGCTTAAAATTTTTCAGTGGTTTTGCCTATGTTATCAATGCCATGCGTAAGTGTCCTAAGTTTATCATTGGAAGAATACATGGCAAATGTGTTGGTGGTGGAGTGGGGATTGCAGCAGCGGTGGACTATGCCATTGCGGTAGAAGGTGCTGATATAAAATTGAGCGAATTGGCGGTTGGCATTGGCCCATTTGTAGTGGGTCCTGCCATAGAAAAGAAAATTGGACCGGCTGCTTTTAGTGCATTGGCAATTGATGCTGCCGGGTGGCGCAACAGTGACTGGGCAAAGCGCAAAGGCTTATTTGCAGAGCTGCATGAAAATACAGCAAACATGGAAGAGTCTATTCACCGGTTGGCAAATTCGTTGGCACACAGCAGCCCGGATGCAATGGCAGAAATGAAAAAAATATTTTGGAACGGAACGGAACATTGGGATGAATTGCTGAAGGAAAGAGCTGCCATCAGCGGACGTTTGGTGCTGAGCAACTTTACAAAAAAAGCAATTGAAAAATTTAAAGAGAAGAATAAAGGCTAAGAGATTGAAGGAGAAAAAAAATAATTAGATAAAAGAGTTGTTGTGGAAATCATTGAAACTTTTGATGAGAATAATTTTACACTCTTTTGTAATCAGTTGGCAGAGAAGGATGCTGATTTAAAATTAATTATTGATACTCATGGGCATCCTCCAATTTTTCGGCGCAAGCCAAATTTTGAAACCCTTATTCATATCATCTTAGAGCAACAGGTTTCATTGGCTTCTGCAAAAGCTGCATTAAAAAAATTAAAAGAAAAAATTGGCAGCGTTACACCACAAAAAATAATTTCCCTTACCGATGCAGAATTGAGAGCCTGTTATTTCAGCAGAAAAAAAATAGTGTATGCAAAACATTTGGCGGAAGCCATATTAAACAAACAACTTAAACTGAAAACACTTGCTGCTGCACCTGATGAAACTGTAAGAGCGGAACTGAAAAAGATAAAAGGTATCGGCGACTGGACAACCGATGTGTACCTGATGATGGCATTACAAAGAACCAGTCTTTTTCCTATTGGTGATATTGCATTGGTGAATAGTATGGAAGAAGTAAAGCGATTAGTAAAGCACACACCAAAAGATGAACTGCTGCTAATTGCTGAACAATGGAAACCTTACAGAACTATTGCAGCTCATTTACTGTGGCATGCGTACATTAAAAAAAGAAACATAAAAATCTGACCCAGTTTAAGTAAAATTAACCAATCGTTTCTTTAGCCACATCCAAATCAATTTCCTTTTCCCATTTAGCAATTACAATTGTTGCCACTGCATTTCCAATGATGTTGGTAATAGCTCTTCCCTCACTCATAAAACGGTCTATACCTAAAATTAATGCAATGGCTGCAACAGGGATATGTCCCACTGCCGGTAATGTGGCAGCCAGTGTAATAAAGCCACTTCCTGTTACGCCGGCTGCTCCTTTGGATGTAAGTAATAACACCAGCAGTAATGAAACCTGGTGAGAAATATCTAGTGGCGTGTTGGTAGCCTGCGCTAAAAAAACAGCTGCCATGGTAAGATAAATAGATGTGCCGTCCAGGTTAAATGAATAACCCATTGGTATCACTAAGCCGGTCACTGGTTCTGAACAGCCTGCCTTTTCTAATTTAGACATAAGGCTTGGTAATGCGGCCTCGGATGAAGATGTTCCCAGTACAACCAGGAGTTCTTCTTTGATATGTTTTAGCAGACGAAAAATATTAAACCCCGATAATTTTAGTATGCCTCCTAAAATAATTAAAATGAACAGCAAGCAGGTGATATAAAATGATCCCATTAACTGACCCAGTGAACTCAAAGAACCTAAACCATATTTGCCAACAGTAAAAGCCATTGCACCTAAAGCCCCAATAGGAGCCAGTTTCATAATCATACGGATAATGGTAAACAATGCGTCTTCCAGCGACTGGATACCTTTTAATAACGGATTTGCTTTCTCTTTAATTTTTGACAACGCAAACCCCAGTAAAACAGCAAAGAAAAGAACCTGCAACAGGCTGTTATTAGAAAGGGCGTTTACAATATTTTCTGGAATGATATTTAAAATGAAATCCAAGGCTGTTTGGCTTTTGCTTTGAGTTATATACCCTTCCACAACTTTTGAATCAAGCGATGCAATATCTATATTCATACCAGCCCCCGGTTTCAAAATGTTGATTACAACAAGGCCGGTAATCAATGCCAGCGTGGTAACAATTTCAAAATAAATCAATGCCTTTAAACCAACCCTTCCTACTTTTTTGGTATCCTGCATACCGGCTATCCCGGTTACAATGGTGCAAAAGATGATGGGGGCAATCATCATTTTGATTAGCCGGATAAATCCATCACCCAAAGGTTTTAGCTGTGTTGCAAAATCTGGATAAAAGTGACCCAGCAGGACACCAGCAACTATTGCCAGCAACACCTGTATATAAAGGCTTTTAAATAATCGTAGCATAGCAGTTAGTTACCAAACACAAGTTAAGAAATATTAAAAGCCCGGTATTTTAATCTTCCTTACCTACTTTATCTCCCACAAACCATTGCTCTTTATTTTTAAACAATACATTAAAAGTAGTGAGAGATCCATAACAACGGGTGATGTATTGCTGTATGTTTACCTTGTCTTCATCTCCCAGTTTTTTATTGCTGTTGATATTTTGTTCAAGCACCCTCAGCCTGTCTCTCAGCATTACTACTTTATGGAAGAAATCTTCAATAGGAATTTCTTTTGGCTTTTGAGTTTTATCGTAAGGTTGTAATAATAAAGTTCCTCCCTTCCACCTGTCTCCCAGCGGCACCACTTCCGAAAAGCCAGACCATAAACGTAAAATTTTCAGCAATGACTTTTCCGTCTCTGAAACTGTTTCTATTTCTGCACTCACATTTTCTGGTATGATCTCATCGAGGCTGGTATCCGTTTTTTCTACTTCCTTTATACCATGATGAATAAAAGAGATCAGGTAAGTAGCGTAGCGTATCCCAACTATTACCCCGGGGCCAAATTGTGTATGCTGCAGGCGGGTGCCAATTCCTAATGTAGTTTGTTCCATAAAATTATTTTTTCAAAAATAGAGTTTTTAGAAAAATGTTATGCCTGCTCAATTTAAAAGCGCCTGTAAAATTATTTTTTTTCTATTAATTAATTCGTATGTTTGTATTCTTACTATTTAATCTCGTTCCGAATATCCTTTCAAAAGCGCAACCAATCTTCTTCCTCATTTTCCTTTCGAAAAGCACCACACGTCTGATTGATATTTGAAAAACTGCAGTTTTTTCAACCAAAATTTTACACCATGACACGTAATTGGTATGCAGTTTATACAAAGCCTTTAAAAGAAAGAAAAGTTTCTTCCATTCTTAATAAAAAGGGAATTGAAAGCTATTGCCCTGTCATTAGCTCCTGGGCAACAAAATCAAATAACAGGAAGCCTGTTTTTGAAACACTTTTTAATTCGTATGTATTTGTATATGTGGCAGAATCTGTAGTTGCATCTCTCCGGTTCATTCCCGGTGTTATAAATGTTATTTACTGGAAAGCAAAGCCGGCGATAATAAATAAAGAGGAAATTGATATTGTTAAGCAATTAACAGCAAATTATAGCAATATCAGATTGGAAAAGTCTTTTGTTGATGTAGGCGGAACGGTAAAAGTGATTGATGAACCGGCAATTGCATTTAATGAAAATACAGTTTCAGTAAAATATAATACAGTCAAGGTTAATCTTCCTTCTCTTGGGTTTACTATGATAGCTGAAAGGATGAAAAAGAAAGAAGAGGTGGTATTTGAAGAACGAAATACCCTTACTTCCTTTCCTCAAAAATTAAACGCATTGTTGTTTAATTAAAATAGAAAACTTATTAAAAATCAATTGTCCCGTTTTAAAATCATTGTTCTGGTATCAGACAAATATCCTGATTGTTTTTAAATGTTCTATCAAACAAAAAATAGAACAACAAATAAATACCCGTGTAATCTTACCTTAAAGTAGGTAAAATTTTATCCGTATCTATCCCTTGAACCACTCTTTTTTAAAGACGCTATTCTCTACAATATCTTATGCTTAAAAGCAATTGCTTTATAAAATTTCATCAGTAACGCTTGATGCTTTTATGATCTCTGTATCTACAAAGCAGAAAGCCTGCAAGATTTTAAAAGAAGTTTTTTTCACCGTAAAATACCTGTATGGAAAAGATTTACCAATCGTACACAAAGACAATACAAAATACTACCTACTATTTTGTAAAAAAATTCATGGTTTTTCCCGAACTCATGGATGTACCACCAATTCTGGAAAGCTATGGTATGCACACAAACTTTGATAAATGCTGTGGAATAGCAGGTATTAATGAAGATGTTGTAAAAAAACAACTCTTAGATGAAATGCATAGAAATGCCCATCAGGCAAAAGTGATTGATTTAAGGGATATCAATTTTTTGAATCCGAAAGCCGCAAACCTGTAATTAAAATCTTAGAGGGCAACAATACTCTGTACTGCAGCAAAATTATATCGAAACATTTTCGATAATACAAAACAATAGACATCACTAATCATCTTTTTTAAAACTGATTAATGTTTAAAAAGTATACCCTTTCAATAAAGATGAATCTTCTTAAAAATGTATATTTTTTTATTTTGTTCTTAGGAAGCAATGAAGTTTTTCAGGCGATTAAACTCTTTTGTTGAGCTTGAAACAAAGAAACTTCGGCAAAAGGCAGAAAACGACTTTGCCAAGTAGGCAAAGAAACGTTGGTTAACAGTATTGTTTGTCATAATATTGGAATTTGATAGTAAAATTAAATAATTGTAATTTTTTATACAAGAGTGATTTTGCTAATTTTTTAGTACCGTATTTTCCGCAGTTTTTCATCTTTTCCAAGAACTACCCTCTGACGGGTTTTTTAATTACCAGTCTGTTTTGGCTTCCTTTTCTTCTGTTTTGTGTACATTCCTTCAGGTAATTCGTATTTATTAGATTTTATAAGCCTTAAAGTTTTTTTATTATTAAACGCTTTTATACATTTACTTTAATCAATTTTTTGAATCTTACTTTTTTAAAGTTTGAATTATTTGCTTTTATATTATTAGTCAAACAACAGTTAACCGTTAATAAGTCCAGCATCATTTTTTATCTATGCCAGATTTTCTTACCTCTTTAAATACATTGTCTGATCTTCCTTTAAAAGTGTGGGTATTGGCTCCTTCTGTTAAAAGCAATGATGAAAATTTGGACTATTATTATGATTTCTCTCAAAGTATTTTAGAGTACACTAAAACTTTTGAAGTACTTAATTTACACTGGCAATGGCAACTGGTAACAGTCCATGACTATAAGGAAATCATCAATACCATTCTTGAAGAAAAAAAATCAAAACAATATTTTCCAATTATATTCAATATTTGCGATGGAGATGAAATAAATGGAGCACCGGGTATATCAGTTGTAGAGTTATTACAAGAAATGGGACTTATATATTCCGGTGCTGACAGTTTTTTTTATAACATCACCACTTCCAAAATTTCTATGAAAAAGGCTTTTGATAAAGCTGGCATACCCACGCCTGAATGGGAGGCCATTGATAGCAAAGAACATGACGTACAAGGAATTTTTGAAAGATTGGGTACTCCAATAATTTTAAAGCCATCAGTATCTGGCGGAAGCATGGGGGTTGGTACAAAAAATGTAGTGTATAATGAGGGCGAATTAAAATCACTCATCAATAATTTATTTACCGGTTATCATGGATGGAACCTGGTGTCTGATGGCTTGATAGCCGAGTCGTTTATCCGGGGTGAAGAATATACTTGCCTGATTGTTGGTGATTATAACAAATCAGATGTGGCTTTTATTTATGATCCAGTTGAAAGGGTTTTTCATAAATCACTTCCTGAGGATGAAAAATTTTTAAGTTTCGACCGATTGTGGGAAATTTATGAAGATGAAACCGAAATGCCCAATGAAGAAAATTTTTATGAATATGGCCAGGTAGATGCTTCACAAGTAAATGTGGTAAAACAAATTAGTTGGGATGCTTACAGCTCTGTAAAAGGAACAGGATATACAAGGGTGGATATAAGAAGAGATAACTACACTGGCAAAATGTATGTGCTGGAAGTAAATGCTCAGTGTGGCATCAGCGAAGATGAGGATTATACTTCTATTGGTGCTATATTAAAGTATAGTAAAAAAACATTTACAGAATTGGTGAAAGAAATAATTATAAATGCTATTACAAGAAATAAAAATTCAATCTCCAAAGAAAAAAAAGTAAGCAATTTAATACATGAGTTCAAATCAAAATAATGACAGTTTTTCTGCTACAATTATAGAATCTGCTTCTTCACATAATTGGAGTACACTAAAAATATGTGTGCTGCTTCCCGATTACTCAACTTCCGATGTTGACTACCAGTTTTATGATCCGCCAAGGGATCTATCTCACCTTATTCCAGAAGCACATTTTGAACATATTTTTCTGAATAAATTGACTACTTATAAACAGTTAAAAGAATTAAAGAAAAAGCAATTCGACATTTTTGTAAATCTATGTGAGGGCTATCTTGAATGGGCGGTTCCTTCTATTGATGTTATCTATACATTGGAGTTACTCAACCTGCCATTTACCGGACCCACAACTTTGTTATATGATCCCCCGAAAGAACTGATGAAATATGTGGCATATACTGAAGGTGTTAGAACTCCTGTTTATGCACTTATAGACAATGAGGAAAATATTGAATCTGAATGCAATCTGCTGCAATATCCATTGTTTGTAAAACCGCATAAGGCGGGGGACAGCCTGGGAGTGGACGAGAAAAGCCTGGTAAATAACCTTTTTGAATTAAAGGAAAAAATACGTTCTATTATTGATGAATACTGCCCTTTGCTTGTAGAGGAGTATATCAAGGGAAGGGAATTTACGATAATGCTTGCTGCTGATGCCGGTAATAAATCTGTGACCACCTTCCGGCCTGTTGAGTATATTTTTCCTGACGGAAATCAGTTTAAAACTTATGCATTAAAAACTTCAGAGCTTCATCCAAACGCAAATATTCCTGTTATGGATGAGCAACTTAATAAAAGATTAAAAACTGCAGCCGAGAAAATATTTACCGCATTTAACGGAGCCGGCTATGCCCGTTTGGACTTCAGAATGAATGATGAAGAAGAGTTGTTTTTTCTGGAAATAAACTTTACTTGTTCTGTATTCTATACAAAAGGTTATGAAGGAAGTGCAGATTATATACTACAGCATGATGGATTTGGGCAGGCAAATTTTTTAAAACATATTATTGCTGAGGGCATTGAAAGGTATCGCCTAAAGCAAAAAAAATACTTTATGAAGGGTAATTCAATAGCTGGTTATGGCATTTATGCCACCAATAATATTGCAGCTAATGAATTGATATTCAAAGGAGAGGAAATGACTCAGCGGATAGTGACCAAGCGCCATGTGGATCAAAATTGGGATGATAACCAAAAAGAAATATTTAGAAAATACGCTTATCCTCTAAGCAAAGAGGTATTTTTGCTATGGGATAACAATCCGTATGAATGGGCTCCACAAAATCATAGTTGTTCGCCAAACACGGCATTTGATGGTTTAAATGTAAAAGCGATAAGCAACATTAAAAATGGCGATGAATTAACTTTAGATTATGCGTCTTTTTTAGATGAAAATATGGAGCCTTTTAAATGCCAATGTGGCTCCCCCAACTGTTGTGGCTTAATTACCGGAATTACTAACAACTCGGTAACCGAAAGAGAAAAAGAAGCCACTACTTAAACTAACCCAACGTCTTTCGGTCTCACTACTCCATTAAATGATTGGCTTACCGGTTTATCCAGGAGAGAAATTGTATGATTTATTAAATGATTCAAAAGAAGATTTATGTCAAGATTTAATGTATTACGAACACTGATAGTAAAACATAAGTATCAATTAAGTTTTACCTACTTTTTATTTACACTGGAAACACTGGGCAGTTTGCTGCGATTTTATTTTTTTGGTGAGGCTATCAATGATTTAATAAAAGGCAGTTATCATGGATTAATTGTGCTAAGCATAGTGCACATAATTTATCTAATTGTTGGTACAGCAAGGCATATTTACGATACCAGGACGTATACAGCTATTTATACCTCTTTAGTAACAAAACTTTTAAGCAGGCGTTTTGAAAAAATTGAATTGTCAAAGTTGAGTGCTCACTCTACGTTGGCAAGGGAATTTGTAGATTTTTTAGAACATGACCTGGTTTATGTAATAGAAGCAACTTACAATTTGTTGGGCTCATTAATTATTCTTTTTTTCTATGATAAAATGATTGTTGGTATCTGCTTAGCTATTTTGGCACCCGTGCTGCTTGTGAGTTGTTGGTATGGTAAAAAGATGAATAAGCTCAACAAGCAAAAAAATGATGAATTAGAAAAACAGGTTGATATTATTGGTACGGGCAATAAAAAAATGATTTATCAGCATTACAGCAATTTAAGGAACTGGCAAATAAAAATTTCTAATAAAGAAGCTTTCAATTTCGGTTTTATGGAAGTGATGGTATTACTTGTAATTACCATTTCTTTAGTTTTATCTAAAAGCATGCACAATCCTGCATTACTTGCAGGCAGCCTATTTGGTATTTACAGTTACATTCTCAAATTTGCCAGCGGTCTTGATACAATTCCTTATACAATACAACGGCTTTCTTCATTAAATGATATTTCAAGAAGAATTGAGATACAGGAGGAAGACATACCAAAAGAAAAGAAGAAAGGAGAGATTAGCGTACACCCTTATAGTATCATTTCAGCGAAAGAAATTAAAATATCTGCATAAAATAATTGTATTATTAATTAAACTTACCCCCAATTAAATGTTTTCTTTACATCTATAACATTAATATCCCACTTTTTTTAGCAGACCAATCTGCAAGAAGTTTTAATAATTGCCGATCATCCCAACAATTTACCATCTACAAAATCAGCAATTTTAGTTTTATTAATAGCTAATTTTTGTAAAACACAATACCAGCAAGGTTTTTACTCTAAATAAGGTTAACAAACACTGCCTATTATTAAATTAGTACTTTGTTTTGCATAGTACTGATTATTTTATATCTTTGTGTTATCAAAGTAATCAAAACAATAATTAAAACTTACAATCATGAAAAAGACATTAAACAGCTCATTTGTCCAATTAACTCAAAATGAGCTTAAAAATTTAACAAGCGAAGTAAAAGAAACTATTGCTGTAGGATTTTGCCGCAAACCAGAAAATCAGATTTTTACAGCCGCCAATCTTTGGAATATACAACGCCAGACTAAAACAAGAAGGCAAAGAAGGTTTATTTAAAAACATTATCAATCTAAATAATTATGAACATGAAAAATACAACTAACGGCATATTTGCTAAACTTAGCAACAGCCAGATAGAAAACTTAACCAGTGTAGTAAAAGAAACGATTGCTTTTGAAACTGGCATATCAGCAATCAAAACATTTACTTCTGCAGACTTGTGGAATATTCAACAGAAGTCAAGAGGCAGATGGCAAAGGAAATTTTTTTAGCAACAGGAAATAAAAAAGCTTTTGCAAGTTTTATTAGCGATAAAACTCCTCCAACATTCCAAAATAATTGTGATTCCAGCCTTCTGTAATGTTGATGTATTCTTCATCCGGGATATTGGTGTGTATGAGTTCAGCAGAGGTTCCGTGTTTATGTGGATGTAATTTGATTGTCACAATAGAGGCTTCTTCCTGATCACCAAAGTACCACTCCTGAACAATCATTTTACCAGTTTCAAAAGCCAAATTTCTTCCAGAAATCCAGCCTTCCCATAATGAGAATTCGCTGCCAGGCTCTTTACTCATTTCAGCAGGATCACCGCTCCAAAGCTGAATTGTAGCCGGATTGGTTAATGCATTAAAAATATCTTCCCGGCTTGCCGGGATTATATAATATTTTTTAAAGTCCTTCATTACTAGGTGGTATATATTTATCTGCCAAAATCATCTTGTATCCTTACAATATCATCTTCGTTGCTGGGGTTATCAGTATTGGTATGCTGCCATATTTCAGCTACAATACCCCAACCGTCTAAACCAATGAGCCGGTGTCGTTCCCCCTGTTTCAACTGTATGATATCTCCAATTGATAAATGGTTTGTATTCTCCTCAATATCCGTATCACTTGTTACCACTCCGGCCGTGCCTCCAATAAGTTTCCATATTTCTGCCCGGCGGTGGTGATACTGCCAGCTTAATCTTTTATTAGGGCCAACAATCAATATCTTAGGGCTTAATTTACCAGATATTATTATTTCTTCTTTTGTGATGTGTGGGAAATACAGTACAATAAATTTTTCAGCCTGCGATTCATCTAAAACAAAAAACCCCCCCCAGGGTCTTGTATCATCCTGCTTATCTACATTTAATTGCTGCTGATTTAGGTACTCTTCAACCTTTTCAAAAACCAATGCTTTTGGGGTGTCCTCTGAAAAATTTAAAGTCATAAAGTTTATTTAATTCTGTTATTGCTGAATATTTAATTGATTGCCAGCTACAATTATCTTCCCATAAAAACCATCAAAATCTGCACATCACTTGGATTAACGCCTGATATCCTGGAAGCCTGCCCTAGCGTACGTGGCCTTATTTTAGTAAATTTTTGCCTGGCTTCATTGCTTAGAGATACCAGTTTATCATAACTAAAGTTGTCTGGTATCAACAAGTCTTCTAACTGGCTCATCTTAGCAACAAGCTCTCTTTCTTTTTCTATATATGTTTCATACTTTGTTTGAATCTCCACCTGCTCCAGTATCTCAGGCTTCATGTCTGCTAAAGCTTCTTTTATTTTAGGTACATAGTTTATCATATCTGCCAAACCAATATTGGGCCTTAATAATAAAGAAAGTACTTTCTGGCGATTTACTAACGGTGAAGATTGTACGCTATCAAGCAATGGATTTATTTCTCCTGGTTCTATAGAAAGTGAGCTTAATATCGTTTTTGCCTTTTCCACCATTTCCATTTTGTATTTTACCTTTTCCATCCTTTCCTGAGATGCCAATCCAATACGGTAGCTTTTTTCTGTTAATCTTATATCGGCATTATCCTGCCGCAATAAAGTTCTGAACTCTGCCCTGCTTGTGAACATCCGGTAGGGTTCATCAGTACCCTTATTAATTAAATCATCTATTAATACCCCAATGTATGCTTCACTCCTCTTTAATATTAGTGGATCTAAATCTTTTACTTTTTGATGGGCATTAATCCCTGCCATTAATCCCTGGCAGGCTGCTTCTTCATAACCCGTAGTGCCATTTATCTGTCCAGCAAAGAAGAGGTTGTTAATTAGTTTGGTTTCTAAGCTAAATTTTAGCTGGGTTGGTGGAAAATAATCATACTCAATTGCATAACCCGGCCTGAACATTTTGCAGTTCTCAAATCCAGGAACCAATTTGAGTGCTTTATATTGAACCTCTTCCGGCAAGGAAGAGGAAAATCCATTTACATAAATTTCAACAGTATTAAAACCTTCTGGCTCTACAAACAATTGATGCCTATCCCTTTCGGCAAACCGGTTAATTTTATCTTCTATACTTGGGCAATAGCGTGGGCCTGTACCCTTAATCCTACCCTGAAACATAGGGCTTTTTTCGAAACCAGTTTTAAGTATTTTATGTACTTCACTACTGGTGTAGGTAATCCAACAGCTCTTTTGTTGCAAGGGGGTAATTTTCTTTGTATCCAAATAACTAAACCCAACTATTTCATCATCACCTTTTTGTTCCTCCATTTTACTGTAATCCAGGCTTCTGCCGTCTATTCTTGGCGGAGTTCCCGTTTTTAAACGGTTACTTTCAAAACCAAGACTGATCAATTGCTCTGTAATACCCGTTACAGCTTTCTCTGCCATTCTCCCCCCACCTATTTTTTTCTCTCCAATATGAATTACGCCGTTTAAAAAAGTACCATTGGTTAAAACAACTGCCTTAGCTTTTATTTCATGTCCTAGCCCCGTCTGTACACCAAACACTTTACCATCTTTTACTAATAAACCAACCACAGTATCCTGATAAAAGTCCACATTAGGAGTATTTTCAAGCATCTCCCGCCATTTTGAGGCAAATAACATCCGGTCGCTCTGAACCCTTGGACTCCACATTGCCGGCCCCTTACTCCTGTTGAGCATTCTGAATTGGATCATACTTTCATCCGTAACAATTCCACTATAACCCCCTAACGCATCTATTTCCCTTACAATTTGCCCTTTTGCAATCCCGCCCATAGCTGGGTTGCAGCTCATTTGGGCAATTGTCTGCATATTCATTGTAATCAAAAGTACCTTACTGCCCAAATTGGCTGCAGAAGCTGCTGCTTCACATCCGGCATGACCAGCACCCACTACTATTATATCATACTCATTAAACATAAGGATGCAAAGATACCTTTTTGATATATTACTATAAATGGGGAGTTATTATTCCAAATTTGATGTTCCACATGAAACATACAATTTTACTTGATTCATTTTAATAACCAATGTTCCACGTGAAGCATTGATTATTTGAAATAGATATTTAAATATTCATCTTCCAGCTTTCGCATTAAATATATATCTGCTGTCTTTTTATCTTTATGTCCACAAAGGTGTAATACACCATGAAATATTACTCTGTGAAGTTCACATTGAAAAGACACCTTCAGGTTTTTCGCATTTTCTCTAACTCTATCAACACTAATATACACCTCTCCATTTATTGGATCCCGAATACCTGAAAGATTAAATGTAATAATGTCTGTGTAGTAGTCATGCTTTAAAAACTCACGATTAATGCCAAGTAAATACTGATCCGAGCAAAAAATATAATTGATAGAATTGAGTTTTTTACCCTCTTTTAAAAAAATGGATATAATAAACCCCTTGAGCTTTGTTCTTTCTTTCAAAGTAATTTTAGTACCAGCAATATAGAATTGTACAAGCATTGTAATATTTCTTTAAATCGAAATTATTGAACAAATACTAATGAATACTTTTGCAACTGAAAATAAAATAAAACATGGATATCAGGCTTTCGGAAATTTCGGCTGGCAAAACTGTAATAATAAAATCATTTGAAAAAGATGACATTTTTTTGAAGCTAATGGAGATGGGGTGTGTACCTGGAGAAAAAATTATAGTTGATCAAATAGCTCCCCTTGGTGATCCGATTTCAATCTTAGTAGCAGGCTATCATTTAAGTCTTAGAATAAATGAGGCTGAAAATATATGGGTAGAAGAAGTAATTTATTAAATATATTAATTCATTGGTTATCAAATATTTATGAAGATTGGTCTTTATTTTGGGTCTTTCAATCCAGTACATACAGGGCACCTTATAATAGCCACCCATCTATTAAATACTACACCCCTCCAACAGGTTTGGTTAATTGTTTCACCACATAACCCCTTAAAAAAATCCTCTTCTCTTCTGAATGAATACCACCGCTTACATTTAGTTCAGTCTGCAATAGAAGGAGAAAAAAATTTAAAAGCCTCCAATGTAGAATTTCATCTACCCAAACCTTCTTATACAATTGATACCTTAACCTATTTAAAAGAAAAATTTACAGAACACTCTTTTGCTGTTATTATGGGAAGTGATAGCTTTTGTAACATTCATAAATGGAAAAATTATGAGGTATTACTTAAAGAATATGAACTTTATATTTACCAAAGGCCGGGTTTTGAAGTCAGGAAAAACACCCGTAGTAATATTAAATTCTTAAATACACCGTTACTCGAAATTTCGAGTACACATATACGTGAGTTAATTAAAAAAAACAAATCTATCCGTTATCTTGTTCCTGATATTGTAAAAGATGAAATTGAGGGAAATAATTACTATAAGTAATTTTAAGATTACATAAATTAAAAAATTAGTCCAATAAGTAAACAAGTAAAGACAATAATTGGTGGGGGTAATTTTGTAAATTTCAATATACAAAAGGTAAGGACTATCACTGCAATATTTATAAAACTTTCATAAGTAAATGAAGTAATGAAAATATCTTTCAACAGATATAAAGAAGCTGCCCACATTAAACCAACCACAACCGCATTAATTCCTTCTAACGCCCTAAATACAATAACAAATTTTTTGAGATATTGCCAAACAGGAAAAAAGAAAAGAACCAATAATGCACTGGGTAAAAATATTGCCACAGTTCCAATTATACAACCCAAAACCTGAAAAGCCACACCTTCATCTTTTAGAGCAATACCACCAGTGTAAGAAGCAATAGAAAATACAGGTCCCGGAATTGCCCTTACCACTCCAGCTCCTGTTAACAAGTCATCCCGGTTGATCCTGATTATATTTTGAGTTGAGTCTTTAAACTTTTTTGCAGTTGGCCTTGCTACATATTGATCAACCATCATTGGTATTAAAACATCCCCACCACCAAAAACAAAGCTTCCAAATCGGTAAAAATTTTCAAATAAATTAAATGCCTTTCTATCTTTCCAATCCTGCTTTCGGGCAACCTCACTTAAAAAACCTGCTATTAAAAAGATTAA
This sequence comes from Chitinophagaceae bacterium, assembly GCA_031368105.1. Taxonomy (GTDB): domain Bacteria; phylum Bacteroidota; class Bacteroidia; order Chitinophagales; family Chitinophagaceae; genus Ferruginibacter. Next base: position 22,732 of record JANLQY010000098.1, read on the forward strand.
CAAGAACAGCCAAATGTTTGTCCATCTTATATTTCGTCGCTTTGCTTTTTCTCTATTAGGAAAACGCTTATTACTAAAATTAGTAACTATACCTCCCAAAAAAATCAATATTGGAATAACCCATGGGGTTTTAAATAATAAATAAGTTGATGCCATTGACACCAACATCACAATAAATGTGATAAGGTTATTTACAGAAGCTTTAAAAGCCTTATAGGCTGCATAGATTAAAAAACCAATAGCCATTTCAGGGATAAACTGGAAAATATCTGTTTGCAATTTTACTTCTCCAATACTGCCAACTAAAAATGAAAGCAATCCCATTATGGTACAGGCGGGTAATATCCATATCAATAATGTTACTACCGCCAAAGGGATACCTCCTCTTTTATACCCGATTAAAGTAAGTGTTTGAGTAGATGAGGCGCCAGGAAGCATCTGGCAGAAAGAAATATATTCCATTAACTCTTCTTTGGTAACATCCCTTCGTTTATCAACAAATGTTTTTAACATCATTCCAAAATGACCCTGCGGGCCACCAAAAGCTGTAAGGCTATGCAAAAGCACAGCTTTAAGAAATGGTATATGACGTATAAGTGACAATTATTGAAAATACAAAATATAAATTTAGTATAAATCAGCAGCACTGTAAATATTCTGTTCTACTTTTGAAATACTGAAACTTAGAACTATATTTATTTAAAACAAACTTAGCTGAAAATGCTGTATAAAATTTCTTCGTTCGTTATTTTTATAAGTATCCTCATATTAACATCCTGCAGTCGAAAAAATTATATTAGTCACAAAGCAAATTATCAATTTAAAAGTATTGATGGAAAACCTGATTACAGTAATTTGAATTACTGGGCGGCACATCCCTGGAAATGGGATCCTTCAGACAGTGTACCAACTCCTTTAAAAAATAGTTATATAAATGATTCTGCAACAGATGTTTTTTTCATTCACCCCACCACATTAATTGATAACAATGATGACAGATGGAATGCACCTATTGATGATTCTATCATTAATACAAAAACAGATTATTCTACAATTCTTTACCAAGCAAGTGTATTCAATCAAAACTGCAGGGTGTTCTCTCCGAGGTACAGGCAGGCGCATTTAAGAGCCTTTTTTAATGATAATAAATTGAAAGATTCATTGGCTTTTGAGATGGCATATAGTGATATTAAAAAAGCATTTGAATATTATCTGACCAATTTTAATGGAGGCAGACCAATAATTATTGCATCACATAGTCAGGGTACGATACATGCCGGCAGGCTGCTAAAAGAATATTTTGAAGGTAAAAATTTACAAAAAAAATTAATTTGCGCCTACCTGATTGGAATGCCCACTCCTGAAAATTATTTTACCAAAATACCACCCTGTAAAGATTCTTTGTCAACAGGCTGTTTTGTTGGGTGGCGTACTTTCAAAAAAAATTATATAGATACTGTTTATATCAGCAAAGAAAAATTCAGAAGCATAGTAACAAATCCACTTACCTGGACAACAACTTTTAGCTACGCATCATCAACAATAAATACAGGTGGAGTATTGAAAAACTTTAATAAAATAAACAAGGGAGTGGTGGATGCCCAAATACATAACAATATATTATGGACATGTAAACCAAAATTTTTTGGTAATATTTTTCTTACTAAAAAAAATTACCATGTAGGTGATATCAATCTTTTTTATACCAATATAAGAGAGAATGTAAATACCAGGATAAAAATGTTTAGCAAAAATTAAAGACCGTATCGTTTACTTATCTCCAGCATTCTTTCAATAGGTTTTGCGGCAGCAACTCTTAATTCTTCATCCATTAAAATCTCAGGTGTTTCATATTCCATACACAAATACAGTTTATCCAGTGTATTTAATTTCATGTGTGGACAATCATTACAGGCACAACTATTATTTGGCGGAGCTGGTATAAATGTTTTAGCAGGATTACTCTTTTGCATTTGGTGCAGGATACCTGTTTCAGTAACAACTATAAATTCATCCGCATCATTTTGCTGAGAATATTTTAATAATCCTGTTGTACTGCCAATATAATCTGCCACAGCCAACACTGCTTCTTCGCATTCAGGATGTGCTATCACTTTAGCTTTCGGGTGCCTAATTTTTAGCTTAACTATTTTTTCCAGGCTAAAAATTTCATGTACCATACAGGAGCCATTCCATAATACCATATTTCTTCCTGTCTTCTTATTTAAGTAAGCACCTAAATTTTTATCAGGTGCAAAAATTATCTTTTGCTCTTTTGGTAAACTATCTAAAATTTTTTCTGCATTACTGCTGGTGCAAATAATATCACTTAAAGCTTTCATCCCTGCAGAGCAGTTTACATAAGTAATCACAAGATGATCAGGATATTTATCTTTAAATAATTTGAACAGTGCCGGAGGAGCACTGTCGCTTAAAGAACAACCTGCTTTCAAATCAGGCAACAATACTTTTTTATTTGGATTTAATATTTTAGCAGTTTCCCCCATGAAGTGTACACCTGCGAATATTATTATATCAGCTTCTGTTTTTTCTGCCTGTTGTGCCAGCCCAAGACTATCCCCAATAAAGTCTGCCACATCCTGAATATCCGGCTCCTGGTAGTAATGTGCCAGGATGATTGCATTCTTTTCTTTTTTCAACCGTTCAATTTCTGCAAATAAATCAATACTGGCATCCAGCTCAATATCAAGGAAACCTATTTCTTCTACTTTTGATTTTGCAATGTTAATATCTATCATAGTATTTTTTAATAATTTTTTTATTTAAGTAAACATACTATTACTAAGGATGTGAATTTGTGGAAACAAATTTTTCTAATTTTTTGTAAAGTTAAATTAATCGTCTTTTCCACCATCATCCACAGGTAATTAACATTATTCATTTAAGAAATGTTTATCTGAACACCTATACTCAAGTTGTTTATTGAATTATCAAACTATTACTTTTTAACAGCCGTTAATAAAATATGATGAGGATAATAAAATCACTTTATTCAAGTTCATCTATGTTAATGCGATACCGGATAAATATTTTTTCTTCTGGCCAAAATACTTTTTTGAATATACAATGGCTCATTTATACTATATATTTCCACCAGTTTAAAAATAAAACCTGCTGTTATCAACATAAAAAATAGGTAATTCACAGCAGATGTTAATAATGGCCTTTATCAAAACTAAATTCTGTATTGTTTTGATTTAGCAGCCGATATTATATAAAATGTAAGTTGCTGCTATTTCATTAAAAAAGCAAGATCATACATACAAAGAACATTTTTTTAGAATCAGCATAACCGGTCACCGATTTCAAGCACTTACCAAAGCTGTATTATAGCCAATTTTGACTGTTTATTTTTTGGGGATAAATATAGTTTTTTACCCTATTTTTGCCGTCAATTTTAATTAAAATAACAAATGCAGATTATTCAGAAAATTCGTGACAAAGGCGCTGCCATTGTAATTGGTGTGATTGCCCTTAGCTTAATTGGTTTTATTTTGATGGATGCAAATCTCGGTGCCAACCGCAGTTCGGCTTCAGGCGCTAATAGCATCGGTAAAATTAATGGAGTAGCGGTAGAAAATAAAGACTACCAGGAAAAGATAAAACAAATTGAAGAACAATATGGTGGACGTATCAGCGGACCACAGGTATATTACGTTCGCAACAATGCCTGGGATCAGATAGTAACTGAAAGGATATTGAGTGATGAGTTTGATAAACTGGGCCTCAGCTTTTCACCAAAAGAATTAACCAGCATTATGTTTAGTGACGATGCTCCCCAAACATTAAAGCAGGCGTTTACTGATAAAGCCAGCGGACAATACGATATTTCCAAAGTACAGCAATGGTGGCAAGGTGCAAAAAAATCAAAAGGCGATCAGAGAGATGCATTAGTTAAGCAAATTGTGGAACCACTTGTATTACAAACACTGGCTACCAAATACAGCAGCCTCATTGCAGCCAGCGGTTACTATCCGGCCTGGATGAAAGAAAAAGAAAATGCAGAAAGTAAAACCTTTGCCAATATTTCTTATGTAGCAGTACCTTATAGTGTAATAATTGACAGCACAGTAAAAGTTAGTGATGAAGATATTACTGACTATGTAAGCAAACATAAAGCAATGTATAAGCAGGATGGCGGAAGACAAATAGCTTATGTAGCTTTTAGTGCCAACCCAAATGCTACCGATACTGCAGCAGCATTGGAATCAGTAGCTTCTTTAAAAACTGCATTTGCTGCAGATACCAATGCAAAAGTTTTTGTAACAAAAAATATGACTGCCAAACCTTTTGATGATGCCTATATTCCAAAATCAAAATTAACCATGGCGCAGAAAGATACGATTGCCTCACTGGCAAAAGATGCAGTGTTTGGCCCTTACCAGGATGGAAAAGATTTTGTGATTGCAAAAATGATCGGCACCAAAATATTACCAGACTCTATTAAATGCAGACACATATTAATAGGCACAGTAGACAGGCAGAGCGGACAACCAACAATGTCGGACAGCATCGCCAAAAAACGTATTGACAGTATTGAACTGGCTATTAAAGGTGGAGCAAATTTTGATGAACTGGAAGCAAAATATTCTACCGATGAGGCTGCACATAAAGACAAAGGGGTAATGACTTTTGATATTGCATCCATACAGAACAAAGAAAAATTTGCCACAGAATTCGGAGATTTTTTACTGAATGAAAAAGGCGAAACAAAGAAGGCTGTAAAAACTGGTTTTGGCTGGCACTATATTGAGATACTGGAAAAAAAGAATCCATCACCTGCTTATAAAATAGCTTATCTGGCCAAAGAAATTTCTGCAAGCGAAGAAACCATCAATGGTGCTAATGCCAAAGCAAGCAAATTATCAGGGGAGGTAAGAGATATAAAAGCACTGGATGCTTATGTTGCAAAAAATGGTTTGCAAAAAATAGATGTGCCCAATGTGATTAAAGAAAATGATTTTCAGGTGGGTGCTTTGCAGGAAGCCAGGGAATTGGTAAAGTGGGCATTTGGAGCCAAGCAGGGAGAAGTGAGTGAGACACAATTTAAAATTGGCGATCAGTATGTAGTGGGTGCAGTAACTAAAATACAGCCAGAGGGTTTGCCCGATGCAAAAGCGGCCAGGCCAATGGTAGAGGTTATTGTACGCAACTTTAAAAAAGCAGAACAGATCAAAACCAAATTAACCGCTACACCAACATTGGAATCTGCCGCTGCTGCATATAACGTACAGGCTGCAACTGCAGGCGCTGATTCTTCTATTACATTTAACGCAAGTATCATTAATGGAATTGGACAGGAGCCAAAACTTATTGGCGCCTCTTTTAATAAAGCATACCAAACAAAAGTATCTGAACCAATTGCAGGTGTTAATGGAGTATATGTATTAAAAGTAAACAGCCAGGGAACAAAGGCTGCCGATGCACCTGAAGTTGCTGCTAAACAAGCCAACGACAGAACAAAAACTTTAGCACAACAAATTAGTTCCGGTTGGTTTGAGTCATTGAAAAAATTAGCAGTGATCAAAGACGAAAGAAGTAAGTTTAATTAATGGAGAATAAAATTTTTTTAAACAGCCCCAGATTTATCTGGGGCTGTTTTGTTTTATAAAAATTAAATTTTTTACAGAATTAATTATTCCAATTATCGAAACACCCCGGGATATTGCTCAATTTTAATAATTGTAAATTTGCAGGATGGACGAAGCATTAATAAATAAAGTAAGCGAAAGCGCTTTGGTCACTGTTAACCTGGAAGATTATTATCCGGCAGAACTTATTGCTGTTTTTGATATGAAGGATTATTTATTCATGGGGCTTATTTTAAAAGAAAAAGATTTTAGGGAAGCATTAAAAAATCTTGACCTTACCCCTTTCACAAATAAAGCAGTTGCGGTTACCTGTTCCGCTGATGCAGTTATTCCAATGTGGGCCTATATGCTGGTGGCCAGCAGCCTGCAGCCAGTAGCAAAAGAAGTGGTTTTTGGAACGGAACAAGAACTGAAAAAACAATTGCTGTTAAAAAATATTGAAGCACTTCCGGTAAATGAGTTTGCCGATAAACGGGTGGTGATAAAGGGTTGCGGCGATTTGCCCATTGGTGAAGCAGCCTACTTATTGGCAACAAAATTATTAAGGCCTGTTGCCAAAAGTATCATGTATGGCGAACCCTGCAGTACCGTTCCTATTTTCAAAAAAAAATAATCAGGTTTTATTTTTATCTTCATTCACTATCTTTCCATCCTATTCTTTTATTGAATGATTGATGCTTTAAATTCTTTTGCAAAAGGTTTTGCTATTAGCTTACTGCTGGTTTTTTCGGTAGGGCCGCTTGTATTCACTATTATCAAACAAAGCATTAATAATGGAAGGGCAGGTGGCTTTAGTTTTGTAGGTGGTATCTGGCTCAGCGATGTAATGTGGGTGATACTCAGCAATGCCTTTTCTGAATTGGTAATGCAAATGCTTCACTTCAAAAAGGAAATTGGTTTTACGGGCAGTATGTTTTTAATAGCAATGGGTGTGTATTTTCTTTTCTTTAAAAAAATACACTTTAAAGAAGATGAAGATAAAATTGTTATCACTACCCGTACACATGCCAAGCTGGTGCTGTCTGGTTTTTTAATCAATGCACTCAATCCGGGAGTGATGATTTTTTGGCTCACTACCGCCACCACCATTGCCGCCACACATACAGTGAAACAGCGGATAATAATTTTTACTACCTGCCTCATCGTCAATACCAGCGTGGATATTTTAAAAGTATTGCTGGCTGGTAAAATAAGAAAGCGGATGAATGAAAAGAATATTTCTTTGATCAATAAAATTTCAGGAGCACTGTTGCTGGGCTTTGGTATTGTTTTAATGTTTGGTGTTTTTTATGCAGCAGAAAAACTTTAACGGATATTTTTACCGGTAGTTTATAAATTACAGTATGAAACAACTGCTACTTTTATTCTCCATCTTTATCAACAGCCAAACATTTGCCCAGCCATCCGATTTTATTTTATTGAAAAAAAATAACCGTACTGTTACCAGTTTCTTTGCCGGCGGTACCATCAACTTCACTTCTCTTTCCGGGGCATACATAGAAGCGAATATCACCGCAATAAAAAATGATACCCTCTTTTTAAAAGAATACATTGTAAGGCAAATGCCAACACAGCTCGGTGTTTATATTTTAGATACCAGTTTTTATTATGCACAGTATCATTATAACGGGATAAAAGCGATTGGTAAAACAGGAAGACATTTTGACTGGGCTGGCAGCGGAGCAGCTTTGATGGGTGGTGGTGCGTTGCTTACTGTTGCAAGTGGCGTTATATTTCTGGCTGATAATAAAAAATTCAGCCCGGAGCTGTTGGGTGCATCTGTTGCACTAATGGGTGTGGGATATTTATTATCAAAGACATCCGGCAAGGGTATGGAGATTGGGAAAAAATATTCACTGGTATATATCAAAGCTGCTGAAAATAAAAAGGGCTAAAAATTTATCTTGCACAAAAATAACCCTCACTAATCTATGCAGAAAGCCTGGCGCATTTTTAAAAAAGTTTTCCTGTGGCTTTTTATTTTGCAGTTTGTTTACATACTCTTTTGTAAATGGGTCAATCCACCCATCACCATTACGCAGGGTATAAATTATGTACAGGGCAATGGATTGAACAGGGATTATATTTCTTTTGATGAAATGGGCAGCAATATTAAACTGGCGGTAATTGCCAGCGAAGACCAGCTGTTTCCAGGCCACGAAGGTTTCGATACGGTAGCAATAAAAAAAGCATTGAAGTATAATGAAAAGCACACCAAAACAAAACGTGGCGGCAGTACCATCAGCCAGCAGGTCGCCAAAAATGTTTTTCTGTGGCAGCACGGAAGCTATATCCGTAAAGGATTTGAAGTATATTTTACTTTTATGATTGAAAAAATATGGAGTAAAAAAAGAATTTTAGAAACCTACCTCAATGTGGCAGAAATGGGTAAAGGAATTTTTGGTGTGCAGGCCGCCGCCAAAATATATTTTAATAAAAATGCTAAAGACCTCACCCGTACAGAGGCGGCGATGATTGCTTCCTTTCTGCCCAATCCCAAAATATATTCAGTAAAGCCTTACAGAAAAAATGTGGTGAACCGCTATAATAATATTTTGCGGCAGATGAATAATTTGGATGGGGATGAAGAGGTGGATGAGATTGTGAAATAATTACTATCTCACAATATAAAAATGTCATTTAAAATTTTTTGTCAAAAAAGATTTTCCGACCCCACAATTATCAATTAAAAACCCATCAAAAAACAAAACCTTACCTTCGCAGCCTACACCACACAGATATACGGCAGGTTGTAAGCCGGTGTGATAAAAAATTTCCTTCGCTGATTCAGAAAATACAACGTCTTTCCAGCCTTATAAAAATTAAACCATTCAATGGCATTTAAAAAATTAGAATTAATTGAACCCATCCTGAAAGCATTGGCTGATGAAGGATACACTACACCTACACCCATTCAGCAACAGGCAATACCGCTGGTGCTGGAAAAAAGAGACTTACTTGGTTGTGCACAAACCGGCACAGGAAAAACCGCTGCTTTTGCAATTCCTATTTTACAATTACTGTACAATGAAAACAGTAATGAAAAAGGCAGGCGCAATATTAAAGTACTGATATTAACGCCAACAAGGGAGCTGGCAATACAAATAGATGAAAGCTTTGCAGCGTACGGCAGGTATACGGGCCTTACCCATGCAGTAATTTTTGGCGGCGTATCACAATTGCATCAAACCAACCAATTAAGAAATGGTGTGGATATTTTAGTGGCCACACCCGGAAGGTTATTAGACTTAATGAGCCAGGGATATGTTGGCTTACAGCATTTAAAAATATTTGTACTGGATGAAGCAGACCGAATGCTGGACATGGGTTTTATCCATGATGTAAAAAGAGTGATCATCAAATTGCCTGCAAAAAGACAAACACTTTTCTTTTCGGCTACCATGCCGCCGGAGATACAGACACTGGCGAATGTATTGCTCACTAATCCTGCAAAAGTGGAAGTGTCACCGGTATCATCTACTGTCGATACCATTGATCAGAGTTTGTTTTATGTAGATAAAAAAAATAAACCAGACCTGTTATTGTACCTGCTGAAAAATCACAACATTCCATCGGCACTTGTTTTTACCAGGACAAAACATGGTGCTGATAAACTGGTGAAAATTTTACACCGGGAACATATTGGTGCAGCGGCAATACACGGCAACAAATCGCAAAACGCAAGACAAAATGCGTTGAGTAATTTTAAGAATGGCCAGCTGAAAGTATTGGTGGCAACAGATATTGCAGCAAGGGGAATTGATATTGACGACCTAACGCACGTAATCAATTTTGAACTGCCCGAAGTACCTGAAACTTATGTACACCGCATTGGCCGTACCGGAAGAGCCGGTAACCTAGGTACTGCATTTTCTTTTTGCGATCATGAAGAAAAAGATGACCTGCGGATGATTCAGAAACTGATTACTAAAAATATTCCTGTAACCGACAGTCACCCTTATCCTCTGAGTGCAGCTTCTTTTGCACCAGTTCCAGCCATGCCATCTCAAAACAGGAATGGACAAAGGCCGCAGCAACAGGGCAGGTGGAGCGGCGGCAGAGGAAACAGCAACCAGCCACAGCAAAAAAGAAGATACTAATAGATTATAATGAAAGTAGCCACTCTTTGATTGCAGTAAAAAAACTTCAATCAAAGAGCGGCCTTTTTTATGTGAATAAGGAATGATAAAATTGTGATACTAGTAGTAATTTTGTAAGGAACAATCCTGTTGTTTATGTCTCAACTCACCATCACCACTATACAAACCAATCTTGTTTGGGAAGACAAAGCAGCCAACCTGCAGTTGCTGGAAGAAAAGATAAATGCTATTGAAGAAAAAACGGAGATAGTAGTGCTGCCAGAAATGTTCAGCACCGGCTTTAGTATGCAGCCACAATTGTTTGCTGAAACAATGGATGGAGAAACGGTGGACTGGATGAGAAGAATAGCAGAAGACAAGCGGATCATTGTAACAGGAAGCGTTATTATAAAAGAAGAGAATCATTTTTACAACCGCCTCATCTGGATGCTGCCAAACGGATATGTTGGTTTTTATAACAAGCGCCATTTATTTGCTTACGGCGAAGAAGATAAACATTACACAGCCGGCAATAAAAGATTGATTGCTTCTGTAAAAGGATGGAAAATAAATCTGCAGGTTTGTTATGACTTGCGTTTTCCTGTGTGGGCAAGACAGGCGGCCCCCTCCCAGCCTCCCCTGAAGGCGGAGGAGAAGGCAAATCCTGAATATGATATATTGATTTATGTTGCCAACTGGCCCGAAAGACGCAGCCATGCCTGGAAAACATTATTGTGTGCAAGGGCAATCGAAAATCAATGCTACGTTGTGGGGGTAAACAGGGTTGGTAAGGATGGCCATAATATTAATCACAGCGGCAATAGTTTGGTGATTGATCCGTTGGGTGAAGTGCTGTACCACATGGCTGATGAAGAAGATATTTTCACTATCACATTGCAAAAAGAATGGCTGGACGAAGTGAGAACAAAATTTCCTTTTTGGAAAGATGGGGATGATTTTTTAATCAATAAATAAAAATTATTGATTGCCTGCTTTTATCATCTCTTTTACAATTAGCATTTTTCTGTCCATACTTTTTCTTACACCTTCTACTGTAGGTGGAATATAAATATCAGGAGCCACCCCTCTTCCATCTTTCGGTACATGATTGTATTGCACAATTTTAAAAAATGGCAGTCTTACTCTCAACTTAGTGTTTGGTAAAGTAATATCAGGAATCATTACGCCGCTGTTGCCATACCATCCGCCGCCGGTTTCTTCTCCTGCAAGTGTTATGTTTTGTTGTCCCTTTACTGCATTGCAAAATAAAGTGGAGGCAGAAAATGTTGGTCCGTTGGTAAGTACATACACTTTTCCATCAAAATGATTTTTCTTTTTTGGTTTGTACAAATGCCTTTCCCAATAACCAAAATGATAGTTGCCGTCTGTATGTTTTTTTGTAAGAAACCACAGGCCGATATTACTGAGCCATCCCTGCCTGATATAACTGGTATAAGGAGCAAATGATTTAGCCACTGCATAGGCAGAATCAGCCACTTTAAAAGGTTTGTTACGCAGGTATTTGGTAAGCAGAACATGCATATTAATATCACCCCCACCATTACTTCTTAAATCAATAATTAAATTCTTTACCTGCTGCTCTTTAATTTTTTGGAATGAATTTTTTATAAAACGCCGAAGGTGCCTGCCTCCGCCGTTACTAAAAGTATTGAGTGTTATTGTTGCCGTATTGCTGCTGTCTATTGTTAGCGAACGGGAACTTTCCCGTTGCTCTTTTTTTAACTGCTGCTTTGAAACTTTTACCTGCTGCTTAATTTTTTTTGACTTAGCCGTATCCGGCTGTGGGCTCCACATCGGAATTAAAATAGTTTTTTCATCACCGCTGCTGTCAATATACCCTACCCGGTAATTTTTAAACAAACCAAAAACATTCCGGTGGTAATAAGGAAAATTTCCACTGACACGGATATAATTTACATTGTCAGCATATCCATCTGACGGCAGGTATTGAAAAATTTTTTGTACCAGCTCATGATTTTTTATACCATTGATGGAAGTAATGAGCGTACCATATTTTAATACAGAATCCTTATGGTTGAGGTTGCCCATCACAATCATGGTGTCACCCCACACTTTCAGGTACAATGGAAAAGAAGGAATGGTTTTTCCCCGTATATATTTTCCCCATTGTTTGCTCATACCAAAGCTGGTGTGGCCGCAGTGGATCTTTTGTGTAAGCGGTGCTAATACCTCCCAGCCAAAACGCAGTTCCGTCATACTGTCTGCAATATTATTGTACAGGCTGTCGAAATAAAAATTCATGCTGTCTTTAGGCGTGTACCAATAAAGTGCAGGATGTTTTTTTTCTAAAATATTTCTGAGCAAAGTATAATCCTGCTGGAGCTCCTGCCGGGTAAATTTTTTATTGGCGTCGTAATTTTTATTACTGGCAGCACAACCACACAAAAGCCAAATAACAATTACAAGAGGAAGAATAATTTTATTTGTCATTTTACGCTATCAACTTTTCATATGGTTCCAGCCCTGTGCTACCAACTCATGTTTATTTCCACCTCTTGTTAAAATATGTTTGCCTTCTTCCGGTGCAGTCATATAACCAATGACGCTGATCTGGTCATTGAGTTTTACTTTTTCATAATCTTCCTGAGCAACAGTAAATAATAATTCATAATCTTCACCACCACTCAATGCACAGGCAGTAGGATCCAATTCTAATTTATAAGCAAATTGTTTTGCATCTTCATACACCGGAATTTTATCTTCATAAATTACACATCCCAAATTACTTTGTTTGCAGATGTGCAATGCTTCACTGCTGAGGCCATCACTCACATCAATCATGGCGGTAGGTATTATTTCACTATCACTGAAAAATTCAATGATATCATACCTTGCTTCCGGTTTCAGCAAGCGGCCAACAATATAATCCTGCCCTTCCAGGTCGGGCTGAGCGCCTGTTTCAGCAAATATTTTTTTCTCTCTTTCTAAAATGGTCAACCCTAAAAATGCGCCGCCTAAAAATCCACTCACACAAAGCAGGTCACCTTTATTGGCAGTACTGCGTTTTACAAATTTATCCGGCGCCACTTCTCCTACACAGGTAACGGAAATTACAAATCCTTTTTGAGAAGAAGTGGTATCACCACCAATCAGGTCCACACCATATTTTTCGCAGGCGGCATATACACCATCATAAAATTCATCCATGGCTTCCAGACTAAAACGGTTGCTGAAAGCAATGCTCAATGTAATGTGAGTGGGTGTTGCATTCATCGCATAGATATCACTCAGGTTTACGATCACAGATTTGTAGCCTAAATGTTTCAGTGGTGTGTACATCAAATCGAAATGGATGCCCTCTATCAGCATATCGGTAGTGATCACTGTTTGCTTGCCGAAATGATCAATCACCGCAGCATCATCTCCCACACTTAAAATAGTAGAAGCATTTTTTGTTTCATTGTTTTGAGTGAGATGATCTATTAAACCAAATTCACCCAGGGATAATATTTCTGTACGTTCGTTCATTTTTATTTAGTTACGATTTATGAATGTTGAATGACGAATTTTGTAGCATTTATTTTATGTGCTTTTATTTTCGTTATTTCTTTTGAGTAATTCTATTTCTTACAGTTTTTATTGATGCTACGATAATTGCTATTAATTCATCACACTCTTTGTGGAGAGGTTTTATCTTGCTTTCAAAATCAGGATTAAACTCTGATAATAACTCAAGCCACAATTCTGTTTCATCTGCTTCCTCTTCACAAATTTTAAGTTTATTAATAAAATCAGCATCTGATTTAGCCCTTGCCGCTGCTCTGTAATTGGCCGAAACAGAAGCTGAGCTTTTTACAATTTGAGAAATATATTGTTTGTTTACTGCATTATATGGCAACATTAATACTAAATGACCAATGTTGATAGCTAGTGACTTGGTTCTTTGTTTTATATTTTCCCCACTCATATTTTTATTCCTTTAGTGAACAATTTTACTGTAGGTATTCTAAACATTCGTCATTCACAATTCGTAATTATAAATTCTTGCCGTTGATAATTTCCAACAGTTCATCATGTATTAAACCGTTTGTTGCAAGAATGTGGGGTTGATAAACAGAATAATAGTCACCATTAAAATCTGTTACTTTTCCTCCAGCCTCTTCTACTATTAAAAAACCTGCAGCGCTGTCCCAGGCTTGTAATTTATGTTCATAAAAACCATCAAAGCGGCCAGCGGCCAGCCAGCAAAGATCTAAAGCCGCACTGCCAAGTCTTCTTACCGGTACACCTTTTCGTATCAACTTTTCAAACACCTGCAATGGACCATTTGGAGCATCGAGGTAAGTGTAAGGAAAACCTGTAACAAGGCAACTGTTGATCACTTTATCTTTTTTAGTAACGGTCAATTTATTATCATTAAGCCAGGCACCCACACCTTTTTCAGCAAAATAAAACTCATTCATAAATGGATTATATACAGCACCCATTATCATTTTCCCTTTATGCTCCACCCCGATACTTACACAACAAATAGGGATGTTGTTGGCAAAATTAATGGTGCCGTCAATTGGGTCAATGATCCACTTGTATTCACTGTCCATTTTTATTTCACCAGCCTCTTCACTCAAAATAAAATGATTGGGAAAGTCATTTTTAATTACTTCAAAAATGGCTTTTTCTGAAGCATGATCAGCTTCTGTTACCGGGTTGTTGATACCCTCTTTATTGGTAATTTTAAAATCGGTATTGAAAAAACGAAGCAATTCTTTTGCTCCTGCTTCCGTAGCCTTTAGCAAAGTACTTTTTATCATGGCGCAAAGGTAACAATTCGCAAAAGGTTGACAACCTTTGTTAGAGACTAATTGTGCAAATACCCCTTGATAAAGAAAATGTATTAAAATTTTCAAATCCTGTTAAAAGTTGTCAACCTTCACTTCCGTTATCTTTATCAAACAAACACTTGCATGTCTCAAAAAATTGACCGTAAAAAATTCTTACAACTTTCGTTGCTTGCCCCTTTAAGCCTTGCTGCAAAGCCTTTGCAATTTCTAAGCAGTAATGAAATGCCGGTTGACAGTGAAAATGTGATTTATTATAAAGCAGGCGATGCAGAATATGAGAACCTGCGGAAAGGGTTTAATAAACGTGTTGATAAAAAACCAGCCCTGATTGCTTTATGCAAAAACACAAATGGTGTGGCAGAAGCTGTACAATATGCCGCAAAAGATAATTTGCCCATTGCAGTAAAAAGCGGCGGCCATTGCATGGAAGGATTTTCCTGCAATAACGGTGGCATGGTGATCAATATGAGTGCTATGAAAAATATTGAATGGCTGAATAGCGATACTGTTAAACTAAATCCCGGTTGTAAACTATCGGAAATTTATGATGCTCTGCTGCCAAAGAAAAAAATTATTCCAGGAGGTTCCTGTGCAGGTGTGGGTATTGGCGGATTGGTTTTAGGAGGTGGTTATGGTTTGATGGCAAGAAAATTTGGTTTGACCTGCGACAGTTTACAATCGGTAACAATGGTGGATGGTGCAGGAAAAATTGTAACTGCTTCGGGCAATGATGAATTATTGTGGGCCTGCAAAGGTGGTAACAATGGAAATTTTGGTGTAGTAACGGAACTTACTTTTAACGTACATACAGCTCCTTCTTTTATGCAAAGCCATCGGTTTAGGGCGTATAAAGTGGATGCAGCAAGGGCGAAAAACATTTTACAAAAATGGTTTGAGCTTACTTCAACATTGCCGGTGGAATGTTTCAGCGCTTATGTATTAAATGGAAAAACTTTGTACATATTGCTTACAAATATTGGCAAACAAACAGTGCAAGTAAAAAATGTGATTGCAGAATTAAAAGCCATTACTGATAAAACAACCGGCAATACACCACAACCTTTGGCAACAGCATTGAAAGTGTATTATGGAAGAAGCAATCCCATGTATTTTAAAAATGCTTCCGCAGGATTGTATAAAAATTTTGAAGAGATAAATAGCTTTGTTGATAAAGCATTGGATATTGTTGTATCAACTCCCGGCATGATTTTCCAGGTGAATACCTTAGGCGGCAATATTCAAAATACTGAGTTTGAAAAATCATCTTCCTTTCCGCACAGGGCTTATCCATACTTTTCAGAACTGCAGACATATTGGGAAAACCCTTCTCAACAAAAAAGATTATTGGAAAAATTTGAACAGGTACAGCATGTATTTGCCAGCAATGACATCAAGGCACAGTACAGAAATTATCCTGATATTAATTTCGGCAACTGGCCTGGGCTTTATTATGGCTGCAATTATAAAAGGCTGCAACAAATAAAAGCTAAGTATGACCCCAATAATTTATTTCGTTACGAACAAAGTATTAAAAAGGATTAACCATATTTGTTGTTCAAACTAAAATTATAACCACTGCAACTTTCCATCATCATAATAAACTACAACGTAAAATATTTTTTAGAGCAGTGCCTTGCATCTGTGACAAAAGCCTGTAAAAATATTGAGGCCGAAATATTGGTGGCAGATAATAATTCTTCAGACGGAAGCAAAGAGTTTTTTAAAGACAGGTTTGCCGGGGTAAAATTTACCTGGCTTAAAGAAAATATTGGATTTGCCAAAGCTAATAATATACTGCTGCAACAGGCTAGCGGAGAAAAAATTTTATTCCTGAACCCGGATACCATTTTGCCCGAAGACTGTTTAGAAAAATGCCTCCAATTTTTTTCTGCTCAAAAAGATCTGGGCGTGTTGGGTGTAAGAATGATTGACGGCAGCGGAAAATATTTACCAGAAAGTAAAAGAGGCTTTCCATCTGTATTTACTTCATTTTGTAAAATGTCGGGACTTACCAGGCTGTTTCCCCATTCAAAATTATTGGCAAACTATTACCTCGGCCATTTGCCGGAAAATAAAACGAATGAAGTAGATGTATTGGCGGGTGCTTTTATGATGACGGATAAAAAGGTGCTGGATGCGGTGGGAAGTTTTGATGAATCTTTTTTTATGTATGCAGAAGATATTGACCTTAGCTACCGGATACAAAAGGCGGGATATAAAAATTATTATTTTGCCAACAGCACGATCATACATTTTAAAGGTGAGAGTACACAAAAAGAAACCCTGCAGTACTTCCGGGTATTTTATGGTGCCATGCTGCTGTTTGTAAAAAAGCATTATTGCAAAGCAGTTCAAATTTTCTTTACATTGTTGATATCGGTTGCCATTGTTGTTAAATCTGTTTTAGGAGGGATTAAAAAACTATTTAAAAAAACAAACGAAGCGCTGGAAAAAAAATATACAGCAAACAAAACGCTTGTTGTAAGTGGTGCAGATGATTTCCAAAATATTCAACCAGGCCTTCAACAATATTTTAGCCAACTGGAAAGAGCTGACGGCTTAAATAATATTGCGCCAACAATTACCACAGTGATTCTGTGTGAACCAACAGTATCATTTAAAGATGTAATAACCCTGATGCAGCAGCAGCAATTAGAATTCTTTATTCATGCAGCAGGAACTAAAAGTATTGTAGGCAGCAGTGATAAAAAAAGCAGCGGAGATGGGATGCCTCTCTGAAATGAAAAATAAGTTTGTGAAAGATCTTAAGACAAAGTTTTAGTAGTCTTACCAATTATCAGCCCGTTATGATAAACTTCTACGGTGTATTTGCCCGGTAAATATTTCTCTGCCTGCAAAGAAAAATTTAATTTCTTTGTTTCCCCGCCGTTGTTATCAAACCGTAATTTATTTGAGTATATCTGCTTGCCTGATTTTGTATAAAAAATACCTGTCTCCCAGTTAGAATTTTGCAGCACTTTTCCATTTGGCTGCAGCACCACTACCATCACTTCCAGAATTTTATTTTGTGCCCCTCCGTTTTTTACCATAAATGAACCAACCAATTTATCAGTTTCTTCTGCCATGGTAGTTTCCTTTTCTGTAAAATCGTTTCCGCTAATTGCAGCAAGTTGAATATTATCAACCCTCAAAGCAGCATCTGTAGCAGGTTTGGAGGTGGTATTATTCTCAACGCTGGTGCTTCTTGCTGTATTGTCAGTTGTTTTTCCTTCAGTGGCTAATTGTTTCAGCAAAGCATACAGCCGTTCATTTTCCTTTGTTATTTCTGTGTTTTTATTTTTCAGTAATCCAACAAGGGTCTGCAATTCACCAATTTTCATTTTGGCTAATTCTAAATCTGCACTGGGGTTTTTGTCCTGCAAAATGGTATTGATTTCATTTCGCAGTTTGTCAAATGCTGCGGATGTATTTGCTGTGTTGTTGTTTAAGGAATCGGGATATTGCGGATGTGCATTTAAAGTATCTGTGTATTTGGTGGGTGTGGCTGTAAATGAAGTATCCAAATCTTTAACGGCAGCAGAATATATTTTTTCAAGTGAATCCCTGGTGCTGTTAATTGATATTGCAACCGGAGGATTTTTAATCTTAGTAACATTGCTCAGCTCTGCAGGTTTTTTATAGTAGAGGAAAAGTGCAGCAGACAATAAGCCAACAGATATTAATAAAAATATCGAAACTATCACTAATAAAAAAGGTCTGGTTTCTTTCATTTTTTATTTGAGTAACCTGAAATTAAATTTAAAACATTTACACTGCGGCAAAGAATTTATTTACTCACCTCTTGTGTAATATAAGCAGATATCCAGCCTACCTGTCCATTTTTTACCAGGTAAAATTCTTTACGCTCATATACTCCATCAAACTGCCTCATCACTTTTAGTAACAGCCCGGCTCCGGCCATTAATGATTTTTGATCAAAAACCTGGTGTACCGATTTTATTTCTTTTGAAATTTTTTCTTTGTCAAGGCTTTTGTCGCTAAGGTTTTTTATAAGTGCTACATCACTAAAGGAGCTGTATTTTTTGTACAAATTCTCTAAGAGTTTTTCCACTTCTTCATAAGTTACCGGTACTACAGAATTATCAATCAGTTCCGGGTATAACAGGGTGGATACAGACCAGGCAATGCCACCGCTAAATGCAATGTAATCGTTCATGGCATAAGCACCGCTTTCATTTACTGCATACACTACATCGCTGTTTACAGCACCGGCCAGCACACGGGTTAATTGCTTTTGATAATTTTGAATGGTCTTATCATTGTCGCAGCGTTTATCAATCGCATTGTTGGTGCTTTTGGTGCCCCAGCCTAACTGAAACAATTTTAAATCTGTTGTATTGCCATTGGGAAAATAACCACCCTTACTGTTGCCGCTTCCAATATCAATTAAAAAAGTATTATAGCGCCGTTCTTCCGGTACAATACCCAGGTGGCTCAGGCGGGCTTCTTCCAATACATCAATGATTGCTACCTTCCTGTTTGGCTCCGCAATTCTTTCTTTAAATGAGTCGGCTAAATTATTTATCCAGGTTATTTTTTCTTCTTTATCTGCTTGTATTTTTACACCGCTGCTGATAGTGGTAAAAATTTTTTCGGATGGAATTTCATACTGCTTTACTGCTTTATCAAACAGTGCCTGCATAGCATTTAATGTAGCAAAGAAAGTGGGTGGAGAAAAGGAAATAAAATCAGAGTTAATAGCAGTATCTTTTAAAACCAGGAAGCCAGCTCCCTTTTTATTTTTCTTGTTTATTTCAACGATGCTCATTTTTACACCCTTAGATCCAACCTCTATCCCAGCGTATGTTCTTGAATTGGTAAAATTTAGTTTTACATCATTCTGTGCCGGAAGGCTTACAGCACATGCCAACAATAGAAATAAAAAACATATTTTTTGCTTCAGAAAATTAGTGGCCATGTGGTAAAATTATTATGCGGTATCTAAATAGTATTGTAATAAAATCCGGCTTCCTTTTGTAAAAAGTAAATCAGCTTTGCTGAAACGTTTTACAAATGTTTTTCTATTTCCAAAATAGTTGGTTCGCTTGTGTTAAGCGGCGAACCTATCTGTTTACAAATCTAAATAACATTTAATTACTTCATCGCTTTTAGCATACTGTTACAGGATGTAATTTTCAACAAATAATACAGTAACCACCATGGTTTGGTATAATAAAAAACCATTCCAAAAAGGAATGGCTTTTATATTTACTAACCCCTGAACTATAATTTTTACCCAGCCGCATTTTCTGCAATCTTGGCTCTTATCTTGACTTCTATTTCATTGGCCATTCCCGGGTTATCTAAAAACAACTGTTTTACAGAATCCCTTCCCTGGCCTAATTTATTGGTATCATAACTAAACCAGCTTCCGCTTTTTTGAATAATACCAAGCTCAACACCCATATCAATAATTTCACCCACCTTAGAAATGCCTTCGCCAAAAATAATATCAAACTCTGCAGTGCGGAATGGCGGCGCCACTTTATTCTTTACTACTTTTACTTTTACCCTATTGCCAATTGCATTGTCGCCATCTTTTATTTGAGCCATGCGCCTGATATCTAATCTTACAGAAGAATAAAATTTCAATGCGTTACCACCTGTGGTTGTTTCAGGATTGCCAAACACTACCCCTATTTTTTCCCTTAGCTGGTTAATAAAAATGCAGCAACAATTTGTTTTAGAAATGGTGGCTGTCAGCTTACGCAATGCCTGGCTCATCAGCCTTGCCTGTAACCCCATTTTGCTGTCGCCCATTTCACCTTCTAATTCACTTTTAGGAACCAATGCAGCTACAGAGTCAATCACCACTACGTCAACCGCACCAGAAAGTATCAGCCTGTCTGCAATTTCCAATGCCTGCTCACCATAATCGGGCTGAGAGATCAGTAAATTATCAATATCAACTCCCAGCTTTTGTGCATACGCACTGTCAAAAGCATGTTCTGCATCTATAAAAGCACACATACCGCCTTTCTTTTGTGCTTCCGCAATTACGTGGGTGGCAACGGTGGTTTTACCACTACTTTCCGGGCCATAAATTTCTACCACCCTTCCTTTTGGTAAACCGCCAATGCCGAGTGCCACATCCAGCCCCAGTGATCCTGTTGAAATTACTTCCTGTTCTATATGCGGCTTGTCGCCCATTATCATTACCGATCCTTTGCCGAAATCTTTATCAATTTTGTCGATTGTCAATTTCAGCGCCTTTAATTTTTCTGCATTGCTCATAATTGTAATTTTTTGTTGTGATGTATCTGGTTGTGCGTTGTAAAAATAAATTGGAAAACAAAGATAATAGGTTTCTTTTATTAACACTAATTTTATTAGTATCTTTTTGATAAAATATTTAGTCGTGCTTTAAAATACCCCTTTCAATTTTTTGAAAGGGATATTTTGGCCAGAGAAAATCTTTTCGGGTTATAGTTCCCGTTGGGCGCTTTACGGACGAAAACGGGCTTATGTTTATATTGGACGGGGCAACTGAATTTTTTAATTATTTCTTTTACAAAGAGACAAAATCCGGCACTATTAAACAATACCATAAAGGGGGAATTTTTGGATGGAGGATCAATTCAAAATATGCTTGTTTAATTAATTCGGCTTTTATCAACCCGGTTCATAAACTTTAAAAATACCGGTATTAAATAATTGTTACCAAATACCAAAGTACTTGTAACTCTTGCAATAAGGTTCTAATTTTTCCTAACTAAAATGATTGATATGAAATGGATTTTAATCAGCAGCCACAAGTCACCATTGCAGGAATATCATTTAATAGAAAATGATGAGTGTAAAGTAGTAATGAAATACAATCCCCTGCACCGCTCTGCTAGGATAAGTTGTGCCAACCAGCAAAGACTTTTTTTTATTGAAAGCACCGGATCACTAACAGGAAAATATATTTTTAAAAATGAGTATGGAATGGAGATTGGGAATATGAGCAATGATAAATGGTTTGGAAAAGATGGCTCCATTATGATAGAATCAAAAAAATATACCTACAGCATCAAAAATAATCCGCTTGCAGAATTCACTATTTATGAAGGTATTTCTCAACAACCATTGGTAAGTTGTGGATTGGACATTGATACTGGCATCTCACCGTCTGCACACAACTCAGATATTAATAACAAGTGTTTACTGCTGGGCTTGTGCTGGTATTTATTTTTACCGGCAGCCAAAGAAAACTTAGTGGAATATGCCGCCTGAATTCAGGCTGGCACCAGTTTTCAGCGCACAGCCATTTTTACAAATAAAAATTTCTAAGCTGCTATTTACTGTATTGTCAGGTTGCCTGCAATTCTGAATTGTTTATCATTTTGAACAGTTATTTTACTGCCCGGGGAAATGGTTTGCAAAGTGTTCAGCACACATTCGCCGGATACCGCAGGCCTGATAACAATTTCTGAACCGGCAGGAAGGGTGGCGGGAGGAATGGTTTTATTTGACCAGTTATTAGCCACATCCCAGTTGCCATTACCGGTAAAAGTATATTGTATAGCTCCATTGGAAACAACCCTGTAAAGTGTCCCATTATTCAGACAGGTAACATATAACTCACCATCTTCTGTTTCGCCAAAATTGGATATGCCGGCTGGTGTTATTACCTGCGATGAGGTATCATAAATATGCGTAACGGAATCATATTTTATTTTATAAAAAACAGCGGAATAATAATCGCTTGCAAGGTAATAGCCCCTCAGACCAATATAGGTTTCTCCCCTGTAAACGGTACCACCCGTTACAGCAACACTTACATTACCAACCGGATCAGGATAGATAAATATTGGGAAGGTATAATTTGAAATGGGACCACAGCCGGAACTGTTGAAGACACTGTTTCCTTCATAACAGCGCCAGCCAAAATTGGTTCCTTTTATATCGCCTGCCAGCCGGTGATCAATCTCTTCAAAAGAATCCTGCCCCACATCGCCTATCCACATATCATTTGTCAGCCTGTCAAAACTCCAGCGAAAAGGATTCCTTAAGCCATAGGCATATACTTCATTGCCAAAAGGATTGGCTGCAGGAACAGTATAATAAGGAGCCGTAAGGGAAGTGTTGACATTAAGCCGCAGTATTTTACCTAACAGTACAGCGGTGTTTTGTGCATTACCGGGCACATCTCCACTACCGCCGCCATCACCTGTTGAAAGGTATAAAAACCCATCTGCTCCAAAATGTAAAGTGCCGCCATTGTGGTTGGTATTGGTGGGGTGAGGGATGGTAATCACTATAGCTTTTGAATTGGCGTCGGCCACATTGGGGTTGGCGCTTACCTTATATCTTGCCAGCTCAAGATCGCCGTTGGCATTGGTATAATAAATATAAAAGAAACCATTGTTGGCATAATCAGGATGAAAAACCATACTGAGCAAACCCCTTTCTCCAGCAGTAGTAATGCCTGCAACAGTAAGAAAAGTACCCAATGAAACATACGACCTGTCAAACACTCTTACAGAGCCAAATTTTTGAGGAATAAATATCCTGTTGGTATTATCGCCGGCATGTACTACCTGCATGGGCGCTGCCAGGCCGGTAATTACCGAAGTCAACGACAGTACCGGCTGAGCCACTGCATTATTTACAAGTAATACTAAAAAGAGGAAGGCTGAGTGTAATGTTTTTTTCATTTTCTTTTCATTTTAGTTTTGCAGAATGTACTATTGAAGGGTTGTGTAAGGCACAAAAAAGAGGATAAAATGATACCCGGGTTTTGGCTCCTGTTCCCTGCCTGTACTAAGAAAATCAATACGGGGTTGCTGTTGGTTTGGTTGTCTTGCAGGAATTTTTTTACAACAGTAAAAAAACTGCGGTGGTAATTGCCAGAAAGTTTAGCTGCTGTGGTCTTTTACAATTACCCATTTGTTTTTGATCTTTCTTATCAGCAATGTAAATGCCCCGTTAAGGTTACCGATGGTTCTTGTTAAATGCCATTTGCCCACCACAAAAAAATAATTTACCGACAGCCGTTTTATCTCGATGTATTCAAAATTCAATTTGCCCATTGCGGCTGTATCAGGATAGCCTTTTTTATAATTCTCCAGCGTATTTTGCCAGCCATAGGTAACACCGCTTTTACCAATAAACATCAGCGAATCATTTTTCCAGTATCCATCCATAAAGCCTTCTATATCTCCTTTGTTCCAGGCTTCATCCTGCTGTTGCAATATTTTGCGGACGGCCTGTTCTTCTTTTGTTTGGGCAGCAATGGTTGCTGCAAAAAGAAAAACTGTAAAGAGTAAAAGAAACATCTTTTTCATGCGGCGTAAATTTTATCATTACAAGATAGTAAAATATTGACTCTGGATATTTGAAAAAAACAGGGAGGTTTTTATTCCCTCTCTATTGGCGCAAGCGTCCGCTTGTGCCATACAACAAAAAGAGCAATTGGTTTAAGTATCTAATTCTTGTCACATAAGAATCGCCTGCTTTCAAAAGTTTTTGTAACTTCCTTACATGAGCCGCAAATACAAATTTTGGGATAGCCAGAAAATGTACTTTATCAGTTTTGCCACAGTACACTGGATAGACGTTTTTACAAGAAATGAATACAAAGATGAATTAATAAAATGCTGGCAATACTGCCAGGAAAAGAAAGGATTGGAAATATATGCCTGGTGCATTATGCCAAGCCATGTGCACCTGCTGATAAGCAGCCATGATAAAACTTTAGAAGAGATTGTAAGAGACATGAAAAGCCATACATCATCAAGGATGAAAGCATTAATAAAAGAACATCCACAAGAAAGCAGAAGAGAATGGATGGTATGGATGTTGGAAAGAGCAGGCAGCAAGAACGGCAACAACAGCGACTGGCAGTTTTGGCAACAACATAATCAGCCAATAGAAATTGTAAATCAAAAAATGTATGTTGAGATTGTTTGGTATATTCATCAAAATCCAGTGGTAAGTGGTTTTGTGTATGAAGCAGAACAATGGATATACAGCAGTGCCAAAGGCTATACAAAGAATGATGGTATAATAAAGCTGGCCGAGTACTGAGTGGATAGTTTATAAAGCAAAAGCGGACGCTTGCGCCAATAGGGGGGCTTACAAAGTACTTACTATCCTGATGGAAAATTAAAAAGTGCAGAAAATTATACCGAAGGAAAATTAGTGTCGGAAGAAAATTTTGATTCATTAGGCAATACGATGAAATGACAGAAACGCTAATTATTATATTATTCTTTATAGCAGCCTACCTTTTGTATAGTTTTATTATTGCTAGAAAAAGTAAAAAAAAGAATAATTTATCAAAGGATATCAAAGATAATTACAACAAAGCTATACTACCATTAGAGGGAATAAAAATACTCACAAGAGATTATTTTGAGAATGAAGAAGTCGGAGGCTTAGTTGGCACTAACCACTACAAAGAAATGCATAAATACATATCAGTTATTACCTATGATAACTTTCTTTACAGGGGCAAGAAATATTCCTTTAAAAGCAACCCTATAGAATTATCAGATTCTGAAATAATGAGCATGATAAAAAATAAAGGAAGTATTACCGTTTACTTTGACGGTGCTGATTTAGCGACGCATTATTTTGACTTATCTTTTCTAAATTGATTTTCCTATCCCCCCTATTGGCACAAGCGGACGTGTCTGTTGCACAACTAACTCACATAGTGTGAATATAAGTAACAAAGGCATTGAGTTTGCAGAATAAATTTCATGCAAGGCAAAAAAATTACCAGGAAAAACTGTTTACCAACTTTCAGTTAAGCAATCATGTGCCGGAAGATAATTTTTATCGCAGGCTCAAAGAGATACTTCCACTTCATTGGGTTTATAAATCAACTCGAAAGCATTATAGAACAGAAGGGCAACAGAGTATTGACCCTGTTGTATTCTTTAAACTAATGCTGATAGGTTATTTAGAAAATTTATGCAGCGACCGCCGCATCATGAGTGCAGTTCAACTCAGGCTTGATATGCTTTTCTTTATTGGTTATGATATTGATGAACCGTTACCATGGCACAGTACGTTAAGCAGCACACGACAGTTATATGGCGAAGAAGTTTTTAAAGAGTTATTCAGGAAAGTGCTGGGCCTTTGTATTGATAAAGGAATGGTGGCAGGAAAAAGACAGGCAATAGACAGCATAGCAGTGCAGGCCAATGCTTCAATGGAGAGTTTACAGAAAAAGGTGATACTTAATGATGCAGCTGTTTATGCAAAAGAGCTTGAAAGAAAAGAAATGGGAAGTGATGAAGATAAATCGACAGATAACACAGATATGAAAAACAGCGAAAGAAAAAAAGTTTATGGAAACAGCAATGCCCGGGAGAAAAATATAAGCAACAGTATTGTAAGCAGCACAACTGATAGAGATGCAAGAGTATCAGTAAAGCCAGGCAAAGCA
>JANLQY010000174.1:0-21500 GCA_031368105.1 Chitinophagaceae bacterium
CTGGAACGCCGCTGCTTTTTGCCCTTTGAAAAAATATGCTCCGCATTTTTTCAATCCCGATTTCATGGGGACCGGACAAAAAGAGGCGGCTAACCCAGTTACTGGTGAGTGTTAAAACAGATAATGCAAGCCTCATAATAAATCTGTTACTCCCTGTGGGATGAATATGCCTAATCTTATTTTTTTATGTATTTATTTGTGATGACTTTTTTTTGATTTGCCGGGATCTAGAATAGGTGTATTTAGATATTGATTGTGTGTTAGCAGATGCCGATTTCATCTTGGCAGATGCCGATTTCATCTTGGCAGATACCAACTTCATCTTGGCAGATGCTGATTTCACTTTGGCAGATGTTGATTTCACCTCGGCAGATGCTGATTTCACTTTGGCAGATGTTGATTTCACCTTGGCAGATGCTGATTTCATCTTGGCGGAGGCTTATTGTGGGAAGGTAAATGCTGGTATGGGTGGGTTTGTTTGTTGTATTTGGCTGATTTAGTTTTAGTTATGCTATTTGATGGGGAGAGTTTGGAAGTGGGTGGGAAATGCTGAGTACATTGATGAACAGGAATGATTTTTTTGCCGCAGATAGCGGGGGATTAAATATAAAAAAATGCAGCAAATTTATTTTCATATCGAACAATTCAAGAACCGCTTTACATAGGATACTTTTGTTGTGCATTCGTGCTTATGAATCAAAGCTTGATTGATAAGAGGAACTGGAATGTCTGTTTTTAATAACGAATAATTCATTTTCCCTTCACCCTTGTGTAATTGACTTCGGTGGCTTTTACATACTTGCCGTTTTGGTCATCATAATATTCTAAGGTGTAGTGGTTTTTATCGAGGATTATGAAAAGCTCACGAACTTTTGCCTTCATTCCGGGGACGAGTTCGTTTTCCCCTTTAAAAGTGATGGTTTTTGTGGTTGAATCAAAATTGCCTTCGAAAAAAGCAATGTCGCTGCCAAGGTGATTGGTGATTTCTGTTTGTACGAATTTATTTTTTACATTGTCGTAGCCTTCGGTAATAATGCCTTGTAAACTTACTTCTTTCATCTTTCCATTCTGTATGGGCATTTGTAATTTTCCGTTGCCGGTTGTATTTACAATAAAGAAACGTCCGTTCGCAAATGATTTTCTCACGACAGTGCCGTTGAACCGGAATACTACCTTATTCGAATCCGGGTTTCCTGAAAAATGCCTGCCTTTGAAAGTCCATGTGCCTACTAAGTCGGCAAGCAACTGATGATACTTTCCCGGTCTGGAATAGTCAAGCAATTGATTATAGGTATCATCTCCGTTTGATGATGATTTGGATGTAGCTGTGTCTTTATTGGTTTGAGCAAATACAGGGGTAGTAAAAAAAGCAACTATTGTCACCAGCATAATTGGCAGGAACATTTTTAGACTGTTAGAACTATTCACTTTTTGGATTAGCTCTTTAAACTCAGTCCAGTTTGATTTTTCAAGTGTCATAATATTTGATTTATTTTTAGTTCTTTTATTTTTTAATTCTGAAAAGAATGATGGAAGTTTTAAATGCTGCATGACGCACAACTCAAATATATACGAAAGTTGCCGTCTCTTAAAATTAATAAACAGCTTCTTTGATACACTTACAAATAAAGCAATATCAAATGCGAAAGTTTGAGAGAGCTTGCCACGAAACTGGTGGAAGGGCAATGAATATTGTTAATCTATATTGTAATAAAAGATGACAACAGTGATGGGGTACAAGTGAGTGATACTTCGTTCCTCAGTATAAACTCCACGATGTTGCTTAAAGCTTTCCTGCTGGTAACACCATTTTTCCTGACTCAAGGTTGTGTGTGAGTATGAACCGGCAAATAATAAATAATTGGATTGTAAAATATACAACCGCTTTCTTTTTTGAAAGCTGCTGTATGTAAAGATTATGTTTTTGCAGAAGTAATTAACAACTGTTCTGCAACGGCCAAATCTGCCGGGTTTGTTATTTTGATATTGTTTTCTTCTCCTTCTATTAAATGAACTTTTAAACCGTAGGCTTCTACAACGGTGGCTTCATCTGTAAATTTTTCTTTGAAATCAATTTTAAAAGCGGGGAGTAAAATTTTACTGTGAAAGGTTTGTGGTGTTTGTACGAGTTTGATATTACTTCGTTTGATGGCTTCATTTTCTCCGCCTCTTATTATCCTTACACTGTCTTTGCAATCAATTGCGGGGATGGCTGAACCATTCTCCAGCGCTGCATTGTAGCATTGGTGGATGAGTTGGGTGCTAAGCAGGCAGCGAACTCCGTCGTGAACAAAGATGATGCTTTCATCGGTGATGAGCTGCAGCCCGTTTTGTACGGAATGAAATCTTGTTCTGCCGCCGGCTGTTATTTGTATGCGGTTGTAATTGAAGAAGGCATCGATGATTTCCTGGCCTGCTGCAATGTATTCTTCGGGCAGTACGAGTATGATGGAAAGATCTTTGTATGCGTTTAAAAAAGTATTGATGGTGTAATACAAAACGGGTTTGCCATTCAATAATAAAAACTGTTTTGGTAAACTGGTGTTCATTCTTGTGCCGTTGCCGCCGGCTACTATTACTGCTATTTTTTTCATGCCCCTAAGAGAATTTGTTATCTACAATATAATTTTAAACCGCTAAGGCGTTGTGTTGTTTATCACTCTTAATTTATTATTGAATCAGTCTCCATAAATCCGGATAACACTTAAGCCATCGCTGCTGGTGGCACCACGGTACATGCCTGCACTGTTGAACAGCATGGATATATTGCCTGCTGCATCTACACCGATCATGCCTCCTTCTCCATCTATGTTTGGCAATTTATTATTGACCACTTCATTCATTGCCTGCT
This sequence comes from Chitinophagaceae bacterium, assembly GCA_031368105.1. GTDB lineage: Bacteria > Bacteroidota > Bacteroidia > Chitinophagales > Chitinophagaceae > Ferruginibacter. Next base: position 2,852 of record JANLQY010000174.1, read on the forward strand.
GCAAACTCATGCCTTTGTATTCCATTAAACAACTGACATCGTAAGCGGCTACTGCTTTTATAAATGGTTCGCCATGGCCGGTGCAACTGATGGCGCAGGTTTTATTATTTGCATAAGTGCCTGCACCAATGATGGGAGTGTCGCCAATGCGGCCATACTTTTTATTCGTCATGCCGCCGGTGCTGGTTGCTGCTGCAATGTTGCCATTGATATCGCAGGCCACAGCGCCAACTGTTCCAAATTTTTTATCGTTCATTATTTTTTCTACCGGCTGTTGTGAATGATCTAAAGAATAAGTATCACTGTCTTTCATCTGCTTCCATTGATCGTAGCGGAATTGTGAAAAGAAAAATTCATCTGGCTCTAACTGGATGCCTTGCCTGAGGGCAAATTCATTGGCACCGGTGCCGCTTAAAAAAACATGATCGCTGTTACGCATCACTTCCATAGCGAGTGCAATTGGGTTGCGTATATTTTGTACACCTGCCACAGCACCTGCTGCCAGATCTTTTCCATCCATGATGGCGGCATCCATTTCGTGGATGCCTGTTTTTGTAAATACAGCTCCCCGGCCTGCATTGAATAATATATTATCTTCTAACATCAGCACCGCAGCTTTTACAGCATTGGCTGCTGAGCCGCCCTTTTGTAATATGGCATAACCTGCTGCCAGAGCATCTTGCAGCCCCTGCAGGTAAGCTTTTTCCAGTTCAGGCGTCATGTCTGCTTTTAAAATAGTGCCTGCACCTCCATGAATGGCCAATGAAATTTTTTGCATCTGTTGTTCTTTTATCTGCGCCGAAATTAGCTATTTATGCCAACAATCATTTCAGGATTTTGAAACGGATTGTTGAAATTATTGTGGAAATTTTTTATTGGTTGTTGGGAGATGATTATAGGGATTGGGAGAAGAATTTATGTTATTAATTCAATAATATCTAACCCGCCTTCGACAAGCTAAGGCTTACAACTTTTAAATTCAGGCAATGGCAGTTCATAAATTAAAGGATTGTTTTTTATAATTGGGATTAAATATTTTAATAGCAAAGCCTTAGCTGTATTGGGTCACCCTCTATTTACTTTTTTGTCTTGATACAAAAAAGTAACAAAAAAAATCAAGGCTGCATAAAAAAGTCTAAAAATTTAAATGATTGGCTAAAATGAAATTAAGTTCCAACTGTTGAATAACACCAGGCTTTAGTGCGACTTACGGACAAAGTAGAAAGCCAAACATTTGTAACATCAATTTCATTTTTTAACGCCAACCATTCAAATTTTCTTAACGCCTTTTTTATGAGGCCACCCTAAATGCAATGACTGTTTTTCTATGTGCATATTTTACCTAACCCTATTAATGATAGAAGTAAAATATTCCGAACTAAATACTGTCATTTATTATCAGCATAATAATTTTATTTTGTCAATAACCATTTGTTCTTTTATCTGCCTCATACAAGCATGGTCTCCACGCCAGCAAGGCTTGTTGCCAAATACAGAACAGGGGCGGCAGGATAAATCGGTACTCACAATATTTTGCAAAGCTTGTCCCCAGCCGTAAAACCCTGCGAAGGGATGGGTAGCTCCCCATACACTTATTACAGGTACTGCATACAAAGATGCCAGGTGCATATTAGCAGAGTCCATGCTTAGCATTGCATCTAAATTACTGATGATGGATAGTTCTTCTGCAAAAGAAAATTTGCCCGCCATATTATGCACCGATGGAATTTCATCTGCCCATTGCTGCAGTATCATTGCTTCATTGGCTCCGCCGCCAAACAATAAAATACTGTTATCAGCTGCTAATGTTTTTACAACTGCTTTCATTTTTTCTATAGGGTACATTTTTTCGGCATGTTGTGCAAAGGGTGCTATGCCAATTATTTTTTTTCCTTCCTGTAATATTTTTTGCAGTGAGAGTGGTGCAGGTTGTTTTTTATAAACCGGGTTTGAATTGTTTAGCTGTACATTAATTTCCACCTCTCTTAATACCTGTGCATAGCGTTGGAATGAAGTGGGCAGTTGCTGCAGCAGTTTATTTTCTTTTTGTGTAAGGGCTTTTTTTTCTTTTCGGCCTTTGTCAATTACTGCCGTTTTGTATCCGCTGAGTTTAAAAAAAGTGAGGAGTAAGGAGGAACGCAACACACTGTGCAAATCTGCAACGGCATCGAATGTAGCAATCTTTTTTAATTCTTTAAATAAGCGATAAATACCTACAGCTCCTTTGTGTTTTTCTTTTAAATAAGCTGGATGAAAATTGCATCTTTCCAATCCTTCAAATAATGGAGCAAAGAAAGCATTGGATACGACTGTGATTTGTAACTGTGGATTTTGATCCAACGCATTTTTTAATACCGGCACTGTCATCGCCACATCACCCATTGCAGAAAAACGGATGACTAATATGTGTGCAGGAGAAGACAAGGTTTAGGAAGTTTAGTGAGTTTAGAAAGTTTAGAAAAAATAATAAAGTTCAAAATACCTAAACACTCTAAACTTTCTAAACAAAAATTATTTTTTATATAAAACAGGGTTCAGCCCCGGGTCGTTGTACATTTTCATTTGCTTATACAGCTTCATGTATTTTTTACTACCGGCAATATCTTCCAACAATTGATCGATGGCTTTAGAAAGATCACTCTTTTGCTCCTGCAGAATTGCCAGTTTTGCAGCACAGCTTTTTTTATGTTCTTCGCTGGCATCCGTTCTGTTTACTTCAGCATTCATGTGATAAATTTTTAGCGCCAGTATGGAAAGCCTGTCAATAGCCCATGCCGGACTTTCTGTATTGATAGTGGCATCTGGATCCAATGGTACATCTTTGTATTGTTCCAAAAAATAACTGTCAATATATTCTACCATGTCGGTTCTTTCCTGGTTGCTGCTGTCAATTCTTCTTTTGATGGCAAGCGCTTCCACCGGGTCAATTTCGGGGTTGCGGATAATGTCCTCCAAATGCCACTGTACGGTATCAATCCAGTTTTTTTGATAGAGCAAATGTTCTAACAAATTTTCCGCAGGGTAAGGGTTAGCGACAGGGGTATCTATATTATCAGTAACGTGATAATCACTGATACTTTTCTCAAAAATTTTATTGCACAATGCACTTATCATAACTACAACAACAATTATTTTTTATTACTGACTGCAAAATAATATAAAGGAATACCAATTAATGTAATGATCAATCCCGGCCAGGTAAAGGCAGGTTTATAAATAATAAGTAAGGTACAGAAACTGATGCCCATCAAAATATAAATAGCTGGTAATACCGGATAGCCGAATGCTTTGTAAGGCCTGTTGGCATCGGGATATTTTTTTCTTAAAATAAAAATACCGGCAATGGTGAGTACATAAAATATCACCACAATAAAAGAAACCATATCCAGCAAATCGCCATAGCGGCCACTCAGGCACAAAGCGCTGGCCATGGCACATTGTATCCACAATGCCCATTCTGGCACACGGTTTTTATTGAGTGTACCTGCGTTTTTAAAAAACAGTTTATCATTTGCCATGGTGTAGTAAACCCTTGCACCCGCCAGTATCAAACCATTGTTGCAGCCAAAAGTGGAGATCATAATCATGATGGCAATGATGATGGTGCCGCTACTGCCAAAGATGGCTTCTGATGCACTTAATGCCACCCGGTTATCTTTTGCAAAAGCCAATTCATGCAATGGTACTGTTGCTAAATACACCACGTTAGTCAATATATAAATTACTGTAACGATCAATGTTCCTAAAAATAAACTGAGGCCAATATTTCTTTTCGGATTTTTTATTTCGCCAGCAATGAAGGTTACATTGTTCCAGGCATCGCTGCTAAAAATACTGCCTACCATAGCGCTTGCCATTGCCCCCATTGCAGCACCCATTAACAGTGGTTCAAAATTTATTGTGCCATTGGTTTTGGCAAGATGCTGCACTGTCCAGGCATTGTTCCAGTTAGCAGTCCATACATCCCATTTAAAAGCGATGAAGCCTGCAATGAGCAATCCGAAAAGAGAAATTAATTTAGTAGAAGTGAAAAAAGTCTGGATCATTTTTCCTGTTTCAATACCTTTTGTATTAATGAAAGTTAACAGGATGATCAAAACAATGGCGACCAATTGTGCATAGTGAATACTGAGGCCTAACACTTTAAAAGTATTAATATCTTCCCATGCCAGTGCCGGAAAAAAGTACCCGGCAAATTTTGCAAAGCCCACCGCCACCGCAGCGATGGTGCCTGTTTGAATTACTGCAAAAAAACTCCAGCCGTACAAAAAAGCGATCAATGGATTGTATGCTTCTTTCAGGTACACATACTGGCCACCAGCTTTTGGATACATGGCACTTAATTCACCATAACTCAATGCCGCAGTCAGCGTCATAAAGCCGGTGATGAGCCATGCTGCCAGCAGCCATCCTGCACTGCCAAGGTCTTTGAGCATATCGGCACTCACAATAAAAATACCTGAGCCAATCATGGAGCCCGCCACAATCATAGTGGCATCAAATAAACTCAGCGAAGGTTTAAATCCGGCAGAATTGGTTTCTATTGTTTCAGTGCTGTCTTGTGGCATAAAAAAATCCCGTTTTTGGTAACGGGGTTCAAGATAAATAAATTGGCCGGAATTATCAGTTGCCTTTTTTATTCATTATTTTATTAAAGCCTTTTACAATGTCGCTGGTAATATTGTGTACCGAATCTTTATACAAAATATTATCAACGCCGGTGCCGGTGGCAAATATGTAAGAGTACTTTTTATCTTTGTTGTAATCATTAATATAAGCCTTCAGCTTATTCTGTATATTTTCCATTATGCCGGCTCCTTTTGCAGCCAGGCTCTGTCCTTTTGTTTGCCTGGTTCCTTCTGCCTGCTGCTGCATCTGCATCCACTTTCCCTGGAATTCTTCTGCTTCCTGCTGAGTGATGGCATTGCCTTTCTTTTTGATGAATTCATTTTTTTCTGCTTCCATCTGGCGGCCGGCATTTTCGTATTCTATGGCTATTTGTTTTTGTTCAGCCTCCAGTTCTTTTTTTCTTTCTTTTATAAATGTAACGTTACTGTTTAGAGAATCAATATCAACATAAGCAATGAGGTGACCAATGGCGCAACTGTCTTTTTCTGGAGCACTGGCTGCAATGGTAGTAACGGTCGTTTTTTTGTAACCTGAAAAATGGAAGTAGTATAAAACTGCTACTGCTGCTAACAACACAATATTTAATACAGTGGAAAATTGCTTCATGAACATCTTTTTGAATGAGCTGGCAAGTTAGGCACAATTGTATATTTATCCCTATCGGGTGTTGGGAATTTAGGAAAGGGTTAACAGGGAATTGTAGTTGTAAGTAATAAGTTATAAGTGATAAGTTTTTTTGGATTAAATATTTTGATACCAGCTGTTGGTTTTCTAGGAACATCTTTGTGTCACTCACTTGTACAGTATACCTATTGGCATCTTTTATCTACTTTATCGAAGGATACCATCACCCAGTTTTCTATTACGCAGAAAATAATTGTGAAAGCAAAAAAAGCATTTCTTTAATTTCTTCTTCATCCACCGTTACTGATTGCAGCGCTTCGTTCATCAATGAATTGTGGTATTCCATTTTGCTGCCAGCTGATTTTCTTGCAGAACTATGAAATTCTACAGCACCGGTTTTATCTGCCAACTCAATAATATTATCACTTCTTACGCCACTGCCCGGCATGATGATAATTCTTTCATCTGACTGCTTTATTAAATCTTTCAGCAGCGATGCACCTTCCATTGCAGTGGGATGTTGTCCACTCGTTAATATTCTTTCGCAACCAATATCAATAATATCTTCCAGCGCCTCAAAGGGATTGGCACAGCGGTCGAAGGCCCGGTGAAAAGTAACACCCATTGGGTAAGCAAGTCTTATCAACTGATCACATCTTTTTTTATCAATACTTCCATCTGTATTCAACATGCCAATCACCACGCCATCGCAGCCAATTGTTTTACACAATTGCACATCTGTTTTCATTATTTCAAACTCTGCATCGCTGTATAAAAAATCGCCGCCCCTTGGCCTGATGATAGGATACAATTCAATTTGAAGTACTTCTCTTGCCGCTTTGATAAACCCATAAGATGCAGTGGTGCCGCCTTCTCCGGGCCCATCGCACAGTTCAATGCGGTGTGCCCCCGCAGCCTGTGCCAGCAGGCAGCTTTCGATGTTGAAACCAATTATTTCCAGTTTATAATTCATAAATAGTATTGTAATGTGCTGCTTATTTTTATGATTATCCAATAACAGGTTTAATTAAAAAAACTTTGTACCTATCAATAATGTATACCCCTGAATTTGTAAAGTAGCATTGCCTGAATTAAAAAATATAATCCTGTTAATGCTAACTTTTAATCTTCAGCAGGTTTATTATAAAAATATTTCGACTGGTAAATTTTATCTTCTCCGTTACTCTTCACTGCAAAAGCAAATCCCTGCTGAATGGCATAAGCACCATACTCACCTTTTTTATTTACTGCCACAAAACCCACCTGTATTGCTTTTGCTTTAGCAGGATTTCTTTTAATAATTCTTTCCACCGCTTTTTTACAAGCCTGCTCGGGGCTATTGCCATTACGCATCAATTCCACCACCAGGTGTGTACCGCATATCCGTATCACTTCTTCTCCCACACCGCTGCTTGTGGCTGCACCAATTTCATTGTCTACAAATAAACCGGCGCCAATCACTGCCGAATCTCCCACACGGCCATGAATTTTAAAAGCCATTCCACTGGTGGTAACACCACCCGATAAATTACCATTTGCATCCATTGCAATCATCCCCATCGTATCATGATTAGGCGATCCATCATCAAAAAAATTGGGTGCGTAAGGGCCGTTCTGTTTTTTGTTTTCAATGTTGATGGTGGGTTTGTATTCATTTTCATTCAACCAGTTTTTGTATTCTTTTGCAGCTTCTTCCGACAGTACAGCTGGTTCTTTTTCAAAGCCATTTTCTACAGCAAACTGCTGGGCACCATTGCCCACCAACAATACATGCGGTGTGGTTTCCATCACTTTTCTTGCCACTGATAACGGATGTTTTATTTGCTCCAAACCTGCTACCGCTCCGCAATTGGCATATTCATCCATCACACAGGCATCTAAGGTTACAATGCCATCCCTGTCCGGGTTTCCTCCAAGGCCTACACAGCAGGAAATTTTGTTCTCTATATATTTTGCCCCGGCTTCTATCGCATCTAGTGCCCTTCCTTTTTTTGCTAAAATATTCCAGGCTGCAGCATTTACATTTTTGCCTTCATCCCAGGTGGAGATAATGATTGGTTTAATGGTAACCGGATTGCTGCCGGTAATTTTTTTAAAGGAGAGCAGCGGAGCAGTTAAGGCTGACAGGTATAAAAATTTTCTGCGGTCAAGCTGTTGGGGCATGGCAAATTGTTTTACAAGGAATATTATTTGCGAATGGAAAGTTTCTGGATCATTGTATTACTGATGCTGTCTGCATAAATGCCAAAGGCGCTTGTGATGGTACCTTTCATTGTTCCATCTCTCGATTCAATGGCATACACCACATCTTCATCTGAAGGATTGGTGTCTCCTTCAAAGCGGAATACTTCGGTTATTTCAAATTCATTTAAATTGAGACAAACATTGCTTTCATTGCATTTAATATTGTCAAATTCAATATTGAAATCATGGGTGTAGCCTTTAGCTTTTAGTCCATTGAGTGCAGCCACCACCGTATCGTAATTTTCCATAAAATTGTTTTATTAAAGTTAGCTATTCTGATCCGAAATTATTTCTTTATAAATTTTATGGATGCCAAATAAATTACTGTAATTAATGTAGCAGAGGCGGTAATTAAAAATGTAGTTGTCGATCCAAACCGGTACCATAAAAATCCGGTAAGGCTGCTTGCCAGTAATGCACCAATGCTTTGTAAGCCGGTATAGGAGCCGATTGCAGTGGCAGTATCATTTTTATCAGCAATATTGCTGAGCCACGCTTTTGAAATACCCTCTGTGGCGGCGGCATACACGCCATATAAAAAAAACAGCCCGATAAAAACCACCAGGTGGGTGTTGAGTGCAAAGCCTGTGTACACAATTGCAAAAAGGATGAGCCCCACCAAAAATATTTTTTTCAAACCAATTTTATCTGCCATCATTCCAATGGGGTAAGCCGTTAACGCAAATACCAAATTATAAAAAACATATACTCCAATTACGGCGGTGTCATTCATGCCGGTCTCTTTCATTTTTAATAATAAAAAAATGTCAGAGCTGTTGAACAATGCAAACAGCAGCAGACCGGCAACTAACTGTTTATAATCGCTGTGGCTTTTTCCCCAGTAAGTGCCGATGGCAAAAAATGGAATTCGTTTGGCAGGTTGTGTTTTGGGCGGATGTTTTTTTTCTTTGATGATACCGGTAATGATGATAGCAATGATGCCCGGAATGAAAGCAAAATAAAAAAGTGTTTTATAATTATCCGGGTAAAAATATAAATACAGCAACGCAATCAAAGGGCCGATTACCGCACCGAGTGTGTCCATGCTTCTGTGAAAGCCGAATACTGTGCCTTTTGTTTCGGGTGTGGCTTCATCACTCAGCAAGGCATCTCTTGCACCCGTCCTGATTCCTTTGCCAAGACGTTCCATTGTTCTTGAAAAAAAGATCCATAACGGATGAGCAATGAAAGCCATCATAGGCCGGCTGAGGGCACTGAGACCATAACCAAATTGTATAAAGGGAAGCCGCTTGCCGGAGGCATCACTCAGTTTGCCGAAATACCCTTTGCTTAATCCGGCCACAGCTTCTGCCACACCTTCTAAAATGCCGATGAGTAAAACGGAGAAGCCAATTTTTTTTAAATACAGCGGTGTTACAGGATACAGCATCTCTCCGGCCACATCGGTAAACAAACTTACAAATGACAGCAGCCAAATTGTTTTTGTGATGATCTTTTGTGGAGAATTTGTGAGTGGCTGCACTATACTGCTTTTGGCTCAATGTAGTAATTTGTTGGTACATTGCACCAGTTGTGATAGGTTACCTTTTGATATATTTTAAATTAATGGGTATTGATGTACCTGTAAAGTGAGAATATCAACAACACCCAGTTGTTTTGAAATGCTGAGTAATAGCTTATACCGCCGGTTAATGTTGCCCAATGGTATACCGTACAAGTGAGTGACACAACGATGTTGCCATGAAAAATTAAAGCTGGTACCATAAAAAAATCAACAAAAAATAATTTAAAGAGAATAATTTAAAAATTGGCTTTATTGCCAACTGAACTAAGAAATATGAGTAAAGAAAAAAAATCCGGCACAAAGAAATCATCTCAGACAGAAACAGTGAAAGGCAGGCTGGATATATCCCGGAGTGGAATGGGCTTTGTAATTGTAGAAGGTGTGGAAAAAGATATTGTAGTAAGGCCAAATGATTTTGGACAGGCGCTTCATGGAGATATTGTGAAGGTGCAGGTAAATAATGACAGCGGCAGGGGAAGGCGAACCGAAGGAAAAATTACCGATGTGGCAGAAAGGAAACAAACCACTTTTATTGGCAACATACAGGTGAATCCCAACTTTGCTTTTTTTATTCCGGCTTCTGAAAAACCAATTCCTGATTTTTATGTGCCGCTGGAAAAACTGAATGGTGCCGAAGATGGCAACCGGGTAGTGGTGAGGCTGGTAAAATGGGCTAAGTCGGATAAAAAACCGGAAGGCGAAGTAGTAACGATTTTAAAAGCCAGCGATCAGAATGATATGGCGATGAATGAACTGCTGATAGAAAATGGTTTCCCTTTATCTTTCGACAAAACGGTATTGGACGAAGCGATGAAACTGCAGGACACGATTACAAGAGAAGAAATAAAGAAAAGAAAAGATTTCCGGGATATACTAACGTTTACCATTGACCCGGTGGACGCAAAAGATTTTGATGATGCTATTTCCGTACGAAATTTAGATAATGGCTGTTATGAAATTGGGGTACACATTGCCGATGTAAGCCATTTTGTAAAGCAGGACAGCATATTGGATAAAGCGGCTTACGAAAGGGCTACCAGTGTGTACCTGCCAGACAGGGTAAACCCGATGCTGCCGGAAAAAATCAGCAATGAACTGTGTTCCCTTCGTCCGCATGAAGATAAATACACTTTCTCTGCTGTTTTTCAAATTACCAACCGAGCAGAGGTAAAGCATAAATGGATTGGCCGTACCATTATACACAGCGACCATCGGTTTACTTATGAAGATGCCCAGGAAATTATTGATAAGAAAGATGGCGGACAGCATTACAAGGCTATTCTTTTATTGAATAACCTGGCACAGCAGTTCCGCAAACAGCGGTTTGATAATGGTGCTATTAATTTTTCCTCACAGGAAGTCCGCTTCAAGCTGGATGAAAATGCAAAGCCTGTCGGCATTGTGATAAAAGAAAGTAAAGAATCTCACCAGCTGGTGGAAGAGTTTATGCTGCTGGCCAACAGAACAGTGGCAGAATATGTTTCTAAAATAAAAATCAACCAGGAGCCGTTGCCTTTTCCATTCCGCATACATGATACGCCGGATGATGAAAAACTAAAACCCTTTGCAGCTTTTGCAAAAAAATTCGGCTACACATTTAATATACATGATGAAGCGGCAGTGGCCGAATCATTTAATCAATTGCTGAAAGATGTGAATGGCAAACCAGAGCAGCATGTGCTGGAGCAGTTGGGCATCCGTACCATGGCGAAGGCAATTTATACTTCAAAAAATATTGGGCACTACGGTTTGGGGTTTGAACATTATTGTCATTTTACTTCTCCCATCAGGCGCTACCCGGATGTAATGGTACACCGAATTTTGCAGCAATGCCTGGACAAGAGCCTGGTGATTGATAAAAAGATGGAAGATAAATGCAAGCACTGCAGCGACCGGGAGCGGAAGGCAATGGAAAGTGAAAGAGCCGGCAACAAATACAAGCAGGTAGAGTTTATGCAAAATTACCTGGGCGAAGAATTTGACGGCATCATCAGCGGTGTGGCAAGCTTTGGTTTTTTTGTAGAAACAGTATTGCATAAATGCGAAGGCATGGTAACCACAAGGGACTTGGCGGAGTACGATGATTTTAAACTGGACGAAACTGATTATGCATTGGTAGGCCAGCGCAGCGGAAGAAAATTCAGGATGGGGGATGCAGTAAAGATAAAAGTGGTGGCAGCTAATTTAGATAAGCGGCAGTTGGATTATCATTGGGTGCCGGCTAATGAAAGTGAAAATGCTGCAAGCAATGCTAAACCTGAAAAGAAAGTGAAAAAGAAAAAGTAAATTTGAAAAAATAAAATTTTATGGCTGCTACATCTATACCAGACGAAATGATAAAGAATTTTGTTCAGCTAAATGGGGATGAACAAAAAAGCATTCTGCAACTGGTAAAAACATTTTTGAATAATAAGAAAGTACTTCACCAACCTCAAACAATAGAAGAGTATAACAAAGAGGTAAAAGCTGCACTGAGAAGAGCTAAACGTGGAGAAGTGACAAGCATTGAAAAGCTGGAAGAAGAAATGAAAGTATGGTGAAACGTAAAGTTGTAATAGAGCATGGCGCAAAACTTCAGTTTAGAGAAGCTTATGAATATATCCGTAAAGATTCATTTCAAAATGCGGAGAAAGTGAAAAATAAAATACTTCAAACTATCAAAGCACTTGCTTTACATCCCGACCGGCACCCTCCAGATAAATTCTGTACTGCTAATGACGAAAATTTTAGGGCTTACGAAATATATAAGTACAGAATTACTTATTGTGTAGCTGATGACAAAATAATTGTTGTAAGAATAAGGCATACAAAAATGAATCCCTTTATTTACTAATTAATACCTCAACACTGCAATGCATTCTTTTGTAGAACTCTCCAAAATATTTGAAGAAAAATTCAACACCCGGCATTTTCCAGAACACACTGCCACGCTATATAATCCTGCACAATACATCCTGCAGTTGGGTGGCAAAAGGGTGAGACCTGTGTGTGTATTGATGGGTAATGAACTCTTTGATGAAATTGATGGGGATGCTTATCATGCTGCAGCAGGCATAGAACTCTTTCACAATTTCAGCCTGATACATGATGATATTATGGACAAGGCACCGGTGCGTCGTGGTATGCCAACCGTACATGCAAAGTATGGAGAGAGTACTGCTTTGCTGGCCGGTGATGTGATGTTTGTAAAAGCATACGAGTACCTCAACAAAATGAAAGTGGGGCATCTGCAAAAAGTACTGCACCTGTTTAATAATACCGCCAAAGCTGTGTGTGAAGGCCAGCAACTGGACATGGATTTTGAAAAGAGAGATACCGTAAGTTTAGAAGAATACCTGCACATGATCACTTTGAAAACTTCTGTGTTGTTGGCCGCCAGCCTGCAGTTGGGCGCCATCTTAGGCGGTACCGGCGAACGCAACCAGCAGCATATTTATGAGTTTGGAAAAAACCTTGGCATTGCTTTCCAGGTGCAGGATGATTACTTAGATGCCTTTGGCGATCCTGAAAAATTTGGCAAGCAGGTAGGTGGCGATATCATTGCCAACAAAAAAACTTTCCTCATGATACATGCCCTTGAAGTGGCAGATGATGTTTCCAAAAAAGTCCTGCAGCATTTAATGATTGATAACCCTGCTGATAAAGTAGAGAAGGTTTTACAAATATTTAAAGATTGCAAAATTGATGACTGGGCAAATGAGCTGAAAGAAAAATATCTGCAAACAGCTTTGCAGCATCTAAATGATATTGCCGTTACAGAAAAAAGAAAGGAGCCGTTGAAAGAACTGGCATTGTTTCTTATTGAAAGAAGCTACTAGTCTTCGGATGGCTTAGATTAAAAGACTGGATAAAGTTAGAGTGTGAGTTAAATAATTTCCTTAATTTCCTTTTTCATTTAACCAGACTAACATGTCCTCTTCTTTATTCAGAACAAAAAAAATCTCCAATATTTTAGCAGAAGGCAGCGATGATCCTCATGGTGGCCACGGATTAAAAAGAGTACTCACTTTAAAAGACCTTACTTTTTTTGGCATTGCTGCCATCCTGGGTGCAGGCAGTTTCAGCAGCCTTGGCAGTGCTGTGTTTAAAGGCGGGCCGGGGGTGGTGATCTTGTTTATGATTACCGCTGTTGCCTGTGCGTTTACTGCTTTTTGTTATTCTGAATTTGCCAGCCGCATACCGGTGGCGGGCAGCGCTTATACTTACGCTTATGCTTCATTTGGTGAGCTGTTTGCCTGGATTATTGGCTGGGCTTTGATAATGGAATATTCTATTGGCAATATTTATGTGGCGTATAGCTGGAGTGATTATTTTACTTCTTTTTTAGAAAAGATTGGTGTTCACCTGCCGGAATATTTATGCACCAGTTACATGGAAGTAAAACATGCTATGGCTGCAGGCAGCACCAACTCCGACGTACTGGAAGCCTGGAACAAAGCGCCCATTATTGGCGGGCTGCATATTATTTTTGATCTGCCTGCTATTATCATCAATCTGCTTATTACTGCATTGGTGTATCGTGGTATTAAAGAGAGCCGCAATTTCAGTAATGTAATGGTGATATTGAAAATGATTGTAGTGGTATTGGTAATATTGGTAGGAGGTTATTTGGTTTTCTCCCACGGGCTTACGGTTAACTGGCACCCTGCAAATGATGCAGGAGTGAAATCATTTATGCCCAATGGCTTTAGTGGGGTAATGGCCGCCGTGAGTGGTGTATTTTTTGCCTATATCGGTTTTGATGCAGTGAGTGTGCTGGCAGAAGAAAGTAAAAATCCACAAAGGGATTTGCCAAGGGGCATGATATTGTCATTGGTGATTTGTACGGTGGTGTATATTTTATTAACCCTTGTTTTAACTGGCGCTGTTAACTACAGAAACTTTGAAGGAGTGGGTGATCCGCTGGCATTTATTTTTGAAAAGCAAAACCTGAATATCGGCTGGATGCAATTTTTTGTTGCCATTGCCGCAGTGGTAGCCATGACAAGTGTGCTGCTGGTTTTTCAAATGGGGCAGCCACGTATCTGGATGAGCATGAGCCGGGATGGCCTGTTGCCACCGGTGTTTCAAAAGATTCATCCCAAATTTAAAACACCTTCTTTCGCCACCATTATAACAGGTCTTGTAGTGGGGATACCTATTTTATTTACCGATAAAACATTTGTACTCGACTTCACCAGCATTGCCACGCTGTTTGCCTTTGTACTGGTTTGCGGTGGTGTATTGCTCATTCCCAGAAAAGAAAAGGAAGCAGGTAAATTTCATATTCCTTACATCAACGGACAATTTATTTTTCCTGTCCTCATAATTGGAAGCCTGGTAGTTATTTATTTTTTCAATCACAATTATTTCCAGGAATTATTCAGTTTGAGTTTAACCGAAGCAGAATCAAAAGCCGCTGTTGCCGGGCTGGATCTTGCAAAGCCTGCCGTCATTCAAAATAATTTGGATGCTGCACTGATGGCCAAGCAGGCACTTAATGTTTCTACTATTGTTTTTTGGATTACCTGTTTCATCATCAGCTTTTTCACTTTTGTAAAAAAGTTTTCTTTGGTACCGCTGCTGGGCTTAGGCACCTGCCTGTACCTGCTTACCGGCATGACGATGAAGAACTGGATATGGTTTGCAAGCTGGCTGCTGGTGGGGCTTGCAGTGTACCTGCTGTATGGTTATAGAAAGAGTAAACTGGCTTCTTAAAGTTTCTTATAAAAAGCTAAACTGCCTCTGCATTTTCAACAACAACTTCAGCATCTGCAGCCACAGCTTCTTCAGCAGTTTCTGCTACGGGTGTATTGTTGGTAATGGTAAGCAGCATATCGCTGCCCATGGAGAACACAAAATTCTGACCTTTCAGCATCATCAGTATGGGATCGCTTTCCTGCAATACCTGTATCAGGTCGGTGGCAACGTGGGGTAATTTTTCACCATAATTCTGGCGGCCATTGTTCAACTGCATGTTACTGAAATTGAATTTTATTTTTCTTCCGCCTGCAGCCCTGTCAAAATCAGAGAAATTGGTTTGCAGCGTTTGTGGCCCGGTGGCAGAGCGCTTTATCAGGATAGTGATAATAGAAAGATATTTCTTCCAGGTTTGTGTAAACATAACAGTAATTTTAAAAGAGATTATTCAATGAATAAAATTGGTATTTACTTATTGTTCTGTCAGCCTTGTAAAAGCCATGCCGCTGAAAATACGGGCCAGGTCCATGTTGGCTGTTCTTTTCCACTCTTCTGCCACATTGCTGTTCACTATCCGCCAAAAATTTTTCGACTTTAGTTCTTCATAATCTTTACCATTTATAAAGATGCCGGAAACGCTGGGTCGTTGTTTAAAATGTATTTTAACTTCTTCCCCTTTGCGGCTTTTGTTTTCTACGAATTTTTGTATCAGTTCTGATGTCATAATAAGATATTGTTTAAATCAGTAACACAGGGTTTATCCTTTCATTCATTTTTCTAAGAAAATTGAAGCCGGATTAAAAACAAATGTATCTGTTAAAAATGAGATGTGTAAAAAATTAAGAAACTGCAGGTGTAAAGAAAAAAGAAAGAATAAAGATTATTCCATTACAAAATCCAGGTATCTCATCTCTGTTGTGGTGAAGATAGCCTTTATTTTGCTGCCAGCCCCGGAAAAGATTTAATCTTAACTGTTTCAGTTAACACAAACGGGCTGCTAAGCATAACTTTGTATCCAATTTATAAAAATACCCAATAGTATAAAAGGATGAAATACGAGATCGGTGATAAAATAATTGTGCTGCATACAGATGAAGAGGGCAAAGTGGTGGACATTATCAATGAACAAATGGTGATGATAGAAGTGAAGGGAGTAAAATTCCCGGCTTACTTAGACCAGGTAGATTTTCCTTATTTTAAAATGTTTACCGAAAAACGGCAGGCAGAAAAAAAGAAAATATTTATTGACAATGTAAAGCCGGAGAAAACCAATATCAAAACCAAAGTGAACGAAGGGGTATTCATTTCTTTTATGCCTGTATTCGACAAGGATATTTTTGATGATGATGTGGTGGAAAAATTTAAAATTCATGTGCTTAACCAAAGCGATAGGGCATTCAATTTTAAATACATGTTGTATTTTGGCGGCGAAAATAATTTTGAACTCAGCAATAATATTTCTCCTTTCACCGATTTTTATTTGCATGATGTGGCGTTTGAAGACCTCAGTGATAATCCCCGTTTTCATTTTGAATTTTCATTGCTCAATCCGGAAAAGAAGAAAGCGCCTTATTATGAAGCATCATTAAAAATAAAAGCAAAGCAGTTATTTAAAAAGATAGAAGAGATACAGGTAAAAAATGAAGCTACTTTTTCTTACCTGCTGTTTGATGAATACCCTGATAAAGTGGAGCAAGAAAAAGTGGACCTGAGTAAATTGGGCAATGCAGGCTACCGGGTATATGATGCAGGCAAGGTGAGAGAAAATTTACCGCCAGCCCGTTCGGTGGTAGACCTGCATATTGAAAAACTTACTGATAGCTGGAAGCATTTGAGCAACTTTGAAATACTCACCATGCAGTTAAAAGAATTCGGAAAGTTTTTCGAATTGGCTTCAGCACATTACCAGCCAACATTAACTGTGATACATGGTGTTGGTGTAGGTAAATTGAGAGATGAAATTCATGATATACTGCGGACTAAAAAAGAAGTGAAATCTTTTGTAAACCAATACACGGCTGCTTATGGCTATGGTGCTACAGAAATTTATTTTAGTCATTGAGGTCAATTGTCAATTGCAATCCTTTCCATTCAATATAGTCTTGTAGAGAATTCAGCAATCAAAATAATATTCAATGATCAATGTTCAACAAACAATTTCCAATGAAATACAAATGCGTTTTACATTCTGCATTGAACATTGAAAATAATTACCACTTCTTTGTAAAAAACGCATTTACTTTTTTATTGAACTCATCAGCATGTTCTATTAATGTGCTGTGGCTGCTGTTGGGCACTATCCATAAATATGCTTTTGGAATATGCTGGTAAATAGCAAGGGTATGTTGTGCCACAATGAGGTCATGGTCGCCGGCAATGATGAGAGCGGGACATTTTACAGATTGCAATGCAGGTAACTAAATATTTGGCTGCAGCCAATCCAGCATAAAAATTTTCCAATCATTTTTTTCTTTTTCTGTAGTAAAAATTTTGTTTTTATTGGCCTCGTAATTCAATTGTTCATCTTTCCATAATGATGGTAATAAAGCGGTGGAATCAGGCCACAGGTTAGCGCCGGTGGAAGCCAGCTTGATTATTTTACCTGGATGCCGCATGGCCATAACTATCGCAGTGATGCCGCCATCGCTCCAGCCGATAATATAAGTGGAGTCAATGTGCAGGGCTGACAGCAAAGTTGCAAAATCATCTGCCATCATTTCAAAACTGAGAGAGTCGGCATTGTCTTTTGATTTGCCGTGGGCACGGCTGTCAACGGCTATTACTTTGTATTGTTTTAAAAAATAAGGAATGGTTTTGCTGAATGCACTTATGTTGCCACCATTGCCATGTATCAGCAGCAGCGGCTTCCCTTTGCCGTAAATTTCGCAATACAAATTGATGCCCCTTACCGGGTAATATTTTCCGGCAACAGCGTTATTGCCGTAATTTATTTTTGTCTGTGCTTTTGTTTGTGTCAAAATCAAAACCAGTATAAAAGACAGGGTATATTTTTTCATTACAGTTTTTGTGTTTTTCAACTTTCAATCTTTTATAATCATTTCGCTATATAACGTGCCAGCATTGTATTTACTGTTTTGATATATTCTTTATAACGAAATTCTTCTGCTGTAAAAGTGAGGATATGCACTTTGCCATTTTGTACAATGTAATATTGTTTCCACTGCAGTTTTTTACCCAGCTGAAGTCCTTTAAAAACCATAAACCAACTATCCTTTCCTGCAAAATTTCCTTTTTTGTTTTCCAGTACAACAAACTGTTTTATTTTCTGCGGAAGATAGTTCTTGGAAAATTTGGCATACTCTTCCGCTGTGTAAGGACTGCTGAGCTGGCTGATCACCATGTTGAGATTTTCCACATAAGTATCAACAACGCCGGAATCTGCCGGAGCTTTGATGGTGAATTGTTTTGTATCTGTGGAGGCATCCACTGTCCAGGTGGAAGGGTATTTAATAGAATAAGCAGGTTTGGAAAGCGTAGTGGTTTGCTGTGCAGCAGCAGCAAAAGCAAAGCAAGTCAATGTAAGGGAGAGTAATAATTTCATGTAAATGTGTAATTGAATATTTGATGATTGAAAATACTATTATTGGAATGAATAGAAAGAATTGAGCCAAAATATATTTTAAACAACTGCCCTTTTTCATCACTAAAAAATTATATCTTGCACAAAAATCAGGCATATCAATTTCTCCAAAACCATAGTAAACATTCTCAGCAGCAACCTTGATCTGCTTAACCACTAAGTTTCTTTAGCTGTTCAAGACCTGTTATCAATTAACGGCTGACTGGCACTTTGATTTATTTTACAACATTTTTTCACAACATAATACCCGTCTTTTGCAATTTCTCAACGGGCAATTTTTATCAATTCAAAACAGTTTTTATGCAAATAACTACATTAATCGGAGCCAATACACAACAGTATATTGA
>JANLQY010000176.1:0-2949 GCA_031368105.1 Chitinophagaceae bacterium
ACCCGTACGAAATTTGAATTTGCCAACCTGGAGCAGGGGCAAAAGTACTGGATAAGGGTAATTGCCATTGGCAGCAACAACCAGGCAGTACAAAGCAGCGAAGTGGCCCAGTATGTAATGCAGCGTACCATGGCGGCGGCAAAGGCGGCTTAATGTTATTCTATTTTCAGCAACTGCTTAAAAATCTCCGGCATAGTGGCGGGGATTTTTTTTGTGCATACATATATCTGTAAACTTATTTTCAACAAAGCCTCCGGCTTTGCTTATGGCTGTTGAAAGGTGTTGGAAATGAGAAATAAGGAATAAGAAATGAAAAATAAGGAATAAAAAGTGAAGCTCTTTGGATGATAATGCTTCGGATTATTTTTAACACTCACTCAAACTGATGGGCACATTTACTGCCAGTCCTCCGTCGGCGGTTTCTTTGTATTTGCTGTTCATATCAAGGGCGGTATCCCACATGGTTTTTATTACACCATCCAGGCTTACTTTAGCAAAATCTGGTTTGCTCTGCAATGCCAATTGACTTGCCGTTATGGCTTTGATTGCCCCCATGGTGTTTCGTTCTATACAGGGTATCTGCACCAGTCCGCCGATAGGGTCGCAAGTGAGTCCCAGGTGGTGTTCCATCGCTATTTCAGCAGCCATCAATGCCTGCCGTTGGGTGCCTCCCATACATTCTGTTAATGCCGCTGCTGCCATTGCACTGCTTACGCCAATCTCTGCCTGGCAACCACCCATTGCAGCAGAAATAGTAGCTCCTTTTTTAAAGATACTTCCCACTTCACTTGCCGTTAATAAAAATTGAATGATCTTGTCATCGCTGTTGCCATTGCAGAAACAAATATAATATTGCAATACGGCCGGTATCACACCGGCGGCACCGTTAGTAGGTGCTGTTACCACCCTGCCAAAGGATGCATTCTCTTCATTTACTGCCAATGCAAAGCAGCTTACCCAATCTAAAATATAAGTAAATTCTTTGCCGCCCTGCTGTATGCAGGTAAGCCATTCACCGTAGCCGTTATATACCGCATCTTTCAATAATCTTTTGTTCAGGTCAAATCCCCGCCGGGTAACCTGCAGGCCACCGGGCAACATTCCCTGTGTGTGGCAGCCCCGGTAAATACATTCTTTCATCACCTGCCAGATGGTTAAAATATTTTGTTTCGTTTCCACTTCTGTGCGCCAGGCAGTTTCATTTTCCAACACCACTTCGCTGATGGCCATACCTGTTTTTCTGCACCAGTGCAGCAGGTCTGCAGCAGTATTGATGGGGAAAGGCAGTTCCACTTCACTGAGTGCATTGCCAGTTTCTCCTTCCTTTATTACAAAGCCGCCGCCAATGGAATAATAAGTTTCTGCAAAGCTTTCGCCATTGTGCAGCCGAACTAAAAAAGTAAGTGCATTGGGATGAAAGGGCAGTGATTCTGAATAAAGGAATTCAATATCTTCATCGGGATTAAAATCAATTTCATGCTTGCCATGAAGCAAAAGCTTATTCATGGTTTTGATGTCATTCATCTTAGGCCTGATATTATCAACATCAAAAGTTACCGGGTCGGCACCGCACAAACCTAACTGCACCGCTACATCGGTACCATGCCCGATGCCTGTTTTTGCCAATGAACCATACAACAGCACTTCAATACTTTCCACCTGCTGCAATATGTTTTTCTGCTGCAGGGAATCTATAAACCGAAGGGCAGCTTTCCATGGGCCAAGTGTATGGCTGCTGGATGGGCCAACCCCAATTTTAAACATATCAAATATGGAAATGGCTTCGTGTGTCACACAAAATTTTGAATTAATAGTTTACAAGCTCTATCCTGAAAATAGTAGTAGCATTACCGGGAACAGCACCACTGCCAACACAACCGTAACCCAATGATGGTGGAAGGTACAGGTAGATGACCCCAGCTTTTTTTATTAAAGGAATACCATATTGCCATCCCAGGATAAGATTGCTCAAAGGGAAAGTAGCCGGGGTACCCGTTACTGTGGAATCGAATGAAGTACCATCGGTTAAAGTACCTTTATAGTTTACAGTAACAGTTGATGCTGCAGTTGGAGGAGTCCCATAGCCCGGGCCAACTATCTGGTAGAAAAAGCCACGACTGTCCTGCGTAGCAGTAATTCCTTTGCTGGTTAGATAGGTTTGTATATTAGCAATCTCTGTGGTGTTGGGATGTCCGTCAACAAGCGTACAGGGTTCAGTGCTTTTTTTATTGCAGGCAAACAATATTATTACTAAGGTCAGTGCAGGGAGACTTCTTTTCAGCATACTAAAATTCGTTTTGTTTAATTTAAAAATTGTTATTTATTATTGATGATAGTTTTCGATTCTTTTTGTTTCAGCTCTTTGTACAACTGTTCGTTCATTTCACATTTATACTGCATACGAAAAAAAGAAAAGAACAGTGAAATGATGAGCATCGCAAAAATAACGGTTATAAATGTGCCGGGAGATGTTTTGGATATTTTCATATACCATTCAGGTAAAAATAACCATACTGCCACCACTGATAAAATAATAGGCAGGCTAAACAGGAAAGCCATTGGCAAACCTCCCAGCAGTTTGTTGATAAAAGTATTTTCCCTCTCCCGGTTTCGTTCCCAATACAATAAAAATTGCTTCTCCTTATCTGTAAGCATGGGGCAAAGTTAACTAATAAAGTTTTTGTTGTTTTTGCAAATTGATCAATATTAGGTAGGTTTGTTCATCTCAAAGAAATATGAATAGTATTAATGATTTAGTTCGCAAATGGACAAATACAATAATTAAGCGGCTTGTATTATCTTTTTTAACTTTCACCAGTAACTGGATTAGCCGCCTCTTTTTGTCCGGTCCCGATGAAATCGGGATTGAAAAAATGCGGAGCATATTTTTTCAAAGGTCAAAAAGGAGCGGCGTTCCAGTTACGCAGCCTGCCGGCTGTGGAGGCAAAA
>JANLQY010000003.1:0-14564 GCA_031368105.1 Chitinophagaceae bacterium
AAAGAATCTTCGCATGGCTATTAAACTTTAGAAGATTAGTAATGGACTACGAAAGAACTAAAGAATCTGCTATCAGTTTTGTTTATATAGCAATGCTTAACTTAATGGGTAAAAAATTTAATTAACTCAAACAGCTTCTTAGTTTTAAAAATAAAAAAAAACGAAACAAAGCCTGCAGCCTATTTTATCTGCAGAAACTTTGTTTCGATGTAGTAGTAAATGAAAGTTTTATTTAGAACTCAAATCTGGCCTGTAAGTGAGCAGTTCACTCCATATATTATCAACATATTGCTGATAAACTTCCGCCACTTTATCCCAGGAATCTGATCCGTACATGGCTTCATACCTGTCTTTGAATGGCTTTCTGAAACCATCTTCCCTTTCTTTTAATCCCTGCTTGTACCTTGTTGCCAAAACATATTGTGCAGGTCCTGAAGAACTGGCTTGGTAAACAGCAACAGATTCGCCGCCGGCTTCCCATACTTTTTTAAAGTTTACAAATACTTCTCTCAGTTTAAAACCCCATCCAAGTTTAGGATAAAAATGAGTAATGTTTATTTGTTTACTGTAATCAGTCAATGCAACAGAACTCAACGTGTCCTGGTAAATAGAGTAAGTACTGGTGCCCTTGTCGGTAAGATAGATGGCTACATTTTTATTCCAGTCAATGTTGTGTTCATCACTGATATTGCCCCTCCCGTCAATTGCATCCCAACTGTTGGGCCCTTCTACAACATGGTACCCTCCGGCATCCGGGCCAGACTGGACATCAAATACCCTCCATTTAAAATCGCCGGTGTGATACTTTTGTGCATGGCTGGCCAGTGCTTTTTCAAACTCCAGCACTTTGTCAACTTTTGGAAACATGCGTTGTGCATTCACAACATTTTTTTTCTGCGCCATTGCCATTACTGGAAGCAAGAGGCAGAGAAGAAAGAATTTTCTCATTGTAAAAAAATTTTAGGTTAAAATAAAAAAAATGCAGTATTTGACAGGGTCGAAAAGAAGAGTAAAATAGAAATTAGATTTATAAAATGCAAGTAAAATTTTATTTATTTTAATCTAAGGCTAATAGTGTATTCATCAGCGTTTATTCACCGGTATTCAGCGATAATAATACTGAGTTTTTATTTTACAATTTTTTATTTGAAGGCACACCGTTATTTTCGCAACCCCAATTTTAAACATACTTAATTATGTCAAATATTTTTATTCAGTCAATAGCTGTAAAACTCAATATCAAATTACAGCAGGTAGAAGCGGTAATCACTTTGCTGGAGGAAGGCAGTACTATCCCCTTTATTGCCCGTTACCGAAAGGATAAAACGGGGGCATTGGATGAAGTGCAGATTCAGCAGATACAGGACGAAGCAAAGTTTTTAAAAGAATTTACCGAACGAAAAACGTTTATAGAAAAGACTATCACCGAGCAGGAAAAAATGACGGAAATTCTGCAGGGCAAAATCAACAAAGCAACTACCATTGCAGAGCTGGAAGACATTTACCTACCCTATAAACCAAAAAGAAAAACCAAAGCACAAACCGCCAGGGAAAATGGTTTGGAGCCATTGGCTAATTTATTACTGGAACAAAAAGACATTGACATAACTTCCCAAGCCACTGCTTTCATCAATGAAAAAATAGCCGATACAGATGCCGCACTGCAAGGAGCAAGAGACATCATTGCTGAGATAATAAATGAAGATGCACAGGTAAGGGCAAAGCTGCGTAAACTGTTTGAAACAGCAGCCACCCTGCAAAGCAAAGTGGTGACTGATAAAGAAACAGAAGGCATCAAATACAAAGATTATTTTGATTTTAGTGAACCGATTTCTAAGACCCCGTCGCACAGGATCCTTGCAGTGCTTCGTGGATTTTTAGAAGGATATTTACGCATTGCCATTTCACCCATGGAAGAAGTGGCGCTGGAATTAATTGATGAATTGTACATTAAAGGAATGAGTACCTGCAGTGATCAAATTCGTAAAGCTGGTAAAGATGCTTACCGGAGATTATTGCAGCCAAGCCTTGAAACAGAGTTCAGGACTGCCTTAAAAACAAAAGCAGATGAAGATGCCATCAATGTATTTGCAGAAAATCTTCGCCAGTTATTATTGAGTTCTCCATTGGGCAGCAAAAGAATTTTAGCGATTGATCCCGGCTACAGAACCGGTTGTAAAGTGGTTTGCTTAGATGAAAAGGGCGACCTGCAAAAAACTGACCTCATCTTTCCGCATGAAGCAAATAGAGTACATGCAGAGGAGATGAAAATTAAAAATTTAGTACAGCAATACAGCATAGAAGTTTTTGCAATTGGTGACGGAACAGCAGGAAGAGAAACAGAACAGTTTATCAAAAAATTAAATCTTGGCCTGCCGGTATTTTTGGTAAATGAAGATGGTGCTTCTATTTACTCAGCATCAGAAATTGCCAGAGAAGAATTCCCCAATGAAGATATTACCGTACGGGGAGCCGTTAGTATTGGAAGAAGACTGATGGATCCGCTGGCAGAATTAGTGAAACTTGATCCAAAGAGTATCGGCGTGGGCCAGTACCAGCATGATGTAAACCAGTTTCGTTTAAAAGAAAAACTGGATGCCACTGTTATCAGTTGTGTAAATAATGTAGGTGTGAACTTAAATACTGCCAGCAAAAATTTATTGAGTTATGTAAGTGGTATTGGCAGCACACTGGCAGATAATATCATCAAACACAGAAATGAAATTGGCAAATTTACCAACCGCAAAGAATTGTTGAAAGTACCAAGGCTTGGTGGAAAAGCGTATGAACAATGTGCCGGATTTTTACGCATAAAGGAAGCTGATGATTTGCTGGATGCAAGTGCTGTACACCCAGAAGCTTACCCGGTAGTGCAGGCCATGGCAAAAGATTTATCAGTAGATGTAAAAGCATTGATCGGTAATGAAACATTGCTGAAAAATATTGAAGCAAAAAAATATGCTTCTGAAACAATCGGAGAGCTGACGATAAAAGATATTTTAAATGAATTAAAAAAGCCGGGCCTCGATCCAAGAAGTGAAGTACAGGCTTTTGAATTTGCTGCTATTTACAGTATTGATGATGTGAAAATTGGAATGGAAGTTCCTGGTGTGGTAACGAATATCACCAGGTTTGGCGCCTTTATAGATATTGGTATAAAACAGGATGGGCTGGTGCATGTGTCTGAAATTTCTCACACTTACATCACCGACCCAAACGAAGCACTGAAGCTGAATCAGAAAGTAAAAGTAAAAGTGATGGAAGTGGACACTGCCCGTAAACGTATTGCTTTGTCTATCAAACAAACCGAAGCCCCGCCTGCAAGAGCTCAATACAATAAACCCGGTGGGAAATTAAATACCAAAGTAAATAAGCCGAAAGCTGAACCCACAATGAATGATGCATTGACCCTGTTAAAACAAAAATTTGGCAAATGATTGAATGATTTTCTGTTTAGCTATTTCTCTGTGAATTTTTATTCAACGAAATAAAAAACGTCTTTACAAAATAATACCGGTTGTGCTACAACCGGTATTATTTTACAATTTTTATTTTACCTCTCCTTATTTTATTTTAATCAGCTTAAGTGTTTTAACAACATTTCCCTGCGTAATCTTCAGTATATAAAGCCCGGTATAAAACCCTGAGCCAAAAGTATATTGCTGATTTGAATTGCCACTGGCAGCATAAACTGGTTTACCATCAATGGTGGTAACAACAATGGCTACCCTTTCTGTTGTCCCTCCTTCAAGTACCAAATTAAAATTGGCAGCGGCTGGATTGGGATAAGCTGTTACTGCTAATTCTTTATTGGAATTAATACTACTTGTTGCAGAGACAGGAATTGCCGTCCTTGAAGCAGTTTGAGTGATTGTAATTGTTTGAGAAGCCACACACCCGGCAGCATCTGTTACTGTATAAGTATAAGTTCCCACTTTCACATTGGTGAATGAGCCGGTACCTGTATAAGGAGCAGTACCTCCTGTGGCAGTAATAGTAACAGTGGTGCTTCCGCCGGTAGTACTAATAATCCCTGCGACAGCTGTTACTTGTAAAGGCGCTACAGGCTGTGTTGTATTCACAACAGAAGTTATCGAATTGCCAAGTGCATCTGTAATTGGATAATAATAAGTAGCAGTGATTTTACTGGTGGTATCCCAGGTGGCAATATGATTAGTATTGGAACTTACCACTAAAAGGTTGCTGATACCAGATTCAAAACTTCCATAAGGATATAGATTGGATCCTTTTAAATTGTTACTGCCGTCGGCTTCAAAAAAGGCGATATTATCAACATAAGTTGTCCCTGAATTTTGATTTATCCCAATTATAAAACTGGCAGTGGTCTCAGTTGTTGGAGCGGTAAATATAAATTCATAATCTTTTCTGGCTGTTCCAAAACTTGCTGTTTGCCAGGCAGTCAACATAGCCCAGGGTGATGATGTTTGCCGTATTCCAACTCTTAAGCTTCCACTGACAGTAGTGCCTACAGTACTGAATCGAACAATATAACTTTTAGCAGAACTTACAGCACCGATAGTATAATACAATGCAGTATAAACACCGGCAATCACTGATGGAAAGGAAACCTTTATAGAACCTTTACCAGCATCAACTGTATAATTGCCGGTACCAGTATATGGTGTCACACCGCCAATGGCAGTTACAGTTGCAGCAGTTGTTTTGCCAAAGCAATTTATTTTTGCAGATGTGGTAACAGGCAATAAAGCAGTTGGTGGAGGCTGGGTAACAGTAATGGTTGTACTGGCAGAACAACCATTGAAATCTATAATTGTATAAGTGTAAGTACCGGCAGCAACATTATTTTTTGTACTTGCTCCTGCATAAGGAGCAGTACCTCCTAATGGGGTAATTACTACTGAAGTAGTGCCTCCATAAGCACTGATCATTCCCGGTGTGGCTGTCACCTGCAACAAATCAGGTTGAGTGGTTTTCACAACAGCTGTTGCGGTAGAATTATTAGCGTCTTTTACGGTGAAATAATAAACAGCAGGTATTTTACTGGTAGTATCCCAGGTGGCAATTTGGTTACCATTTGAACTTCCCACCAACAGGTTACTGATGCCAGATTCAAAACTTCCATAAGTATAAAGGTTGGATCCTTTTAAATTATTACTATTATCAACTTCAAAGAAAGCGATATTATCAAAATAAGTTGTTCCTGAACCTTGATCAATTGTAATTATAAAACTGGCGGCGACATCAGCTGTTGGTGCGGTAAATACAAATTCAAAGTCTTTTCTGCCTGTTCCAAAACTTGCTGCTTGCCAGCTGGTCAACATAGCCCAAGGTGAAGAAGTTTGCCTTATCCCCGCTTTCAAACTGCCAGCGGAGGTAGTACCTAAAGTACTAAACCGAAGAATATAATTTTTAGCAGCGCTTACTGCTCCAATGGTATAGTACAAGGCAGTATTTGTTCCAACTATTACCGAAGGAAAAGAAATTTTGATGGAACCGTTGCCAGCACCTACAGTATAATTGCCTGTGCCGGTATATGGAGTAACACCCCCGGTTGCAGTAACACTAACATTCGCCGTACTGCCAAAACAACTAATGGAAGGAGTTGTTGCAGCCACTGAAACTGCAAGTGGAGGCTGGGTAATAGTTATTGTTGCAGAGGAAGAACATCCTTTGGAGTCTGTTACAGTATAAGTATATGTACCAGCGCTTACATTGCTGATATTACCTGTACCTGTGTAAGGCGATGTGCCCCCGGAAGCGGAAACAATTACCGAAGTAGTACCTCCAAAAACACTAATTGTACCGGCAACAGCTGTAGCCGTTAAAGCTGCTGAAGGTTGTGTTGCGGATAAAGATATGGTGTTGGTTGTACCTGCCGCATCAGTTACAGTATAGTTGTATGTGCCTGCACTAACTATAAAGTTGCCCGTACCGGTATATGGGGAAATTCCACCGGTTGCTGAAACTGTTATGGTGGTGGTACCACCAAAGCAATTAATTGCTGCGGCTGCTGCCGTGGCCTTTAAAATTGCAGGTTGTGCTATTGTAATTGTAGCAGACGCAGTACACCCTTTTGAATCTCTTACAGTATAGGTGTAAGTACCTGCAGCTACATTGCTAAAAGAACCGGTACCGGTATAAGGTGAAGTTCCTCCGGTACCACTAACAGTAACGGTTGTGTTGCCCCCATAAATAAGGATAGAGCCTGCGGTGGCAGTAGTTTTCAAAACAGCTGAAGGCTGTGTTACTGCTGCCGTGGTGGTGGTGGTGGCTCCCGTTAAATCTTTTACTGTATAAGTGTAAGTACCTACAGCTACAACAAAAGTCCCTGTTCCTGTGTATGGTGGTATACCTCCGGTAGCAGTAACAGTAACAGTGGAAGTACCTCCAAAACAATTGATTGCAGGTGCTGATGATTGAGCTGCCAATGCCTGTCTTAAAATGGAGGTATCTTTTACCAATATTTTTGAAGTAAATGGTTGTAAGGTGATTGTTCCAGGATAATATGCAGCATCCACTCCAATATAATTAGCCCCTAATCCAACAACCTTAGCCACCGAAGTTGAATTGTATTCAAAACGCAGGTAATCATCAATGTTATATGGTGTTGCATCCGCTTCATAAAATTCGATGTTATCGATATAAGTGGTACCTGAGTTTTGTTCTATTTCAATAACAAAACTTCCTCCTGCATCGGTAGTTGGGGCAGCAAATAAAAACTCATGATCTGTTCTGCCGGTACCAAATGTTTTTGTTTGAAGCGGAATAAGGCTACTGTATGGCGAAGCTGTTTTTCTTATATAAGCGTTTACAATTCCATAAGGCGTGGTACCCAATGTACTAAACCGGAGAATATAATTTTTAGTGGCACTCACAGCACCAATTGCGCTGTAGACGGTTCCAACTTTATTCGCTACCGGGCTTGTAAAATCCAGCCGTAGAGAACCTGTGCCGGTAATTTTGCTGTTATTATCCCATGTGGCCGTTACATTGGCACCAAATAATATGAGACCGGTTATGTTGCTGGTAAATGCACCATTAGTAAATAAGTTGGAGCCAATAATACTTCTCAGAATATACTCTGGTGCTTCCCGAAAAGGTTTTTTAGAAAATGAATCATGTTTGGAAAATGAACTCCACCCATCAAGAGATTGAGGAGAAGCAGGAACCCCTGCCCCACCCGTTGTAAGGTAATATTCAAATTTAAAACTTGCCGGGTTGCTGGTGCTGTAGTAATTACTGTCAATATCAGCTAATGACTGTACGTCTGACTGAAATGTTGTTACCGCCGGTTCATTTAGTGCATTATTGATATAGTAAAAATTTCTTTGGGCATCTGTTTTTGGATAGGAAATATTATTTTTTATAGCCAGGTTTTTTATGTCTCCGGTGGCAGCCCAACGCATTATACTCACTGCATTCAGGTTATTAAAAAAAGTATTGCCTTTTATATTTACTCCTACCGGGTTGTTAGAGTGTATTCCATTTTTATTACAATTAAAAATTGTGTTGTTCAGCACATCCACATTTACGGAACGTCCGTCCAGGTGTATACCAGACACCCAAATGCTTGTTGAGCCGGGGCCCGGAGCAGAACCAATCCCATTCATGATAATATTATCCCTGATTACCCTGTTGGTATAAACAGTACCGGGGGTGGCATCTGTACTTTGTGACCAGGTATATATGCCACCGGCATCGTCTTTTACATAACAGTAATAATTTACTACATTGTTATTAACAGTTACATTGTTTCCTTCAAACTCTATGGCTACAAAACCAGTAGTATCAACCTTATTATAAGAAATCTCAACATTATTCAATGCAAATGCAATGATACCTTTGTAAGAGTGGCCGGCATTTAATCCCATACCTGGCAGGGTTCCGGTATTTTTTACCACACAGTTCCTAACAGTAGTATTAGCAACGTAGGTGTTATTCAACTTAATTGCATTACTAAGTACATTGTTGGTTGTACAATTTTCCACTAAAATATTAGATACATTTTGTGATATAATCCCACACTCGCCGGCATTACTTATATCACAATTCTGAATATTGATATTGGAAGTATTATTGACATAAACCGTTATACTATTTGCTCCTTCAAAAGCAATATTACTGATGTTGATATAGCTATTTGTGCTGATGTTAAGAAGGGTATCAACAGTACTTATTTTTATTGAATAGGAAGAAGGTATAGCTGTACCAAAATACATTTGCAGGTTTTTAGTACTGCCGTTAAAATACCATTCTCCCAACCTGTCAAGTGTACGGGGATCCCTTTGAATAAAGTAACCATAATTATTTGAGCCATCAAAATCGGATACACCGGGATTAATATAAGTAATAGTACCCCCTGTATGATTAATTATTTTGCAACGGTCAAGTACCCATAATTTTTTTCTGATAACAACTTCTGCCCCGGTCCAGTTAATTGTACTGGTTAATTCATTGTCTGTTATTGAAGTAGTATCCGCAAAAGATTCATATTTAAGGTATCCTCCATTAACATCCGTTGCATTAGGATATCTGCCTACAGCCTGTGGAATGTTATTGAGTGTTACCATATTTAGATCACTATCTGCAGCTGGGGCAGCAGCCTGATAAACTCCATTACCAACATCAGACCACGAAGAAAGGGTGGTAAAACCTGATATCACCGGCTTTGTACCGGTACCATAGGCACTGATAACAATCGGGTTACCACTAGCTCCTGATTTGTTTGTAATGATTGTACCGTAAAATACGTCTCCACGCTTAAATAAAATGCTATCCCCGGCAACTAAAGTGCTGAAAATGGCATTGAGCTTTGTAATAGATTTCCAGGGAGTGGCAGTACTCTGAGCCTGTGTGCTGGTGTAGGAATCACTGCCTAAACTGGTGGAGAAATAATAATTTTTTGCATTTACACATAGAGATGCAGCAAAAATGAAAAGTGATATGAGCATACTTATGCGTAAGCTACCCGGCAGTAACAGTTTTTTTAAAATTTGTAGCATTTTTCCCAGTATTCGCTTTTCCTATTAAAAATTCGATGAAAATTTTACAGTTTCACAACATCTTAATCAAATATTCTTTTACAAAAGAATAAAATCAGAAATGCAAATGGTAGTGGATCAGTGTTTAGCAAAAAAGCGTTAGCATTTTAGCTATAAAAAATTTACTTGGGGGAATAAGCGTTACGTGGGTTTGGACTGACAAAAGGTTAATAACTATGTGAAATTTACAGAAAAACAGGCACATGATTTTTACAAATGTAAGCAATTATATAGTTTCACAAAGGGATAAGGACTTTTTTTTTGTAATAGTGGTTTCATATTTTTAGTTATATGTTTTAATTCACTGAGATTATTTGAAATTTTTCTAAAATCGCCAAAAATTATGCCAGCAATATCTTTTTTAACATTACTTACACACAGTTTATTCTTAGTAATTAGACAGTTATCCAATATTTCCTTGCAGGCATCAATCAATTTTATTTAATATTATTGAGCCATTCTGATGAAATGACTCCTTTTTGCTGCACTTATACAATTTAAAAAATGAACTACAATTGCTTTTAAGGTGGAGGGAGAGATTGCCCTGCTTTTATTTTACAATACCAACATTTGAGTGTACCGCCTAACTGAATTTGTGGATTAACCTACCAATAATAAAGATTAATTAAATTTTTAAAACTCCAGAATGATAATATTAAACCTATAAACCAATATTTAAAAGTACTTTTAAGCTGGTCTTTATTTTTATCTGAAATATTTGATTGGATAGTTTTTAAAGAGTTTTTAAATTTGAACACCAATGCCGGGTTGGAAATTTAAAATACAAGCATTCAGGTTTCACACAATTGATTTTTTATAATAAACAAATCAATATTGCGTTTTTTATTTTTTGAAGAAAATTACCGAAGTAACTAATACTCATCTTTCCCTTTTTATTGATTAAAATAAGATGGCTGAAAGAGAAGTTATCAAATGTGTTTATGAACAAACAATTAAAAAACTATTTACAGAAATCGCTGATCGCCTTAGACCTCCTTTTGCTGAATATTACATTTTTATTCTCAAGATTTATTTTTGAAAGCCGTATTGCTGACCACTCTTTCAGAACCTATCTTGAATTCTGGATGCTGATCAATATTTTTTGGGTTGTTCTTGCTTTTGCCTGCCGTACTTATTCGGACAGTAACATCATTAAGTTTGAATTTTTTACCAAAAGAACGGTACAGGTGTACCTGCTGTGGTTAATAGCAATTTTATTTTATCTTTTCTTTTCCCGCCAATTTGAGGTATCCAGATTTTTTACTATTGCCACTATCATTGCTTTTGGTTTTGGTTTGTTTTTAAACCGATTTTTATACCTAGGTATTAATAATTATTTTAAAAACAGGAACCACCTTTTTAATAAAGTGATTATTATCGGGTATAATGAAACAGCTAAAAAATTAGAGAACTATTTTGAAGAGGAAGGCTTTAATACCCTGTTGCTTGGATTTGTAGAAGACGAAAAAAATATTAAGGAACTTACCCGGCACCCTATTTTATCGGATATAAAAAACACGATTGAAACTGCCATTGAACTGGACGCACAGGAAATATTTTCCACCATTACTCCGGAGCAAAATAAAGATATCTATACTTTAATGAGTAAGGCAGAAACAGAATGTATCCGGTTTAAAGTAGTACCTGATCTTTCTGTATTTGTGAATAAGCCGGTGATCATAAATTATATCCGTGACCTGCCTGTATTATCCATGAGGAGTGAGCCATTGGATGATGTAGGAAACAGAATGAAAAAAAGAGTGCTTGATGTGATCATCAGCCTGCTGGTAGTGGTTTTTATACTTTCATGGCTGGTGCCTTTGCTCGGATTATTGATTTATCTTGAATCAAAAGGGCCTATTTTCTTTTCGCAATTACGGTCGGGCAAAAACAATAAAACATTTTATTGCATGAAGTTCAGGAGTATGAAAGTAAATAAAGAATCGGATACCAAACAGGCTACGAAAAACGACAGCCGTGTTACCAGGATTGGAGCCTTTATCCGTAAAACAAGTTTGGATGAATTTCCACAGTTTATTAATGTATTAAAAGGTGAAATGAGCCTGGTAGGGCCAAGACCACACATGGTGAAACATACAAGTGATTATTCCAAAATTGTGGATCAGTATATGATCAGGCAATTTTTAAAACCGGGTATCACCGGCTGGGCACAAGTAAATGGTTTGAGGGGTGAGATTACTGATAATGAACAAATCATTAACCGTGTGAATGAAGACCTTTGGTACCTGGAAAACTGGAATATCTTTCTTGACATCCGGATTCTTTTTCTTACAGTGTATAAAGTATTTAAGGGAGATGAGAAGGCTTTTTAAAATGAGCCTATGGTCAACGTTAGTTTGTTTTGATTAAACTGATTGTTTCTAATTACACTAAATATAAATGCCGGGCAAAGCCCGGCATTTATATTTTACAAGCTTCCTATTGTTTAAAAAAAATTATTTCAGCTCTTACAACACACTCTTAAGAAAAGAAGTTTGAGCGATAT
The DNA here is from genome assembly GCA_031368105.1 of Chitinophagaceae bacterium. GTDB lineage: Bacteria > Bacteroidota > Bacteroidia > Chitinophagales > Chitinophagaceae > Ferruginibacter. The sequence continues at coordinate 11,530 of JANLQY010000003.1, forward strand.
ACACAGTTAATAGTCCCGTTGTTAAAACATAGCAACCCATTACCCAAAAAACTTTTTGCAGCCAGGCTGCTAAGCCGGGAATTTTATTTTCAATTTCACTCAAAGATCTACCGATGTACCGGGAGTCTTCAGGCAATAATGGTGACCTTAAAAAAATAAAAAAGATACCCATTGCGATAAAAAGAAATCCTCCGAGTGTGAGGAATAATGCAGCGTATGGTTTTAGTTTTATCATTTAATTTTTTAATTTTCTTCGAGAGTTTTCTTGCTGTCCTCAAGCATATTTTTTAAACACCAGTTGGCATATAACGGAGCTAAGAAAAAAGCAATGAATTTGAAAAATAAGTTTTTTGGTTTTGTATAAACAATACTCAATTCTGCTTTTGTGTTTTGTCCTTCGGGATAAATAAGAAGCCGCATTTGATACCAGCCAAGAATAATCATTTTGGCTTTTCCGATTGTTTCCCAAACTTTTTCTTTGTCTTTAATCCATTTGGTAACAACAACTGTAAAGTCCATTGTAAAACCCATCATCTTTCCATACCAGCGAAATTTTGAATTAAGCCCGGTTCCATTTTCCGAAAGCTGTTGCAATACTAATTTGCCCCCCATCATTGGCATTGAACTTTTTGTCATATGCATTCCGGTATTGCCTATATTGTCCATATAAGTAAAAACTTTTTCAGGAGAAGCATGTATTATGATACTTTTTGATTTTACAACCATTTTATCATTTGCTCTTTTATTTGATTTTTCATTATTGATCTTATCTGATTTTAGTTTTTTACTTTTAACCTGCTTGCATTAATAGCAACTACAATTGTGCTTACTGTCATTAGTGCTGCTCCTGCTGCCGGACTTAATAAAATACCCTGTTTATATAAAACCCCCGCTGCCAATGGCAAGGCAATTACATTATACCCTGTTGCCCAAATTAAATTCTGAATCATTTTACAGTACGTGGCTTTGCCAAATAAAATCAAACTCACTATATCTTTTGGGTTGCTATTCACCAAAACAATACCTGCGGTTTCAGCTGCAATATCGCTGCCGCTGCCAACAGCAATACCCACATCTGCCTGTGCCAGTGCAGGTGCATCATTTACGCCATCGCCTGTCATGGCAACAAACTCTCCTTTGCTTTGCAACTCTTTTATCTTCTCTAATTTTTGATGCGGTAATACTTCGGCAATAAAACTATCCATGCCTAAAGTTTTACTTACACTTGCTGCCACTTTACCGTTATCACCTGTTAATAGAATTGATTTGATGTTTTCCTTTTTTAAAGTAGCAATTGCTTCTGCAGATTCAGGACGTATCTCATCAGACAGAGCAATATAACCGGCCAAAACATTGTTGATAATTACAAATACAATAGTTTCTGTATCGTTGGCTGTAAAGCTTTCGGGTATTGCTATATTATTTTCTTTAAGATAGCCGGGACTTACCACCAGTATTTTTTTACCTTCTACAGTAGCTTCCACTCCTTTGCCGGTAATGGCATTGAAGTTTTCTGTTGCAGGAATAGTGATTGATAAATCTTTTACTTTTTGTAAGATCCCTGTTGCAATAGGATGTTCTGATTTTTGTTCCAATGCTGATGCTAATCTTATTAATTCATTCTCAGAAATATCTTTTTGCAATGAAACAATTTTGGACACTTCAAATTTACCAACAGTCAGTGTTCCGGTCTTGTCAAAAACAATAGTGGTTATTTTTCTTGAATTTTCAAATGCAGTTCTGTTCTTGATCAATAAGCCATGCTTTGCAGAAAGCGCAGTAGATTTTGCAACCACTAACGGCACCGCAAGGCCCAAAGCATGGGGGCAACAAATTACAATCACTGTTACCATCCGTTCCATAGCAAATGCCAATGGTTGCCTGGTTAAATACCAGTATAAAAATGTGGTTATGCCGGCAAGCAAAGCAATAATGGTCAGCCATCTTGCAGCAGTATCTGCCAGTAACTGTGTTTTTGATTTCGATTTTTGGGCATCATCCACCAACTTGATAACCTGTGATAAGTAGGAATCTTTTGCGGCATGTGATACAGTAACTTTTATTGCACCATTGCCATTAATAGCACCGGCAATTACCTTATCGCCCTTTATTTTTTGCACCGGTTTACTTTCGCCTGTCAGCATACTTTCATTCAAATAACTTTCACCTTCCAGTATTATGCCATCGGCTGCCACTTTTTCGCCGGGTTTTACGAGAATGATATCGTTTGCTTTTAGTGTTTCAGTTTTTACATCATGAATCATATCCGGCATTACCATGTGTGCATCGGATGGCATTAACTGTACAAGCAATTCCAGTTCTCTTGATGCTCCCGCAACAGATTTCATTTCTATCCAGTGCCCCAACAACATAATCAGAATCAGCGTTGTCAATTCCCAGAAAAAATCCATACCCTGCAAACCAAAAACAATGGCAACACTGTAGATGTAAGCGACTGTAATGGCAAAACCAATTAAAAACATCATGCCAGGGTTCTTTGCTTTTGCTTCATCAACCAATCCTTTTAAAAAAGGCCAGCCACCATAAAAGAATACTATGGATGATAATGCCAGCAATACATATTGAAAGCCGGGAAAAGTTATATGGATATTTAACCAATGCTGTATCATCTCTGATAACAGCATGATGGGTATGGTTAATATCAATACTGCATAAAATCGTTTTCTAAAATCATCAATTATCGAAGAATGCATGGTATGGCCTGCATGTTCACCTTCCGGTTTCTTTAATGGAATCAATACCATGCCGCAAAGCGGACAATTGCCCGGCTCATCCCGAATGATCTGCGGATGCATGGAGCAGGTATATTGCTGTTTTTGATCTTGATGTTCCATATTAATAAATCATTTTAAATACTGTCTTTTATTGCCTTGATCCAATCGAGTAATACTGCTTTATCAGCTGTTGACAGCTTTGCATTTTTATGCAGCTTTGCAGGTAATTATCCAATATTTGTTTTATAGAAAAATAGCTTTTGATTCAGCAACTGCTGTTTTATTTACTGTGGTATCAGC
>JANLQY010000014.1:0-10842 GCA_031368105.1 Chitinophagaceae bacterium
AATAATTTGCCATTGAAAGTTGCTTGAAAAGTGGTGGGGTTTTGTCATTCCACTACTATCGGGCAACTTTCTTTTTTACACAACTTTAGTTCTCAACTTATACACATAAGAACTTTTAAATAATTAACTCAAACAGCTTCTGAATGTATCAAAAAGTATGATTGCAATTATAAAGTCCTTCATTTTACTTGCTGGCATCAACTGATGTGCCTGTTGTTCGGTCAGTTATCAAACAGAGAAAGCCTCAGTGATTTAATGATATGCTTAGAGACCCAACAAAGCAAATGGTATCATTTAGGCATGGGTACCGGTATTTCAAAATCTAATCTTGCTTATGCCAATGAACAACGTGACTGGCGAATCTTTGCAGACTACGCCTACATTTTAATTGCCAAAGCCCGTACAATATGTAAAGCAGGCAATCAGTTTGAAGTAAATATCGAAGGCAATGTTTATGCAATTGATTCTACCACTATTGATTTATGCCTGAGTGTTTTTTGGTGGGCAAAGTTTAGAAAAAATAAAACTGCTGTAAAACTAAATACTCAGTTTGACATCAAAACCAATATCCCATCGTTTATACATATCACAGATGGTACAGTACATGATGTTAACTTCTAAGACAAAATAGATTACGAGCCAGATGGTTTTTATATTTTAGACCGGGGCTATGTTGATTTTAGCAGGCTGTATGTTATACATCAGTGCAAGGCATTCTTTGTAACACGGCTTAAACACAATGCAAACTAACGAAGGCTTTACTCAGCAAAGGTGGATAAAACTTCAGGCGTATTATGTGACCAAACTATTTTACTCAACAATCATTACGCTGCAAAGGATTATCCTGAAAAATTGAGACGTATTAAATATCATAATACCCAAAGCAATATAGAATTTGAGTTTGTGACAAATAATTTTAACTTCTCTGCACTCGATATTGCAAAGCTTTATAAATACAGGTGGAGCATAGAATTATTTTTTAAATGGATTAAGCAGCACCTTAAAGTAAAATCCTTTTGGGGTTACTTTGAAAATGCAGTGCGTATCCAAATTTGTACTGCCATGATAGCATACGTTACCGTCGCTATTATAAGGAAAGAACTCAAAATCAAATACTCTAATTACGAAATATTACAGATTTTGAGCATTACCTTACTCAAGAAAACCCAGTTAAATCAACTGTTTGAACAACCTTATCTACAAAATTTCAAAGAACTAAATTGTAATCAACTGAACCTTATTTGATCATGTTAGGATGCTTGTGTAGTTGAAAGTATTATTAATGATATTCTTTCCGGTCATTCGGCATCAATGAGGAAAAAGAATATTATTCAGTTTGTCAAAAAAACAAACACCAAACCTCATTTTTCTTTACCTTTGGCCGCTTCGGAAAAACATTACTTCCGTGGCACATTTTTAATCAACTTTTTTGATTTAATATGCCAAAAGACAATTCCATTACTTCAGTACTCATTATCGGCTCCGGCCCCATCATCATCGGACAAGCTTGCGAATTTGATTATTCCGGCACCCAGGCGGCACGTAGCCTCAGGGAGGAAGGCGTAAAAGTTATTCTCATCAACAGCAACCCCGCCACCATCATGACAGACCCGATGATGGCCGACCGGGTGTACCTGCTGCCGCTGACGGTGGAAAGTATTGAACAGATTTTAGATGAAAATAAAATAGATGCCGTGCTGCCCACCATGGGCGGACAAACAGCACTGAACCTTTGCAAAGAAGCAGACGAACTGGGTGTGTGGGAAAAATATGGCGTGAGATTAATTGGCGTGGACATCAAAGCCATCGACAAAGCTGAAGACAGGGAAAAGTTTCGCCTGTGGATGATTGAGATGGGCATAAAAGTTTGCCCGGCTCATATTGCCAATTCTTTTTTAGAAGGAAAAGAATTTGCACAGGCCATTGGTTTTCCATTAGTGCTTCGTCCATCCTTTACGTTGGGTGGAACCGGCGGTGGCATTGTGTTTAAAAAAGAAGAATTAGATGAAGCCTTGAACCAGGCATTAACCGCCAGCCCCATACATGAAGTGCTGGTGGAAAAAGCTGTGCTTGGCTGGAAAGAATATGAACTGGAACTGTTGAGAGACAATGCAGATAATGTGGTTATCATTTGTACGGTGGAAAATTTTGATCCAATGGGTGTTCATACTGGTGACAGCATAACAGTAGCGCCGGCAATGACTTTGAGTGATACCGCTTTTCAAAATATGCGTAACACGGCCATTCGTATGATGCGTAACCTGGGCAATTTTGCCGGGGGATGTAATGTGCAGTTTGCCCTGGAGCCAAACACAGAAGAATTGATTGTAGTGGAAATTAATCCAAGGGTGAGCCGCTCTTCTGCGTTAGCGTCTAAGGCTACCGGTTATCCCATTGCAAAGATTGCTGCCAAGCTGGCCATTGGTTATAATTTGGATGAACTGAAAAACCAAATCACCCAAAGTACTTCGGCTTATTTTGAACCGGCACTGGATTATGTAATTGTAAAAATACCAAGATGGAATTTTGATAAATTCAAAGGGGCTAATGATACACTTGGTTTTCAAATGAAGAGTGTGGGTGAAGTGATGGGCATTGGAAGAAGCTTTGCAGAAGCGATACAAAAAGCCTGTCAGAGTTTGGAAAATGAAGCTGTTGGCCTGGGTTATTATGGACAAAGCCTAATGAAGGCGGATGACCTGATTGAATACATCAAGATACCTAAATGGGACAGGGTGTTTCGTATTAAAGATGCACTGATGGCGGGTGCAAGTGTAAAACGTATTTGTGAAAGCACCGGTATAGACCGCTGGTTTATTTACCAGATACAAAAGATTTGCAACTGTGAAAAAGAAATTGCTAAATATGATTTTAAAACTTTGCCTGATGATTTACTGACGGAAGCAAAGCTTTTGGGTTTTAGTGATGAGCAGATAGTGAGGATAATGAAAGAAGAAAATGCAGAAGTGATTTATGAAAGAAGAAAGGCAATGGGATTGACAAGGGTTTTTAAAATGGTGGACACTTGTGCCGCAGAGTTTGAAGCAAAGACGCCATACTTCTATTCTACTTTTGAAGCAACACCGCTAACTAAGGGTGCTGGTTTAATATCAAACGAAAGTAAAGTTTCTGATAAAAAGAAAATTATTGTTTTGGGCAGCGGTCCTAACAGGATCGGCCAGGGTATTGAGTTTGACTACTGCTGTGTACATGGATTGCTGGCGATAAAAGAAGCAGGTTATGAAGCCATCATGGTAAACTGCAATCCTGAAACTGTGAGTACCGATTTTGATATTGCTGATAAATTATATTTTGAGCCGGTATTTTGGGAACACTTGTGGGAGATAGTGGAACATGAAAAACCGGATGGTGTAATTGTTCAGTTGGGCGGACAGACAGCATTGAAACTAGCCAAACGTTTAACAGAAAAAGGAATCAAAATAATCGGCACTTCATTCGACAGCATGGACATTGCAGAAGACCGTGGCCGCTTTAGTGATATGCTGAAAGAACTGGGTATCCCTTATCCAAACTATGGCACAGCTTACAATACAGACGAAGCGATAGAAGTGGCAAAGCAGGTAGGCTATCCCGTTTTAATAAGGCCAAGTTATGTGTTGGGCGGGCAGAGAATGCGGATTGTGATAAATGATGAAGATCTTGAAAAAGGAGTGTTGAGTTTGATAAAACATTTACCCGGCAATAAAATATTGATTGATCATTTCCTTGACCGCTGCCAGGAAGCAGAGATTGATGCTATTTTTGACGGAGATGATTTTCATGTGATGGGTGTTATGGAACATATTGAACCGGCAGGTATTCACAGTGGCGACAGCAATGCTGTGTTGCCACAGTTTAACCTCTCTCCATTGATAGTACATACCATGGAAGAGTATGCAGAAAAAATTGGACGGGCATTAAATATCCAGGGGCTTATCAATATCCAGTTTGCCATTAAAGAAGGCAATGTCTATGTGATAGAAGCTAACCCCAGGGCATCAAGAACAACACCTTTTATTGCGAAGGCATATCAAATTCCTTACCTCAACATTGCTACCAAAATAATGATGGGTGTAAATAAACTGAAGGATTTCACTTTTGAAAAGAAACTCACCGGATTTGCTATTAAAGAACCTGTTTTTTCTTTCAACAAATTTCCCGGAGTGAACAAAGAGCTGGGACCAGAAATGAAGAGTACCGGCGAAGCGATACGCTTTATCAAAGACTTAAGGGATCCTTATTTCAGGCAGTTGTACAAGGAAAGGAGTATGCATTTGAGTAAATAAAAATTTGTACATTTAATGAATGAAAGTAAGAAGCTGTTTGAGTTAATTAAAATATTTATCCTATTGCATAATTAAAGTTGAAAAAAGGTATGCCGTACAAGGGAGTGACACAACGATGATGCCACAAAGAACTAAAGCTGGTATCAAAAATAATTAACTCAAACAGCTTCTAACTATTGAAAATATCAATATCAATATCACGGGCAATTTATCCGACGATATGTCGGATAAAGAGTTTTTCCATTTTTGTACAGAAAACAGCGACTTAAGGATTGAGAGGGATAGTAACAGACAAATCTATATCATGGCACCTACAGGAATTGAAATAGGTGGTTTTAATTCAGATATAAATACTGAATTGAACCTGTGGAACAGAAAAAATAAAACTGGTAAAGTGTTTGATTCCTCAAAAGGTTTTACACTTTCGGATCATGCAGTATTTTCTCCCGACGCAGCATGGATAAGTAATGAAAAAATAAAAGAGCTTACAAAAGAACAGAAAAAAGCATTCGCCCCAGTTTGTCCAAACTTTATCATTGAACTTAAAAGCCCTTCTGATACAGTACAGCAGCTTCAAAACAAAATGCAAAAATGGATACAGAATGGTTGTGAATTAGCCTGGCTCATCATCCCAGAAAAAGAAGAAACTCATATCTACCGTGCCGATGGCAATATTGAAATTGTAAAAGGCTTCAATAAAAAAATATCCGACGAAAATGTATTGACAGGTTTTGAACTGGATTTAAATATCCTCAAATAATCCTTTTGCTTTAATAAATATTTAACAGCACTTACTGAAAGGTAAAATTGTTTGTATATTGAGGTATGTCAAAACCCTTTGATATACCCATCTGGAAAACAGCTCCCTTTCTGCGGTTATTGCCGCCATTGATTGTGGGCATAGTATTACAATGGTATTTGCAAATTGACCTGCCGCCAATTGTTATTGCGGTGGTTTGTTTTACAATTTCTTTTCTGCTGTTTTCTTTGCTGCCAGTTGCAATGCTGTTTAAATTATTACCCCTTCGGGGAATCATTTTTAATTTATTGTTGTTGAGCTTTGGCGCATTGCTTACCTGGCAAAAAGATGTACGGCATAAGGAAAACTGGTATGGCAATTTTTATAAAGACAGCAGTTATATCATCGCCACCATCAATGAGCCGGTGGTGGAAAAAACAAAATCTTATAAAGCAGATGCTTTAGTGGTGGCGGTGGTAACAAACGATACCGCCATTGCCTGTGAAGGAAAGCTGCTCTTATATTTTTCAAAAGACAGTTCAGTAAATCAACTTCATTATGGCGATAAGATCATTATCAATAAAAAATTACAGCTCATTAAAAACAGCGGCAACCCCGGCGCATTTAATTACCAACGCTATGCTGCATTTCAGCTCACCTTTCACAATGTTTTTTTAAAAGAAAAAGATTGGGTATTGCTGCAGGATAAAAGTGTAAATCATTTTCAGCAGTTCATTTTTTCGGCAAGAGAAAACATCTTATCGGTGCTGCAAAAATTTATCAGCAGCGGTAAAGATGAACTCGGCATTGCAGAAGCACTGCTGATTGGCTACACCAATGATTTGGATAAAGACCTAGTGCAGGCATACAGCAATACCGGTGTGGTACACATCATTGCCATATCAGGTATGCACTTGGCTTTAATTTATGCTATGCTGGTTTTTCTATTTTCAAAATTACCTTTTATCAATAAATCAAAATGGCTGCAGGCCTTGCTGATACTGAGTTGCCTGTGGGTGTTTTCATTGCTTACCGGCGGTGCAGCATCCGTGTTGCGGTCGGCGGTGATGTTTACATTTATTACAATTGGTAAATATTTTTTTCGGCAATCTTCTATTTACAATTCACTGGCAGCTTCTGCAATTGTTATGCTTTGTTACAATCCATATTATCTGTGGGATGTTGGTTTTCAGCTAAGCTATTTGGCTGTGGTGGGTATTGTTGCTTTTCAAAAACCTATTTATAATCTTTGCTATATACAAAATAAATTATTGGATACTGTCTGGAAAGCAACAGCACTCACCACGGCTGCACAAATACTTACCTTCCCAGTTTGCGTTTATTATTTTCACCAGTTTCCATTATTGTTTTTGCTTACCAATTTAGTAGCCGTGCCACTTTCTACCGCCATTCTTTATGCAGAAATATTTTTGGTAACCTTTTCATGGATTCCTTTTGTGGGTGTATATGCCGGAAAAATTACCGCTGCATTATTATGGCTGATGAATAAATTTATTCTCTGGATAAATGAATTGCCTTTTGCTGTGTGGGATAAAATACCAGCCAATGTTGTCAGCACCTGGCTGCTGTATGCTGTGGTGGTTTTTATGGCCGCATGGCTGTTGAATAAAAAAAGAAAACTGTTACAACTCTCCCTGTTATGCCTTGCCGGATTTGTGTTTACTCACAGCATTATCAGCTGGCAGGTAAAGAGCCAGCAAAAAATAATTGTGTACAATGTGCCGCAGCACCAGGCCATGGATTTTGTTGACGGCAACAGTTATCAATTTGCAGGCGATAGTATTTTGCTGCAAGACGGACTGCTGCAAAACTTTCACCTGAAACCGGGCAGAATAGCATTGCAGCTGAATGAAAGAACTGATTCGCTGAAGGGTCTTTTTAGCCAGGGGAAATTTTTTCAATTTGGCAACAAAAAAATTTTATTGCTGGATGAATCTGTCTCCATCGAACCATCTGCTTCAAAAATAAATGTTGACATCATTGTCATTTCTAAAAACCCAAAACTCTATATCCCTTCACTGGCAAAGGTTTTCAATTGCCAGGTCATTGTTTTTGATGCGTCTAACAGTTTGTGGAAAATTGGCAAATGGAAAGAAGAATGCGATAAACTAAATTTGCGCCACTATTCAATACCGGAGCAAGGAGCTTTTGTAATGGATCTGTAGCTGTTTTTAAAAACTTTTCATCAATAACAAAAAAGTGAACCTATTTGCAGAGCAGCCATGATCGAATGAAAACCTGCAGCCGGTATCAAAAAAAATTCTTTAGCAGCATGTCAAAAAAAATTCAATCAGCACTCATTTCTGTTTTTTATAAAGATGGGTTGGAAAACATCATTCAGCAACTGCACCTATTGGGAGTTACCATCTACTCTACCGGCGGCACACAAAAATTTATTGAAGGATTAAAAGTACCCTGTGTGCCGGTTGAGTCTTTAACCACTTATCCGTCTATCTTAGGCGGCAGGGTTAAAACACTGCACCCATCAGTATTTGGCGGTATCCTCGGAAGAAGGCACAACGAAACAGATGTGCAGGAAATGAAGCAATACCATATTCCTGAAATTGATTTGGTAATTGTCGACCTCTATCCTTTTGAAGAAACAGTGGCAGAACAAAAACTCAATGCCGCTCTTTCCGGAACAGAGGTAGAAGAGGCTTTGATTATTGAAAAGATAGATATTGGCGGCCCAAGTATGATACGTGGTGCGGCAAAAAATCACAGTGATGTGGTGGTGTTAGCATCAAAAAAAGATTATCCATTACTGGAAGAAATTTTACAGGAACAGGATGGAACGACAACTTTGGAACAAAGAAGAATGTTTGCCATTAAAGCTTTTGATGTATGCACAGGTTATGACTTGGCGATCTCTAATTATTTTAATGAAACAGCTTTTATTAATCCATTCAATAAAGAAAAGAATGTACTTCGTTATGGCGAAAATCCTCACCAGCAGGGCATTTTATATGGCAACCAAGAGGAAGTATTTAATAAGTTGCATGGCAAAGAACTTTCGTATAATAATTTAGTAGACGTAGATGCAGCCATACAATTGATGCATGATTACAATACTGTATACGCTGCAAATAACTCCCCTTCAGGAGATGGGGGCAGCAGTGCTATTTTCGCCATCATCAAACATACCAATGTGTGTGGCGTGGCGGCAAGAGATACAGTGAAAGACGCATGGGATGCAGCACTCGCCGGTGATCCTGAAAGTGCTTTTGGGGGTGTGCTGGTAACCAATAAACCAATTGATAAAGCCACAGCTGATGCCATTGCTGAAATATTTTTTGAAGTATTGATAGCACCTTCTTTTGATGAAGATGCACTCGTTGTTTTAAAATCAAAAAAGAACAGGATACTGCTGCAGCTTGCTGCACATTACCATCCGCCGGTTTCGCAATATAAGTCTGTGCTGAACGGTTTATTAACGCAGCAAAATGATGCAGGCAATTATACCGAATGGAAAGAAAGCGGTGGCAGAGACACTACTGCTGCTGAAAAAGAAGACCTTGCTTTTGCCAATCTTATTGCCAAGCATTTAAAAAGTAATTCTATTGCACTGGTAAAAAATAAACAACTCATTGGCAAAGGTTGCGGACAAACATCGAGGATAGATTCTTTGCGCCAATCAATTGAAAAAGCAAAGCAATTTGATTTTAACCTTAAAGGTGCCGCATTGGCAAGCGATGCATTTTTTCCTTTTGATGATTGTGTAAAAATTGCTCATGCTGCAGGCATTGTTTCTTTTATACAGCCAGGTGGTTCTATCAGGGACAATGATTCCATTCAGTATTGCAAAGACAATAACCTGGCAATGGTAATAACAGAGCTGCGCCATTTTAAACATTAATCAGTAATAGAATAATAAAGCAATTCAATAATTTACTAATCATTGAATAACAGCAACAACAGAACCGGCGGCTATATTGCCTTGTGCGTTACCAGCATTGTATGGGGCACTACCTGGGTTACCAGCAAAATAGCCGTGTCGCAAATGCCGGCATTTCAGATGGCTGCTATCCGCCAGTTTTTGGGTGGGGTAAGTTTTTTACTTTTCTTTTTACTGTATAAAAAATTACCGCTGCCGGATGCAAAACAATTTGCGTTGCTGTTAGTAATGTCGCTGCTGATGTTTGTTGGCGCCAACGGGCTCAGTACCTGGAGCCTTAAATATATCCCCACTGGCTTAAGTTCTTTAATTGGTGCACTATACCCTCTGAGTGTAGTACTTATTGAAATGGTTTTTTTTAAAAACAGGGATGTATCGGTACTTACTTTTATTGGCCTGCTGCTGGGTATTGGAGGCATTGGAATTGTATTTTATGAAAATGCTTTTCAAAACAGACCCCCAGGCTTTTTTCTTGGTGCTGCACTTTCGACGGGAGCCATGTTGTGCTGGAGTGCAGGCACCATCATCATTAGCCGGAATAAAATAAAGATCAACCCTTATTTTGCTACCGGCTGGCAAATGCTGATCAGTTCTGCCATTTTATTATTGATAGCAGTTACTTCTAAAGACACTATTCCCATGCAGGCAATTCCTTTGAAAGCATGGCTGGCAATTGCCTATTTGGTGATAGCAGGATCCATCATAAGTTTTATCGCCTTCATTTATTCTATGAAAAAATTACCTGCTGCTCTCTTTTCTTTGTACGCTTATTTCAATCCGCTGGTGGCAATATTGATAGCAGGATTGTTTCTGAAAGAAAAACTAACCTTCCATATTTTGTGGGGAGCTATTGTTACTTTGCTGGGAGTGTTTTTGGTAAACTTCAGCATGAAGAAAAGTAAGGAACAAATCATTGCCGAACCAGAGCAATAAATTTTTCATAGCACTGCCGCCATCCTGCAAATTGTTTATCTGTTCCTAAAAAATTATTGTGCCAGATGGTACAGAGTGATCCACCAACTTCTTTGCAAATAGTATAATACTTCACTAATTCATCGTATGCTTCTTCAGCAGATAATTGTTGTTCATAAAAAGAGTTGGCATCCATCCAGCAAAAAGGATGAAGCCGCAATGATGTCGTTTCATTTTTCTGCAGATCGAACCAATAAAAAGAGGAAGCCACCGAAGCCCTGAAACCATTGATGCTGCCATATCCCATGGAGTAGTCATCAGTAATACCGGCTTCCATTAACCGGCGGCAACTATGTGGCAAACTGAAACGGATATAATGCTGTCTTGAGTGAGTAACGGGTTGGGTAATGATGTCTGCCAATAATTTTTTTTCCTTCTTCATCAACAAAAAATTATTCCCGCTTTGCCAGCTTGGATGAATACCAACTGTATATTTTGCTGCATGACTATTCATTAAATATTTCACTGCATTTACATGAGGCAAAATATTTTTATCGTATTGACCATTCTTTGCTGCCAATAAAAAAAAGTAAACCGGCTGCAGTGAATGCTGCTGATGAAAATCATCCAGCCAGTCATACACATCAAAAGGATCTTGCATTAACCCTGCCAATACTTTTATTCTTTCAACAGAAGGAGATTTTAAAAAGCCGCCGATATTTCTTGCCAGTCCTTTATGTTTAAATGCGTAGGCAATATCAATATCGTAAGTAGGAGAAAATTTGAATGCTGAATATTGAATGTTGAATGTTGGAAATTTTTGCTGTATGGATTTTGTAAAATCATTTACCCAAATATTAATCAACGGCAGTTGTAAAAAACCTTCTTTAAAAGCAAGTGAGTTTTCATGAGCATACCTGCCGTACATATCTTTTTCATGCGGCAGGTATTCTTCGTAGCGGCTGAGCAAATAAAAAGGTGCGGCAAAA
>JANLQY010000026.1:0-10992 GCA_031368105.1 Chitinophagaceae bacterium
AAAGATTTTTGAATAACAGCAATTTTTTATCAGCAAAAAAACAAAATCATTAATTAAAAATGATTTTACTTTTCTTCAACTAAGTAACCCTTATGGCTGCCGGCGATGTTTAAAATATTGCTCTCACTGTTGCCCTGCCAATATGCACTGATCTTGATTCTCCGGGTTTTCTGCCATCGTATTGCAGGCTCATTTCAATATTGCCGGATAAACGTTTGGTAAACTCCAGGTTCCATAAATAATTTTTTCCCGGCAGCAATCCATCCAGCATGGTATAGCCAACGGTGGAATTGGGTGAACCGCCATCGGCATAACTAAACCCGATACTATTTAATGAAAATTTTGCATTGATACTGCTGCTGGAAAGCACATTGTATTTTAGTTCTGTATTCAATGCGCTGCTGTTTGAGCGTTCAAAAAATCCGGTGTTATTTTTTTTGTCATTCAAACTGTAACCCACAGTAAACCTGAACTTAGTGCCACTTATATAACTCACCGAAGGCTCCACTACCTTCTGTACGATCTCATAATTTCGATTACTGAATTTTGGAGTGACAAGATTATTAGTTACTGAACGTACGGTAAGATTGGTAGTTATTTTTCTGCTGATATTCCACCTTAATTTTAAAGCAATATTGCGCTGACTGCGGCTTTCCACACCATAAGTGAGTAATGATTTTCCGTTGCTCAATACATGTGTTACATCCATCCCCCATTTAGGATTTACCCGGTTGAAAAAAAATGTGTTGGATAAAAAAGAACTCAATGTCAGTATGGTGGTATCAACAATTTTTTTGGTGAAAGGATTAAATTCAAAACCGCCGGAAGCAATATTTTTTTTGTTGATCTGCAAAGAAGATGCAGTGCTTATTCTTGAAATAAATTTCCTTATCCCAATTGCAGTGGATGTATTGATGATGGCTTTCGGATTTAATTCCACACTGTAATTGAATTGTATATAATTAGCTTTTACATACTGATTGGTGGGTGTAAATACCCGGATGTATTTTCTTTGATCAGTAAACAAAGCCACTTCAAATTCATTCAGTTCTTTTATTCCGTTGTTGTTGTAATCTATCCAGGTATATTCACCCTGCCCTGCCGGTACTTCAATAAAACTGAATTCTCTTTTTTGCTCCTGCCCTGCTCCCACTTCATATAAAATATTACCGGTTAAGAAACCTTTCCATTCATTTACATAGTATTCGGCACGGCCCAACAGGTTTTCATCTGCCTTTTGCGGAGTAAGGCCTGCATTGATAATTTGCAGCTTGCGGTAAGTCACATTTAATTTCACCTGGTGTTTTTCACTTTTCAACAGCTCTGTAAAAAAACTGATGTTGTTACTTTTATCTGCCTGCTGCAGTTTATTTAATACCGGGTAAAAATCGCTCCGGGTAAAATAACTGATGCCCCATTTATTAAGTTTTGAATTATCAGATTTAATATAAGCCTGCCACACATTGAATGCAAAACTATAAGGCGTTAAAGTGTCTGCAATTTTATTCGTTTGTTTATTGTGCTCTCCTGTGTAGTTGGCACCAATAGTTATATTTTTAAAACTTTTTAATTGCTTGCTCACATCAATGGCTGGCCGCAAATAAATACCATTTTGTGCCGCAGCTGAAGTATTGGTAAGGCTTACATTGCCGGTAAACTTCCAGCCTTTGACAGTAGTAAAATATTCCAGCTGTTGTTTTAAACCATTGAAAGTATCACTCCTGTTGTAGTTCACAATATCATATTTGAAACGGTTGCCGGCTTTATCACTTAATCCAACACCTACATTTATGATCCGTTCATTGGCCGGGGCAATGATAAAAGGCAAACTCCAGTCCCTGTTGAATTCTACATTTCTTAATACTTCCAAAGGCTTAAAAATCTTGTTCACATATTCGAATCCAACATTGGTTTGCAGCAGCAATGATTTCTTAAAAAGACTGACCGGCTGTTCATCCTTTATAAACTGGAGCTTTGCTGCCACACCATTGTCATTACTTTTATCTTTTGATGAAAATAAATTGATATCATATTTGCTGGCCGCAAACTCTGCTTTTATTCTTGTCTTTTCATTGATGCGGTATTCTGCAGCCACCGTAGCTACCTGCAGTTTTTTTGGTGACACTAATAATATTACCGGCAACCAATCGCCCTGCTTATTTCCGGCTGCATCCGGTGCTACCCATTTAAATACTTTGCCATTGGTGGCATTAAAGAGCTGGATGTAATTTCCTTTGCCTGTACCCAGGTAACTAAACGACACATTGTAGAGTGACAGGCTCCTGGTAGAATCATACACAAAGATGGAATCATGCAGGCTGCTGTTATAAAGCGTATCAATTTTTTTGTATAAAATTTTACCGGTGGCAAAAGTATCTGTCACTGCACCCGAATAAAAAGCAGTATCAATACCATCGCCCACATCTGCCAAAAATTGTTTTTGCTTATCATCCAGTGTTTGATTAATGGAAGAATTTTTTGCATCCTTGTTAGAGAAAACTCCCACACTCAGGAACAGTTTATTTTTAAAATTAACTTCATCATTCACATACAAATTGCTGTTGAGATAATTCCTGTCTGCATATTCAAATTCCACCTGTATCCTTTTATCTTTTGTCACCATCCGTTTTGGTGTAAACGTTAGTTCGGCTGTATTGTAATTGATAACATAGTCCTGGTCCTCTCCTCTCTGCAGCAATTCACCATCCATAAATACTTTTTCCGTACCGGCCAAAATGGTAAAGAACAATTCGCTGTTGGCACCCTGTAACCTGTATGGGCCCTGGTTTCCCTCTTTTGGGGTTAAATAATTCCGATTGAATTTCCCTTTGGCAACGGAGCCGCTCAGCAGCAATGAATTGGTAACTCCCTTTGCAATTTTATTATCCGTAATAAAGGATACACCCTGCAGGCGTTTATAAAAATTGAGGAAATAATTTTTGCTCTGCCGTATATCAATGTCGCCAAAGTTTATCTGCCAGGTTCGTTTTTTTACCTGTAAAAATATCCGGTCAAAATCACGGAGATCCTGTGTATTTCCATCAGGCTGTATTGGGATGTTGTTGTCCGTTACTGCCGCGGTCAGTTCCAGGCTGTCGCCGATAAAACCATTCAACTGCAGGTTCATGCTGCTGCTGAGTACAGCATCCTGGCTGTTGCCAAAAGAAATTCCTCTTCCAAAACTTCCGTTGTAATTGATGTTGCCGAAATCGAAGAGGGTGTTGTTTTGCTTATTGCCGTATTGATAAGTAAATGGTTTTTCCAGCAAAAAATTATTGCGAATGCTGTCAAAGTTAAAATGCTGTGATACCGCATTGAGCCTGTAAGGAAACACCCGGTAGCTGATCTGTACACTATCTGCAATGGGCTTTTTTATCCAAAGCAAAACAGCATTCACTGCATCTACCTGGTATTGATCGGCAGTAACATTGGCAATAGAAACGGTATTAGGAAACAGGCTGAGGGAATCTATTTTTACCTGTGTTGTTTTAGTGGAAATATATTTTGTACGAAGGTTACTGAGCGGCGACACAGGCTTTTGTGCCAGGGATACTTGCACAGCCATTACAGAGATCAACAGCAAAAATATCCTTCTCAATTTCAATACAGGGGTTTATAAATAGAATGGATAAAGTTAGCATTTATTGTGTAAGGCCCTTTAAACAACAGCTATGCTGCAAATAAAAAAAACCTTCCAGCTGAAAGGTTTTTAAAATGATATCAAAAAAGATTAATCTTCTGTTGTTAACCCGGCAGTTAAAAATTCCCTGTTGAGCCTTGCAATATTGGAAACAGAAATTTCTTTCGGACATTCTGCTTCGCAGGCATAAGTGTTTGTACAGTTGCCAAATCCTTCTTTATCCATTTGTGCCACCATACTCAACACTCTCGATTCTCTTTCCGGCCCGCCTTGCGGTAACAATGCCAATTGAGAAACCTTAGCACTTACAAACAACATCGCACTGCTGTTTACACAAGTGGCCACACAGGCACCACAACCAATACAGGCTGCAGCCATGAAAGCATCATCGGCATTTTTTTTATCAATCGGAATTGAGTTGGCATCCACCGCATTTCCTGTATTCACAGAAATATATCCACCCGCCTGGATGATTCTGTCGAATGCAGAACGATCCACCATCAAATCTTTTATCACCGGAAAAGCTTTGCTGCGCCAGGGTTCTACCACGATGGTATCGCCATCTTTAAAAGCCCTCATATGCAGTTGGCAGGTAGTGTTAGCAGCCCAGGGGCCATGTGCCCTTCCATTGATATACATACTGCAGGATCCGCAAATACCTTCCCTGCAATCATGGTCAAAGGTGATTGGGTCTTTGCCATCAATGATGAGTTGCTCATTGAGCACATCAATCATTTCAAGAAAAGACATTTCGGAAGAGATGTCTTTTACGCTGTACGTTTCAAAACTACCTGCTGCCTGTGTATTTTTTTGACGCCATACTTTCAACGTCAAATTCATATTGTAATGCTCCATAACGAAGGTTGGTTTTTAATTTTCTTTTCTATTTGTAAGAACGTTGCGTTGGTTTCACAATTTCAAAATTCAAAACTTCTTTATTCAGCTCCCAATCACTCTCACCTTTGTATTCCCATGCTGCTACATAATTGAAGTTTTCATCATCACGTTTTGCTTCACCATCTTCTGTCTGAGATTCTTCTCTAAAATGTCCACCACAACTTTCGTTTCTGTTCAAAGCATCTTTACACATCAGCTCACCGAGTTCAATGAAATCCGCTACCCTGCCGGCTTTATCCAGTTCAGGATTCATGCTGTTTATTTCACCCGGTATTCTTACATCGCTCCAGAATTCTTTTTTCAATGCCTGAATTTCTATGATGGCTTCTTTTAACCCGGCTTCATTTCTTGCCATCCCACATTTATCCCACATAATCAATCCAAGTCGTTTGTGAAAACTTTCCACCGTTTTTGTTCCTTTAATATTCATCAGTGTATTGATCCGGTCGCTTACTGCTTTTTCTGTTTCTTCAAATGCAGAATGTGTTGTTGGAATATTTGCTGTACGGATTTCATCAGCCAAATAATTACCCAATGTATATGGTATCACAAAATAACCATCCGCAAGTCCCTGCATCAATGCAGATGCACCAAGACGGTTTGCACCATGGTCGCTGAAGTTGGCTTCGCCTAAAGCATACAAACCTTTTACGGTTGTCTGCAATTCATAATCCACCCAAAGGCCACCCATCACATAATGCACCGCAGGATAAATTCTCATCGGCATTTCATAAGGGTTTTCGCCTGTTATTTTTTCGTACATGTTAAACAGGTTGCCATATTTTTCTTTCACCACATCTTTACCCATTGCAATGATGCTGGCTTCACTGGCATTATGATCACCTGTTTTACCAGCTTCAATTTTACCATAACGTTTTATCGCATCTGCAAAATCAAGATATACCGCCAGCTTAGTTGTACCAACTCCATAACCATCATCACATCTTTCCTTTGCTGCCCTTGATGCCACATCTCTTGGCACCAGGTTTCCAAATGCAGGGTATCTTCTTTCCAAATAATAATCTCTTTCCTCTTCAGGTATTTCAACTGCTTTTCTATTATCTCCTTTTTGTTTTGGCACCCATATCCTTCCGTCATTGCGTAAGCTTTCACTCATCAGTGTAAGTTTACTCTGATATTCGCCACTAACGGGTATGCAGGTAGGGTGAATTTGTGTAAAACAGGGGTTGCCAAAAAAAGCCCCTTTCTTATGTGCCTTCCATGCAGCGGTAACATTGCTGCCCATGGCATTGGTACTTAAATAAAATACATTGCCGTATCCACCACTGCATAACAGTACGGCATGGCCGAAGTGACGTTCTAATTTTCCACTAACCAAATCCTTTGCAATGATTCCTCTTGCTTTGCCATCAATCATCACCACATCCAGCATTTCGTGGCGGCTGTGCATGGTTACATTTCCTAAAGCCACCTGTCTTTCCAATGCACTGTAAGCACCTAATAATAATTGTTGTCCTGTTTGTCCGGCTGCATAAAAAGTACGCTGTACCTGTGTACCGCCAAAACTTCGGTTGCTCAGCAATCCGCCATACTCTCTTGCAAAGGGTACACCCTGGGCCACACACTGGTCAATAATAGAGGTACTTACTTCTGCCAGGCGGTGTACATTTCCCTCTCTTGAGCGGTAATCGCCACCTTTTACTGTATCATAAAACAAACGGAATACAGAGTCTCCGTCATTCTGATAATTCTTTGCTGCATTGATGCCCCCCTGCGCCGCAATACTGTGTGCCCTGCGTGGGCTATCCTGAAAACAAAATGCTTTTACTTTATACCCCATCTCTCCCAAAGACGCTGCCGCAGAGGCTCCGGCCAGGCCTGTGCCTACCACTATCACTTCCAGTTTGCGTTTGTTGGCCGGATTCACCAGCTTTACGTGGCCTTTGTAATCGCTCCACTTTTCTTTCATTTCACCATTAGGAATTTTAGAATCTAAAGCCATAGTATTTAAAATTGTGTGGTTATTTTTATTGACTGCGGTAATAACTTTTGAGCAGCGAAAATTGTTTATTGTATCCAGTAAAAATAAAAAGCAACGGGCATTAAAGCGAAAATAAGCGGTACAATAACAGAGAATGCTGCACCCAGCGTTTTAATAATTGGGGTATATTTTTTATGATTGATACCCAGGGTTTGAAAAGCACTTTGAAAACCATGCAACAAATGCCAGCCCAAAGAAATAACTCCTAACACATATAATATCACCACCAGTAAATTTCCCTGGAATACCACCTGCATTTCTTTATACAGATCATGTACCGGCTGGTTGTTATAATCAGCTAAAGTAATTTCTTCCAAAGAATGAATGCTGCCAATGCCACCCAATCTTGACGGTGTCCAAAAATGATAAATGTGCATGATAAGAAATAATAACAGTAAGGTACCCAGTAAGCCCATGCTGCGGCTGTACCATTTACTGTTGCTGCCGGCATCGCTTACTGCATATTTTACCGGACGTGCATTCCTGTTTTGCGACCACAGCATAAGACCCTGTACAATGTGTGCCAGCAGGCCTGCAAACAAGCCAATCTCCATGATTCGTATGATCAGGTTGCTGCCCATAAAATGCCCCCAGTGATTAAAAGTTTGCCCGCCATCATTAAAAAAGATCATAGCATTGATGCTGCAGTGAACGATTAAAAAAGTTATTAAAAAAAGGCCTGTAAGCCCCATGATAAGTTTTTTCCCAATGGAAGAAGTGAAGAAGGATTTCCAGGTCATATTGAAGGAGTTATTTTAGTAAGATGCAGCAAAAGTACGGAAGGAAAGTTCAAAAACTATTTTTGTAAAAAAAAAGTACGCAATCGATGTTATTACCTAAACAAACTGCTGTCGGCTTATGATAATTGCCGCAGCATCCAGTTATCCGCCTGCTGAAATACATGCTCCGGTTTTAGCGACCGCCATTGCGGAAACTCCATCAGCGCAATATAGTTTGTAAGCCTCGATCTTTTAAAATCGTACTGGCTTTGCTGGGGCATTCCGATTATCACCACCCAACCACCATCCTCTTCCAGCTGCTCCCGCCACTCTTCGTAATAGCTGTCGTCGCTGCTGTGAAAGTTTAGTACATTTTCTGCAATCAGGATGTATTTTGTGATTCCTTCTTTGTACATAATATCAGTAATGTCACGGCGCAGGGTCATGATATCATTTTCAATTGCATCGTTCCACTCGCCTATCAATTCTATAATGGCAAAATTTTGTTCGTAATCGGTAAACAATATTTTCATGTACAGCGTACGGCTGCCAAATTCATCCCACTGCGGATGGATGTAGTAATTGTAGATGGTTTGTGAAAACTCAAACTCACTGTATTGCCGGCCATAAAAAGGCGACCGCTTATCTTCTTCTGCTGCATATAAATGCCGCCAGTTGTAGTATGGTTCAATGTCCTGCATCCTTTTAAATCAACTTTTGTTTGATGCAAAATTAAGGAGCTATTTGTATTAATAATTTAGGTTTTTATTTTTTTGTACGCAGACGGTTATTTGCTTTTTAACCTCATACCGGAAAAGATAATACTTCTGTTGCTTTTGTGTAGGAGGCTGGTTGTGAATACCCTGGTGAATCATTACCCATTTGTTGATGGTTGTTCTGCTAACGCCATACTTGGCCGCAAGTTTCCGATACCCGGTTCCCTGGGTTAAATACTCGGTAATACATTGTTGTTTGATATCCATTTTTGGTTGTTTTGGAGACAACCTATTTCAGGACTATACACTCATTTTTTGTCCTGTTTTTAGTTGACTTATCCACTTTTTTGGAGTCAACCTATTTCAGGACTATACATTTGCAGCCAACGAAAAGGGCTTTACGAAGTAGGGGGTAATGGAACTTCGTCAAGCCCGAACCACTGAACAAAATTTTTAACAATGACGAAATTAATCAAAAAGACAAATAGAATTACTTCTGACGGGGCTAATGTAAAAGATAGCACCAATGATGATGTTTCCTTGTCAAGCCCCGATTTCGTAAAACCCCATGTTGTATGCAGCCTTTATTGCCATCCCGGTATTATAATATATCAAGATGGGATTGAAATAAATGAACTTGCAAAAACCAGAAATACCCTTTCTAACATGCTTGGAGAACTTATTGCTTAAAGTATCTATCAACTAAATCATTTGTTAATTCTATTGCTCTATTCAATTCTGGATCATCTGGAAGCCTCATTGTCCATCCCTTTTCTTTTAATTTAGTGTCAATAACGCCGTTAAAATGAGAAATTGAACGGATTAGTAAATGTCTAATAAACTGCTTTGCCCTTTCTAAGTCTTCATCATGAAGTTTTACTATAAGCCATTTAGTTGTAACTTTTATTCTAAATAATTTCTGGTTGTTTGTATAATGCTGCAAATATGATTTCTCATATAGAAGTTACTCAATAGGTAGCTCAATCTTTATCGGATAACAAGTAGCTTCTTTCTTTACCTTATCCAGTATATACTCAATTTGCCCGTAGCTAATACCATCAAGCAGAGGCAGTATTTGTTTAACTACTTTATCAGTAAGTATTTGTTCTGCTGTTTGTTCAGGCATTATTAAAACGCCAAAAGCCATGTTTTACACATGGCTGGACAACTTGAAATGCGAAATACCAAAACAAAACTTTGGCAACATTTGCAGGACACAGTACTTTTTCGTACTGGTACTACTGCCAACATGGGGTTTGCCGCAAGGCTGGCGGACGGAAGTAAACTTGTACTTTTTGTTCGCTAATCAGCATCGGTTATGGCGGACGAAACTCTGTTGAGCATTTTTTGTTACCTTCATCTTCAAACAGCTTATCAGCTTTTGTTACGGTCTGACGTTTTTCAAATACCAGCCCTGCGGCAAGCCCTGAACGTTGTGTGCAACCAATCGACACGTTCCAAAATATAAAATCGTTATGACAAAAATTCCAAACTTAGACAACCTCTTAAATTCAGAAGACACAAACAAAAGTGTTATTGAACTTGATGAATTTATCTCTGGACTTCCCATTGATGCTGAAATGACTGAACCTCAAAAATTGTTTAATTATAATCAAGATTTAGAAAGAGAAGTTAACAACAGGGGCTTTAGTCAATATTTTTTAAACTCAAGCGGGGACAATGCACACGAAACAGTTTTATCTCTCAAAGCAATTGGTGCAGACAAGACTGCAGACTTGTTACAAAAAGCTATTGACCAATTTCCAAGTAAAACTGTTTCAAAAGACAGAGAGACTTTGCATATTGTGTCCACTTTAGATAGTGCAGGATTACTATAAAGCATTTTCGGATTGTTTTAAGAACCCAACTACATTTAAAGTGTTTTCAAAATAACTTGGGTCGTCCTTTACTTTTTTCGCTAAAATTTCAAAACCACCTTTGGCATATCCTTCCATCAAATACAGAAGTGCATTTGCTTTTTCATTTGCTTGTTCATCATTTACATCTTCAATGTCTTCAAAAGGAAATTCCGCTAATGCAAGTAAACTCATGAAAATATATTGAGTGATTTGTTTCGGCTTCCATTCCCCAATTGATAAAAACTTTGTTCCTTCTGCTCTGTTGAATGCCAAAAGATTTTTTGCTTTAATGCCAATCATTACAGCATACATATAGCACTCGTAATATGTGCCGAATGCTTTTCCTTTTTCAAATTGTTCAGCATCCGATTTGTCAGAAGTGCTTACTTCTTTCTTTCTTGAAAGAGATTCAATAAGTCCTTTATAAACGTCAGGATAGTGAGGTGTCTTTGATTCAAATTTTTCTAATAATACTTTCATATCAAATTAACGGGTTTGATTTTTACTGATAATTCGCTTCTGCTTGTTGTTGAAATACCATCAGGAATATCAAGATAATGAACGGTAAATTTCTTTCCGCTTTTCTCAATTGCATTTTGCAATTCCTTTATTTTTTCGATGTCAGGTTTAAAACGGTTTGTCCTTTCAGAATCAACTTCAAGGAAATCGTAAATGATTACTATGCTTTGATGAAAAGTTTTAGCAGTTTCAATTAAAAAAGATTTTTTCTTTAGTGGGTCAAAATCTGAAATAGGTGCATCAGCAATAAGAGGATAGCGGTTGTTATAACCTCTGTCATGGTTTGCACTCATGATCGCCAAAATGATTGATAACTTTAACGATGAAGTTTGTGAAGTATTTGGATTTGAAACTCGTTTTCCGTTATCATCAAAGTTTTCTGGTAAGTAACCACCAACAGAAGTTTCTACGAACTTGATTTTGCCGTAAAATGCTCCTGTGGGTTTATTGATATTTTCATAATGAAAGTTAGCTGCCTTTTCTAATTGCTGAACCAAACCTTTGTATTGTTTCTCTTTCACTCTTGCAGTTAATTCAACAAGGTCGTCAAGTAATTCTTTTTTCCTTAAAAATATAGGGTCAATGTTTCCAACTGAAAGTTGTTTCAACCTTGCATCAACTCCCTTTAACTCTTTTTCAA
>JANLQY010000046.1:0-22660 GCA_031368105.1 Chitinophagaceae bacterium
ATTTGCCATTGAAAGTTGCTTGAAAAGTGGTGGGGTTTTGTCATTCCACTACTATCGGGCAACTTTCTTTTTTACACAACTTTAGTTCTCAACTTATACACATAAGAACTTTTAAATAATTAACTCAAACAGCTTCTAAGACTATATATTTTTTTTGTTTCTTCCAATAAAGATTTTGGATTAAATATTTGAATACTTCTTTTGCTGTGTCACTTATAGTAATTGATTCCCTTCTATTAAAAAATCGTCTATTATAAACAACTTCTTTAGAATCTGAAGTATCGATTTGAAAATTATCCTTTAGTAAATTATTTTTTATGACTTCGAAATTAATCAGGCTGTCAGACTTGCTATAATAATTATACGATTTAGTTATATAACTCCATAATCCAGCATTTGCAGTATATATGGTATCATGTACATCTTTAGGGAAATAAGATGTGATATAGTTTTCAGAAGTATCAATATCCAAACTATCACTTAATGTGATATTGGTCGTTTTATTTAATGTATCAAGTAGATTTTCAGCATTCTTTTTATTATTATTTTGAATACAAGAAAATAATAAAAATAGGAGAGCAATTACTGCAATAGATTTTTTCATTAAATTAATTTCTTTCAAAAAAAGAAAACTGTAACTCTGTTGAATATATGAGTTCTACCCATGCTAATAAACAGTAGACTCATAACTCATAACTATTTAAATCATCTCACTCTGCAGCAAAGGATTATTCACTGCCATATTTTTTCTCTCCGTAAATTCTTTGGCAGCTTTTACAAACGCAGTAAAAATGGGTTGTGGATTTTCTACGGTACTCTTTAGTTCGGGGTGATATTGTACACCAATAAAAAACGGATGGTCTTTCAATTCTACAATTTCAACCAAACCGGTACCGGGATTTTTTCCACTGGCAACCATGCCGGCATTTTCAAAATCTTTCAGGTAGCTGTTATTAAATTCCCAGCGGTGACGGTGTCTTTCGCTGATCAGTGACTGTCCGTAAATTTCAAAAGCCAGTGTATCTTTTTTAATTTCACAAGGATAGCTTCCAAGCCTCATCGTACCGCCTTTGGCAGTAACTTTTTTTTGCTCTTCCATTAAATCAATCACCGGATTTTTAGTATCGGCATCCATCTCTGTAGAGTGGGCATCTTTTAACCCAAGTACATTTCTTGCAAATTCAATTGCTGCCATTTGCATACCAAGACAAATACCAAAGAAAGGCATTTTGTTTTCCCTTGCATATTTTACCGCAATGATTTTTCCTTCCACCCCACGCAGGCCAAACCCGGGGGCTACCAGCAGACCATCCAAACCACCAAACTTTTCTGCTACATTTTCTTCGGTAATAAATTCGCTGTGAATATTTACTATCTGCACTTTACATTCATTGATGGCACCTGCATGTACAAATGCTTCCAGGATAGATTTGTAAGCATCCTGCAACTCAATGTATTTTCCAATCAATCCAATGCTGACCTTACTGGTTGGGTTTTTTAATTTATCCAAAAAGCCTTTCCATTTATTTAATTGCGGAGCAGAATAACCATTGATGTGCAGCTTCTTCAGCACTATCACATCCAATCCTTCCTGCAGCATTTTTAAGGGTACTTCATAAATTGAAGCAGCATCTATTGCTTCTATTACCGCTTCTGTTTTTACATTACAAAACAGGGCAATCTTTTTTCGCAGATCCATGTTCAACGGACGCTCTGTACGGCAAACAATAATATCCGGATGCACCCCGTTTTCACTCATCATTTTTACACTGTGCTGGGTAGGTTTTGTTTTTAATTCTTTAGCTGCTTTTAAATAAGGTATCAATGTTAAATGCACCACTAAGCAATCTTCTTCTTCCATCTCCCACTGCAGCTGGCGCACTGCTTCTACAAATGGCAGGCTTTCAATATCACCCACCGTTCCACCAATTTCAGTGATCACAATATCATATTCACCGCTCTGCCCAATCAACAGCATCCTGCGTTTTATTTCATCTGTAATATGCGGCACCACCTGTACCGTTTTACCAAGGTAAGCACCTTGTCTTTCCCGGTTGATGACGGTTTGATAAATGCGTCCGGTAGTAACATTATTTGCCTGTGAGGTATGAATATTTAAAAACCTTTCGTAGTGGCCCAAATCAAGATCTGTTTCAGCGCCATCCTCTGTTACATAACACTCGCCATGTTCGTAAGGATTGAGGGTTCCGGGGTCAACATTAATGTAAGGGTCAAATTTTTGAATCGTCACTTTCAATCCCCTTGATTGTAACAATTTGGCCAGCGAAGCGGCAATAATACCTTTTCCTAACGAGGATGTAACACCACCGGTTACGAAAATATACTTAGTCATGATGCAGATTTATACAAGTTTAATAAGAACATTGAAAAGCCATCCAAAAAAAATACCGTTGCATAAATTGTTCTTCATAACAATTCATTACATACAGCTAATGTTTGCCACAAAAATATCAACGATGACTTTAGAAATAAAAGATGACCAATGGAAAGAAATATCCGGGAGGTCATGCAAACATACAGCGAATATTTGGGAGCATAAAATTTTAGGCAAAAGTTTGTAGAAAAAATACAGCGCTCTGCGGCTGATATTTTCATTTTAACCAGTAAAATCAAGCATTACAAGATGTGAATATTATAAAAAAATATTTTTGAGGCCGGCTGAATTTCTTTGGTCATCTTCCTTGTGTCACTCACTTTTACGGCATACAAATTTTCATCTTTTACCCACAAAAGCAACTACTACTAAAAATTCGTATTAATCAGTTCCAGCCATGGCAAAATAAAAAAACACCCAAACTTTACCCCAATACTTTTGTTTCACAAAAAGTTCCAACGTAATTTCACGAACTTTTAAGTGATAATCAGCCAAATCTAAACTCAATTTTGTTATGGGTGTAATCAAAACCAATTTCAAAGCCAAGGCCGACGCAGCCAGTGCAGAAATAAAGGAAATGCTGAAGGAGCATGGAAATAAAAAAATCGGTGAGGTTACACTCAGCCAGGTGTATCAGGGCATGAGGGGCATTACAGGATTGGTAACCGAAACCTCTTTGTTAGATGCACAGGAAGGTATCCGTTTTCGTGGTTACACCATTCCTGAACTACAGCAAAAATTACCCAAGGCACCCGGCGGCACCGAGCCATTACCAGAAGGATTGTTTCACTTGATGCTGCTGGGCAATTTACCAACGGAAGAAGATGTAAACCACATCACGTCTGTATTACAGCGCCGCAGCCATGTACCCAATCATGTGTTTGCCACCATTGAAGCGCTGCCGTTAAACACCCATCCCATGACACAGTTTGTAATTGCCATCATGGCATTGCAAACAGAAAGTTCTTTTTCCAAACGTTATGCCGCAGGCATGAACAAGAAAGATTACTGGGAAGCTACTTTTGATGATACCATGGATCTGATTGCCCGCCTGCCAAGGGTGGCGGCATATATTTATCGCCGCAAATATAAATTTGGCGAACACATTCAACCCAATGGTTTATTAGATTGGGCAGGCAACTTTGCCCACATGATGGGTTTTGAAGATGAAGGTTTTAAAGAACTGATGCGTTTATATATGGTGATACATGCCGATCATGAAGGCGGCAATGTATCTGCACATACCACTCACCTAGTAGGCTCTGCATTAAGCGATCCTTACCTTTCTTTTGCTGCCGGCATGAACGGGCTTGCCGGGCCGCTGCACGGGCTGGCCAACCAGGAAGTGATTAAATGGATTTTTGATATGAGGGAAGAGCTCGGCGTGGAAACACCTTCCAAAACACAGATAGAAGAGTATGTAAAGAAAACCCTCAGCGAAGGTAAAGTGGTGCCGGGCTATGGCCATGCAGTGCTACGTAAAACAGACCCCCGCTTTACTGCACAGATGGAATTTGGAAAAAAACATTTACCTGATGATCCATTGGTAAACACCGTATGGAATATTTATGATGCGGTGCCGCCAATTTTAAAATCGTTGGGCAAAATAAAAAATCCATGGCCTAACGTGGATGCACACAGTGGTGCATTACTTGTTCATTACGGCATGGTGGAATATGAATTTTACACCGTGCTCTTTGGTGTGTCAAGAGCATTGGGTGTACTCGCCAGCCTTTGCTGGGACAGGGCTTTAGGGTTACCGTTGGAACGGCCTAAATCTGTAACTACCGATTTGGTAAAACTGTGGCTGGATGGTAAAGATGAAATCTGGGGAGACTAAATTTAATTATGAGTGATGAGTTATAAGTTGTTGTCTTTAGTAACTTGCACTCTCCACATTCTTAATTCTTAATTCATAACTCAAACAACTGCTGTGATAAAAAAGAACATTGTTTTATTTGCTGCCCTTGCGCTAACTGTTGTGGTAAATGCACAGGTAAAAAAACCAACTGCTGCTGCTAAAGCAAATCCACACCTGAAAGTTTTTAACCTTGCCATTGCAAGTGGCGATGGTACTGCTGCCGCCACAGCACTCAATTATTACCTGAGTGAACCGGGGAGCAACAGTGCGTATGCTGATACACTGGCCATGCTGTACATGCAGCAGGGCGCTTTTCCACAATGTTATTACTGGGCCAATAAAAGATTGGAAACAAATCCCGGCAACAATACTTTACTGGAACTAAAAGCCATCTGCTTAGATAAACTGCAGCAGCCAAAAGAAGCCATTGATATTTTTGAAAAACTGTTTGCTAAAACAAAGAGTCCCTACCATGCTTACAAGCTGATGGAATTACAATACGGTATCAAACGGCTGGCAGAATGTTTGGCCACCGCAGAGACGGCAGAAAAATTAACTTTCAAACCGGAATATGTTATGACCTATAATGTGGGTCAGCAAACAGGCAGAACTTTCCTGCAGGCGGGTGTATATAATATTCATGCACTGGCATTGTACGACCTGGATAAAAAGCCAGCAGCAAAAATTTATTTTGAAAAAGCACTGGCATTAGATTCCACTTTTGCATTGGCAAAACAAAATTTAGATGCCATGAAATCTATTGAAACCGGTGGCGGAAAAAATATGCAGCCGGTAAATAACCAGGCACCTGCATCACCCGCCAACAAGCAAAACTAAAAATGATTTTGACCGGATGGCAGATGCCTATATATTTGCAATCCGGTTTTAAAAAACATAAGTTCATATTTTCATCATTGGGGGGTTAGCTCAGTTGGCTAGAGCGCTTGCATGGCATGCAAGAGGTCGTCGGTTCGACCCCGATACTCTCCACAGTTGGTACAACAGGGTTCTATCGTAATTGATGGAACCTTTTTTTATTTAAAGTGCATAAGTCAGTGCATATTTGAAGTGCATCCCTACCCTTTCAATACAGTGATTTAAACCGTTTGCTATGCAATTATACATGCAGGATTGATATAGGTCAGTACTGTGTCAGTAAATAACTTACAGGCTACCTTGTAGATAGGTTGATTCCCTTCACAGCTTATCAATTGAAAAAGGTGTAAAGGTTGTAGGTGTGCTTTTTGCCCTACGTTTGAATCTGTTGAAGTCATTTGATACAGGCATGGATGATATCTTTTGAGTTGATTCAACAGGCATGGATGATATCTTCTTTATATCAGT
Organism: Chitinophagaceae bacterium; assembly: GCA_031368105.1. Taxonomy (GTDB): domain Bacteria; phylum Bacteroidota; class Bacteroidia; order Chitinophagales; family Chitinophagaceae; genus Ferruginibacter. Next base: position 5,601 of record JANLQY010000046.1, read on the forward strand.
AATGACAGGTGATATCTTTTGGGTTACATCTTTCCAATGCCTTCTGATTGTTGATATAGATACACTTCCCTTTGTCAATTCAGCTACATTTTTCTGTGTTACCTTCTTTCCTTGTTGATTTAAAGCAGTGATTGCTATTTTGATTGCATCAATAGATGCTTCTTTTCTAAATATGTTGTCCATTGGATGATATCTTTTCCCTTTAAATATGGATGATATCTTTTTGATTGCACACTTACCTACCACAAATAATTCAACAAGTTTTTCACTATGTTGGTAACTATTAGGTTTATCAGCTTGATTGGTCTATCATTGCGTTTATGATATTAAAAGCAGAACAGACTCTGTTCTTAAACAATTCACAGGTTAAACTGTGAGGCGTCAGAAGGAATCTAAACGTTTATTTTATTATGGAAAATGCCTACTGTTATTAATAGTTCTTCTACTTTGGTGGATGAAAATAGTAGGGTGAAATCAAGCCGGAGAAATTTCTCCGGCTTTTTGTTATTCCAAACTACTTTATTTGCTATTTTTTAACTTACCTTAGCGACTTACCAGCAAAGCCTAAAGTAGGCACAAATTAAATTTATGAAAAAAATTATTGTTTATTGTTTGCTTTTTGCATTTGTAAAGTAGTGCCTACATCTAAAGAAGTTAAAACAAGAGTTGTCCTATTGAAAACTACAAAAGAGGATATTACTAAAGCTTTCGGAAAGCCTACTGAAACAAGCTCCACTCCAGGAGGCGATACTTGGACTTATGATACAACTGGAAGTCCTACTAAAAAACAAGTGCATACTACTTTCTACTTCAACTCAAACGGCGTTGTAAGATACTACGAACAATTTGACAATTAAAACAGCGATTAAAATTCCCATCACATTTGAACACCAAGGCAAAACCTACACTGGTATATTTTCAAAGGTCAGCGGTTCAGGTTCAACTGCTTTGTTTCATCTTATGATTGATGACTTTATCAGGGGCAGATGTCTTATGCAACAGAATGGCGCTATACTTACACAAACACATTTATATGTTGGTAATTGCGAAGCTGTTCCGGTAAACAAAAAAGGCAATCCGGTTCCGGGTTTGTTTCCTTACAAAAACACTCATAACAATATTACAAGCTTTACTTACCAGGTACCTATTTCAGCAATTGGTATGAATAACTGTGGTTGTGTGGCTGCTCATGCTGCTGTGGTAAAACTGGATAGTAACGGTAACGTAATAGATTCTCAAACAGCCTGGGGTGCAGGAACAACTATTACACCGGGTAATGGCAACTGGGGTACTAAGTTTGAATACTGTACCTGCAGCGGTGGTCAATAATTATCAGCTTAAATTTTTAAAATACCTGAACCGGCTTTATGCCGGTTTTTTTATTTATGCATAGAATATTTTAGCAATACTTGCAGGCCATACACAAGGCACAAAAAAAAGGGATAAAAATAAGCGGCTATTTTGCATGGACACTGATGGATAATTTTGAATGGAACGAAGGGTACAATGCAAGGTTTGGCCTGGTACATGTAGATTTTAAAACGCAGTCAAGAACAATCAAGTATTCAGGATACTGGTGGCGGAATTTTTTGCAAAATCCTTTATTCCCAAAAAATTCTCCCATCCTCCGGCATTCATAAGTGTTGAATTATTGTTATTACCCAGGCGGCAGTAATTGTTTGTTTTTTAAAGACATTCCTACCAGGGTACAAACAAAAAAAACTGTCCATTAAATGGGCAGCTTTCAGCAATTCAATTTTTAATAAATCACAATTTATTCCAACTCATCAGTTATCCATCATCACTTTAATAACCGTTGTATTTTTATCTGGGGCGGTTATTTCCATATTATATACCGCTTTGCCAACAGCCTTTTCTATATTAATAAATTTGGTGGCGGTACCGCCGTTATGTGTAATAGAAACGTCAATTATTTTCTGCCCGGCATCATTGATAAGCCTTACCTGGTATTGCCCTGCAGGCCGGTCAGTCATTTGCAACTGAATGGTATTGCCGGTAACCGGGTTAGGAAAAACATACAGCTCAGGGCTGCTTTTCAAAATGGTTACTTTGGCCACATCACCGTAAGCCACCACCCCATTATTGCTGATGCATTTGATACGGTAATAATATTGTCCCGGTGCAGGGTTTGCATCCAGCCAGTTGTAACTCACCGGTTTTTCACTGTAGCCTTTTGATAATTTACTGCCAACAACTGTAAACAATTCGCCATCTGCCGACCGTTCAATTTCGTAACGGTTGATATTAAATTCATCTTCAACATTCCACGAAACGGGAATATCACGGTTAAGCACAAATGCATTGATACCTGTGCAGACAGCCGAACGCCGGAACACCAGCCTGAACCTGTCGGCCGCTGCCTCTTCATTGATAGAAACACTAAAATCAATACGGGTGGTATCCTGCATATTTACCGGCGTTTTAGTTTTCAGGTAAAGGTCTTCCAGAAAGGCGGTTGTAGCAGGAGGTACGTTCACCCTGTCAAAAACAAACTGCAGCTGGTAATTTTTACGCTGCATTTTTCGGGTGTTATAAAAAATAGTATCCTCTCTGCCCTTCAGCTTCATTCTTTCAATAGACATGATTTTACCTTCCCTGATCAAACCAAAACTTTCTGTAAAATTATCCAGCTTGGTGGCATCATTTACATCTGCCCTGTTTTTAAATGACTCCCCAAACAAAGACAAAGCTGCATCCGAAACATAAGTGGTATTGTCTGCATTCACGGTATTTAAAACAGTCAATATTTGATTGCGTGCCGGACGGAATGCTGTAGTGGTGTTGGCTGCATTTTTATCTGTTTCATTGAAAGTTAATGTACCGCCACCGGCAGGAAAATCAACCATGATGGCAGCACCGGAAGGGATGTATCGGTTATCAATACTGCCGGCTCCATAAGGCGATGTACGGGTAAAGTTTGTGCCATTCCAGGTAAGGGTTACAAAAGCACCCTGCCCTGTTGCACCACCAAGGTATGGATCCCACACATAATAAGTTGGGCTGGCTGGCCAGCCGGCGCCAGTTCTTGTAATAGAATTATAATCTACAGCAGAAGCATAAGGATTACCCACCACCGTAATACCGGTTGATGTGATTGATTTAGCACCAATAAATATTTGCCCCCTCGGACGAAGTGTAGTAATAGTGGGGGTTTTGTATTGATTGGTTATTTCACCATAATTTATCCTGTCGCCTCTTACAAACAACATCCAGCCTTGCTGGCTGTTAACAGAAGTTGCGTTGATATTAGCCGGGCCAAGCCATGCCCCGGCGCTGTAATATTTTATACTGGGTTTGTTATTAGGGCTTTGATCAAAACCATCAGTTGTGGTACCGCCTGTTATCTGGGCAGAAAATTCTGAACCAACAGTATCTGCAGCTACCGATGCAGCCCAGTTGGCCGAAGTATAATCCAGCCCTGTTAGTGGCGTTCCTCTCTCCTGCCATGCTTCGCTTACAGTATGAGTTCCGCCACCTGACTTTAAAGGTGCACTCATCAACCGCCACGATCTTCTTGCAGGCACATAACGCTGCACAATAAATTGTCCCAACTTGTCAGTGGCACCATAAACAAAATCAGTATTCGATAAACTGCTTTGTCCTACCCTTGCAGTTTTGCTGGCGGTTGAAACAATGGTGAGGAATTTATTATTGGTTCCCAGGTCAACGGTACCTTTTGTAAAACCAATTTCATCTGTAATAGTTACCTGATCGGCCAGTGTTACTTTACTGGCTCTTGCCGATTTATCAATATAAGCAAATGGAAAAGTTTGTCCGCCAGCAGCAGTAATGGTGGAATTAGTAGCACCATTAAAAAATATAGCCCTTCCATCTCCTGCGCCAAAATTTACTGTACCAATGGCATTGCGGTTCCAGTTGCCCGAAAGATAAATATCACCACCAATGGTATTTGACATGGTTAATATTCCGGCAGCAGCAGAACCAATATTGAGGTCGCCGCCCACATACAGATCATTTATACTCATTGCTGCAAGATCAAGTGCTCCTGTTCCGGCACCTGCAGGATTGCCAAGCGTCAGGTCTCCACCGCAGCCCACATCAAAATTGGTAGTATTGGTAAAGTAAACCGTAGTACCATTTTTAATAATTACGTGATGAGGATAACTTGGTGCCAAAGCGGTGTTGGTTCCCCATTCCAGGTAACGGTTATAACTGCCGCCGGTGTTGTAAATTAATGCAGAACCCGTTGCATATTTTGGAGAATTGGTATTGACATAGCCTCCGGTATTGATTAAAAAATTACCATTGACCCTTGCATTATTAATAAAGTTTACACCGCTGCTGGTAGTAACATTATATAATTCAGGCGTGCCCTGTGCGCTGCCGTTATTATTAAACTGAATGATATTATCATTGGCAGTACCCGTGAGCAATTGGTTGCCACCATTACCATTTACAATGCCTCCGGCAGCAATCAATAATGTACCTGCTGTGCCAGCATTAAAGCGGCCATTATTCAAATTCAAAACAGCAGTGCTGGTATTATTTGTAAACAGCGTTACAATATTTGCAGGGCTTGTACCTGTATTATCAATGGTTAAATTACCGGTGATGTTATTGGGTAAATTTGATCCGGTACTTTGCGATACCAAGCCATTATAAATGTAAGAAGCAAGCGGAGATAAAACTCTTGCACCAGAATTTCTAAGATTGCCCAAAATGGCGGTAGCAGCTACAATACCATCTGGTGACCCCATCCGTAAAGAACCATTATTTTGTAAAGTAAATATGCCAGTGCCTGATATGAAACTTGTATTCATATCCAAGATGGCATTGGTATTTACAGTAAAATTAACTGCTGTTGTAACCGTTCCGCCGGAAGTATAAATCTGCGGTGTAGTGCCATTGAAATTAATATCAGCCGTGCCGGCAGAAAGATCAATGATGCCATTGGAATGAGTAAAATTTCCTGCTACATTTAACGTGCCTGTGGCGGTACTTGCACATACCCTAACCGTTCCCATTCCTGTGAGTGAAAAATTTCTAGCTATATTCATTATTGCTGAAGATGGCGTGGCTGCAAAGCCAGATTGTGCACCAGCAATTACCAAACGCAAACCGGCACTGCCAGTCATGTTTATGTCCCTGGTTATATTCACTGCCGGCACATTTGCACCACTGGCATATTCATTACAGTTTTGGAAAGTACCTGGACCAGAAATAGCCAAATCCCTGCCCACTGTCATTGAAGAAGAAGGGGCTGTAAAAGATGAACTGCCCCCGTTCATTATTAAAGTACCTCCGGTAACATTCAGGTCTCTGCCAATGGAAAGATTTACAGTTTCTGTGCTTGCCAAACGCAAATCAAAACCATTTGTTTTTGCTACTGTAAAATCATTTTGTACAGGCCCGGAAATTGAATTTGCTAACGCAACATCGGCAGTTTGATTACAATCCCATTTTAAATCATAAAAATTTTGCCCCAGCCCACTTGGTATTCCTGCTGTGGTACCAGTTATGTAACAAAGACCACCGGCAGTCCAGGTTGCAGCAGGGATAGTGCCTGCATCAATATTATGTTCATAAGTACCTGCAATGGTAAATGAACCTAGAGAACTTATTGCATTAGAATTTTTTAAATAACCACCAGTAGGAATGGAAACCAATGAACCGGCATCTGTTGTCATGTTTCCACCGGCATTGATATTGAGTGTTCCATTAATGGTTACATCAGTTCCGGTTCCATCTGCGGCATTTAGAGTTCCTGCAGCATTGATATTTAAAATACCCGTGCCTGCAATTGTCATTTGATCAGCAATAGCAGTAGTAGTAAGATTTATTGTATGGCCTGCCCTGATAGTAATTCCACCACTATTAGCAGCAGAAGGTTCTGTATAGGGAGTTTGAGGAACCGGTGAAATAAAAGCCGGATCTGTTGATACCTGCCAGGCTGATAAAGTACCCCAGTTATTGGGACCAGCCACCGCAGATCTGTAATACAACAGACCATCAGCCCTGGCGGTAATATCATTACCGGTAAACAGGCTTGCTGATGATGGGCCACTGGTAACTGTTAGCACATTAGATGTTGCATTGCTGGAATTATAAACCGTCCAGGCAGCATTCCATGAACTGGCCTTAAACAAGGCTTCGGGACCTATCACCACATCAGAAGGATCATAAGTAAACGTTGCATTGCCCCAGGTATAAGCACCTCCTGTATAAACATAGTTCCAGTACCTGCTGGCATAACTGGCTACAGGAGCCATATTTGGATGCACTCCATCCACCACCCTAAATCCAATGGTACCTGCGGCGGATGGAGAGAGTGTACCTATTGTGACAGGAGAGTATTCTGTAGTACCGGTAGTTTCTCCAATTGGCCAGGTAAAGGGAATGCCTGCACCTGCACTGGTATAACTTCTTATAAGATGACCAACACCATTTGTTACAAACATTTTGCTGGTTGAAAATGGCGAGCCATTAATAACAGATGCAGACCCAATGGTAAGGTCGCTTGCTCCTAAATAAAATAATCCGCTATTTATAAAATTGATATTACCGGTGTTATTAATTGCAAAAGAATGATTGAGGGTTAAAGAAGTATTGCCTAACCAATCCAGTCTGTTGGCAGCAGTAACAGCAGGAGGAAAACCGGCATTTTGTGCTGTTCCTAAAAATTGAAATATTGCATTATTCCCGGTAATATTTGCAGCTCCAAAACCAGAGAGGTTTCCAGTAACGCCACTGCTGTGTGGGGTGATAAATATACTGTTGGCATTAAAAGCAAAAATATTATTTGCAGCATCTGCCGCCGCTATCACCTGGTTGCCACAATCAAGAGTACCCGATAATGTAAATGTAGAAGGCGGATTGGCTCCTGTACCTAAAGTTACTCCTGTAAGCATTTGTACTTTAGCTGCTGCAGGTATCAAATAATTTGTCTTTTGAGAAACATTTCCACTCACATAACTAAAAGTTTGGGTAGTGCCGGTATTATTAAAAACAAAGCCAGCAGCCGGAGTAGCCGCAGATGTAGTGGAAGCACCAAAACTACCTGCGCCGTTATGACTAAAATTTCCTTTGATGTAAATACCATTGGTCGTCAAATTTCCAGTAACACCCCAATCCACAATTCCACCTACACCTGCTGTTGCAACACTGGTACCGGTAGAAGTGAAGTCTCCATTAATACTCACAATCCCTGCAGCAGAAGCTGAAGCCACCGGCTCTAAATTTATTTTTCCAGTACCTGATACTGTTAAGTTACCGGTAATATTTGCTGTGCCTCCCAAAGAAGCAGCATCAGTCACCATTTGAAGGGTTCCCTTGTCCTGTACATCCACATTTCCCAACACAATCAACGAGGTGGCAACACCGGCCATACTGCCAATATTTAATAAAGTGGAAGTACCTGAAGATATTATGGTCAAATTTCCATTAACGGTAAGGGCTGTGCCAGAACCTAAGTTAAAAAAACCTGTTGCCTTACTGTTAAATATAAGGTTATGATAAGTAATCCCGGCTAATAAATAACTGGAAGTTCCGGTAAATTCTACTGTACTGTTTACAACAGTAATTGATCCTAAACCCAAACCATAAAAATTACCAATAGTTATTTTATTGCTGTTTGCTCCTGTCGGTGCCAGTGTACGGTTGCCAGCTCCAGAATTGTTGATATTGTAGTATACTGTTGTTGGGATTGTTTGTAGGCCGTTGCTGCTGAAATTGATAGTATTAAAACTTCCAGTGGTAACAACGCCGGTTGTTGGTGAAAACACATTGGCAATATCAATTGTACCAGAAAAAACAAGATCGTAACTTCTTGGTCCATTACCACTATTGCTAAGGTTATAATAATTTACATTCTGTATGGTTTGAGATGCTGCACTAATATAATCTACAGTACTTCCAACAGTAGCTGTATAAATTGTACCAGTACCAGAAGTAAATGTATTACAGATACCAGTGACACCTGCACTCCAAGACCTTGCTGCACTGTTTGCACAGGTTAAATTTCCGTAGTTCCAGGCAGGTATAATAAGTGCAGCAAGTTTATTGAATATGAGGGTGCTTGTACAATTAAGCGAAGGCGCTACTGATGAAGTGTAGGTAACATTATTGGCAATGGTTAATGAAGTGCCGGCGGCCATTCTAAAATCCCCGGTAGCACTTACCGTTATACTATTTACAGTAAATGAACCACTGTTGATGGAGCATGGATTGGTATTGGCAATGGGTATCACAATATCATCTGCTGCCCCGGGCACAGTACCCAAGTCCCAATTACTGCCGGTATTGTAATCATTAGAAGTTCCACCGATCCATGTAAAAGTTGCGGTTGGTTTTTCTATACCAGTAATGCCATCCATCGATGGCAATGATATTTCCACATCAGCAGGAGCGGCAGTAACATCAGCAGCATTAAAAGGTAAATTGCTACCCATTCTCTCAGTTGCTGCAAAGTCAGTTATCAAATTAAATGAGAGGCTTGTATTAAACTGGGCTTTGGCAACCAATCCGCAAAAAAGCAATGAGATAACAAATAACGATTTGAAAGTAACTGGCAATAGCCTGCAAGATGAAACTATATGATTATAACCCGTCAATTGCATACTGATTTTTGCTTACACCAATGATTTTAAAAAATAGCTATTCTGTCAAAAAAAATGTTTTCTAAAAATTGTCTTTACCGCACAAAGGGATAAAAGATATTTTGATGGGGAGATTACAGAGGCATCTACTTCAATTTTCAAGTGAGTAATTCAGCCTAAACTCCGCTAAGATAACTTTTTTCTGTTTCAAACAGCAGCATACCAGGACTCAACATGAATCTTAAAAATACCTGGCACAAAGCCAGTACAAAAAAAACAATGGCTTTTTATATCCAATATTTATTATTTACTGCTTCAATTAATACGATTATTTTATTAAAACTAAAATATTATGCCAATCAAATTTCAAGTATAAATACTCTTGCCTGCAGCAAAAACATTTCCCTGTGATGGAAAATATTTCCCTTCAATGGATACGAGAAAATGTTGTTGCACCTGATAATTCACAAAAAAGATTTTTAATAAAAAAAGAATGCCACTATAAAAATGGCATTCTTTTTTATAACATTCAGTAAAATAGCTAAATACTCAATTAGCAATATTTACTGGCCGCTTACCATTACTTTGATAACATTAGTATTTTTATCAGGACTTGTCACTTCCAGTTGATACATTCCACTGACCAATATTTTATCAGGTGCAATTTTGTGAGTGGCTGTACCGCCTGCATGATTTATTACATTAGTAAGCAGGGGCTGACCAAGACTATTTATTAACCGAATGCTGTATTGCCCTGCAGGCTTACCATTCATTTGCAATTGAATGGCATTACCAGAAGCCGGATTAGGGAACACGTACAAATCGGGGCTGCCTTTTACTATGGTTACTTTCACTACATCACTGTAAGCCACCACGCCATTGTTGCTGATACTTTTGATGCGGTAAAAATATTCTCCCGGTTGAGGGCCTGCATCCAGCCAGCTATAATTAACTGGTGATTCACTGTTGCCATTTGACAATTTACTGCCAAGATTTGTAAAGCTGATCCCGTTTGACGACCGCTCAATTTCATAATGGTTGATATTTAATTCATCTTCCACTTTCCAGGTAACGGCAATATCACTGTTAAGCACAAACGCATTCAGATTAGCATACTTAACAGAACGTTTAAATACCAGCCTGAACCTGTTTTGTTGTGCATCTTCATTTGTTGTGATATCAAAATCAATACGGGTAGTATCCTGCATGTTTACCGGTGTCTTCTTTTTCAGGTAAAGGTCTTCCAGAAAAGCAGCCGTTGAAGCAGGTGCACCCGGGTCATCCATTACAAACTGCAACTGGTATTTTTTGGCCTGCATCTTTTGAAGGCTATAGAAAATTGTATCGGCATCACCAACAGTCTTTCTTCGTTCTACTGATAAAATTTTTCCATTCCGCTGAAGGCCAAAATTTTCTGCAAAATTTGTTAGTTTAGCGGCATCGTCTATATCCACACCGTTATTAAAATCATTTCCAAAAATTAACAGGGCACCATCTGTTACATACGTGCTGTTATCAGGGTTAACTGTATTTAATACTGTTCCCAATTGCCCCCTTACCGGCCTGAAAAGCTGAGTGGTATTAGCCGTGTTCTTATCGGTTTCGTTCATTATTAAAGTGCCGCTACCTGCCGGAAAATCTATCATGATGGCTGCGCCGGATGGGATATACCTGTTGTCAACAGTGCTTAACGGATTAGACCGGTCAAAATTCAAATTCGTCGTATTCCAGGTGAGGGTCACAAATGCTCCCTGCCCGGTGGCACCTCCCAGATAAGGATCCCAAACATAATAAGTAGGGTTAGATGGCCATCCTGCGCCCGTTCTTACCATAGAGAAATAATCTGCTGCCGAGGCATAAGGATTACCAACTACTGAAGTGCCTGTAGCAGTAACAGATTTGGATCCAATAAATATTTGCCCTCTTGGCCTTAGTGTTGTAATGGTCGGGGTTTTATATTGGTTGGTTATTTCACCAAAACCTTTCCGGTCTCCCCGTACAAAAAGCATCCAGCCTTCTTTACTATTTATGGAAGTGTTATTTACATCGGTTGGCGCAAGCCATGACCCACTGCTGTAATATTTGATACCTGGATTATTCGTTGGGCTTAAATCAAATCCATTTGCCTTTGTACCACCGGTAATATGTGTGGAAAAACCAGTTGCAAGGGTTGAGCCAAAAGTAGTAATGGTATCAGCAGCAATGGAAGCGGCATAGTTAGCAGCAGTGTAATCCAGCCCGTCAACCCCATTACCTCTTTCCTGCCATGCTTCACTGATACTGTGTGTTCCGGCCCCGGGTTTAAGTGGTGCCGCCATCAGGCGCCAGGATCTTCTTGCAGGAACATAGCGCTGTACAATAAACTGACCTGTTACTCCTGCACCATAAATAAAATCTGTATTAACCGGATCGCTTGGCCCCACTCTGCCAGTGATAGTGGAAGAAGAAAGAATAGTTAAAAATTTATTGTTGGTGCCCAGATCAACTGTGCCTTTTGTAAAATTAATTTCGTAGCTAATATTTACGTTATCCGCCAACGTAACCTTAGTTACTTTGGCAGATTTATTGATAAAAACATAAGGGAATGTCTGGCCCCCATTGGCAGTAATAGTAGCATCTTTAGCCCCTTCAAAGAAAATAGCCCGGCCGTTTCCAGCACCAAAGTTTACAGTGCCATTTGCATTTCGGTTCCAGTTGCCGGTGAGGTAAATATCACCGCCAATGGTATTGCTCATATTAAGTGTGCTGGTTGATGACAGTCCTCCAATATTAAGATTGCCCCCTACGTACAAGTCTTTTACATCTACCAAAGTAAGATCTAAAGTGCCAGCGTCTGCAGCTGAAGGGTTTCCAATTGTAAGGTCTCCACCACATCCAACAGCAGCAGGTGTGTTGCTGTCGAAAATTAAGTTGGTGGCGTTTCTTATTATTACATAATGAGGATAGCTTGGTGCCAATGCAGTGTTAGTACCCCATTCAATATTACGGGTGTAACTGCCACCAGAATTGTAAATAAGCGTAGAACCAACTGCATATTTTGGTGAATTAGGATTAATAGATCCATTACTGTTAATTAGTAAAATTCCATTGATTCTTGCATTGTTGGTAAAATCAACTCCACCGCCACTGTTGCCAATGGTTACATTATACAGTTCGGGTGTGTTTTGTACTGCACCGTTAGAAACAAATTGAATGATATTATCTGTTGATGCACCGCTTAGCAACTGGTTGCCGCCGCCGCCATTTACAATTCCCCCGACAGCAATCAATAATGTACCACCTGTACCGGCATTGAACTGTCCTGCATTTAGGTTGAGCCTGGGAGTAGTTGTATTGTTGGTGGTTAGTGTTACAATATTATTTGGTGCTGTACCTGTGTTGGCAATAGTAAGTGTGCCGGGACTTGTTATAGTAAGCGGAAGACTGTTGCCGGTAATTTGATTGGCCACACTGCTGTTATAAATATAATTGCCCGAAGCATTAAAATTCCTTGTTGTCGTTTGCACATTGCCGGTAGCGCCACTGTTGCTGATGCCTGCAGTGCTGCCCATGCCCAGTGTACCTCCGCTGTTCAAAGTGAAAATATTTCCGGACACCACTCCTGTATTGCAATACAAAGATGCACTGCTGAGCACTGTAAGGGTTGATGTGGTGCTGTTCATCGGGAAGTCGGTATTTAAGGAAACGATGTTGGTGCTGGAGCCGGCACCTGCCGTAAAGAACAGTGGATTGGTATTAATACCCGAAGCAGGGGTAATTGTTACAGCCTGCATTCCTGATGTCCTGTTGAAAACAATATTACCGGTTGTTTTGGCAAAATTGGTATTCAGTAAAGAAGCGCCTGCATTTACAGAAAAATCACCATTAAGATTAAGGTTTACAGTTTGTGTATTTGCGACTGTATAGGAAGTGAAAGAACCGAAATTAATGCTGCCATTTGTAAGGGAAGTATTGCCAGTAACATTGATATTATTTGTATTGTTACCATAGGTAACTGTGACAGCGCTTCCCCTTAAGCCAAATAAGGTACCACCTGTTATATTCAGGTTACCCGAAATATTCAGATTATTGGTGCCAGTGGTAAAATTGTTTCCTGTTGCCCCGCCAGTGAGTGTCATACTGCCGCCGGAAATATTTACATTTCCTGATATGTTCACAGTTGCACTATTGCTACCGCTGCTTCCTCCATTGATAACTGACAATATCCCTGTTCCTGAAACATTGATGGTTCCAATATTTGCGGTATAGGCGCTACCATTCATTGTTGTAAGCCTGAAATCAAACCCGCCGGTATTGGCAACAGACAAAGAAGTAGCATTGGCAATGCCGCCACTGTTTTGCCATGAACCGAGATAAGTTTGTCCGGTGATATTGATAGTGAGGTTGCCCCATTGTCCGCCAGCTATTGTTGGAAGTGCATTTGGACCTGTTGCGTTGTTTTGTGCCCACTTAGTAATATTAACAGTGGCGTTGCTGTTAATGGTAATATTGGCTCCGCCTGTTAAACCTGGAAAATCTGCAATTGCTCCATTGAGGCTGCTGCCAACAGCATTGTGATTATAAGTGCTACCACTATTAAGTGTAAAAGTGGTAACAGCCACTGCACCTGCATTGCCGCAATTATTATTGAATATGGAGCCATTGCCATTTATTAATGTGCCGCAAACCAGCCAGGCTGGTGCAGTTGTAACCAAGGAAGAAGCAAGTGTAATGGTTCCGTTATTGGTAATGGTACCTGTGCCTGTTGAACCAAGATACATCTGTTTGGTATCATCACTGCCGGTAAGGGTGCCGGTTGCATTTATTATTAATGTACTTGGGTTTGCCAGTGCATCAACCGTTACATTATGTGCAGTATTTATGGTAACAGCATTCAATGTCACCGGGACATTCCCTCCCCGCCAGGTGCTGCCCACACTCCAGTTGCCTGTTTGTGCAGAGATGTAACCGCTATACGTAAGCGTACCACCGCTCGTAACATAACAGCCTGCACCAGAAGCCACAAAAAGATTTCCATTGGCACCGGCACCAACAGTAATCGATGCTGAAGTGGGTGAAGTGGAATTGATGGTGGCAGTAACCCCGCCAAAAGTTGCAGACGTAATTCCACTAAGGTTGGTACCTGTAACTGTTATCATATCACCCGTATAAGCAGTGGTGGGTGTAAAACTGGTGATGGTGGGTGCGCTGGAACAGGTAAAGGCATCGTCTTTTCCATCTGCAAAATAATAGGTGCTTGCTGCTGTCAGGTTGAGTGCAGCAAGATTGAAGTTGGTATTGGAAGTAAAAGTAAATGGATTGCCCCCTGCAAGCGTTGCTGCCTGCTGACTCCATAAACTCCCATTGTAAAAACCAATATAAGGTGTTGTACCTGCGTTAAAGTTAACCGCTTCTTCGCCTGTATTATATTGAGATACCACCGATAAATTACTGTTGCCGCTTACTGCTTCTGCTACAAACCATCTTCTGTTTACACATTTGTTTGGATTGTTGGCCGTAGCCACTGCGCCATCTGACACCCGAATCCCATAAGTATCAGAAATGCCTGAATTATTTAATGTAATGGGATTGTAAGCGGAATTGCCAACAGGGAAAAATGTGGCGCTGGCACCTACCACTCTTTTCATTTGTCCGGTGCTGCTGGTTCTTACATAAGTAGTGGTGCTGCCGCCGCTGGTATTTCCCACAGTAATATTCAATGTTGTTAAATCCAGAATACCAGAGGTCAAAGTGATGGCATTGGTTACTGTTAGTGTATTGGTTAACGTAACTACATTGTTTGGTGAAATTCCTGTATTGGCAATCGTAAGGCTGCCCACTGTTGCCGGCAATCCTGAACCTGTAACCTGGTTGGCTGCACCGGCATAAATATAATTGGCCGTTGTATTAAATGTTCTTGTACCTGTTTGAATATTTCCTGAAGCAGTCGGTGTGGTCGTAATACCATTGGGAGAACCCATAGAAAGGGTACCATTCACAACAAATGCGGTGGAGGTATTTACAACTCCTGTGACGGTGTTTGTTCCACATGTCAGCGTACCATTAACGGTAACGGTTTGCGCCGGCGTCGTTGTATTGGAAAGAGTAATGTCAGAAGACATGGTTACCGAACTGGTATTGTTAATGACAATATTAGTATAGGTAAAATTAGCACCCAAGCCAGTCGTATTATAAGTTTGAGTAATCCCGTTAAATGTAATCTGTGCGTTATTAATACCTAATGTATTTCTTATATATCCATTAGGCCCGGCACCTGAACGTGTAAAATTCTTTGCCACCAATATCTCACCAACAGGGTTCAGCCCGGCAAAATTTCCATTAGGTGCAAAATCGATATTGCCATTTGTTTGAACAAAATTACCTGAAATGGTAATCGTTGGCCTTGCAGTTGGTGTGCCGGACGCTTGATTAATGGGATTGAGTGTGCCCCCATTGACATTGAAATTACCTGATGCATTGCTGTGGTTAAGAGCAGCAACGCCGGTGCCTGTAGTAGCATTATTCAAATAAAAATTTCCGGCTGTTAATGTAAAATCACCACCAGTGATATTCATTGTCCCTGCACCAGTACCTTGAACAAACGAAACTGTACCTGGTGTATTATTTTGAGAATACCCATTACCAATGGTCATAGTAGCGGCCTTGCTGCTGGCAGTAAGCACCAGCGATGTGCCGCTGGAGGAAGTGTTACTCACAGTACCGGTTACACTTAAAGAAACAGTACCGCCTGATGAAGCACTATTAGCAAGTGTGAATCCTCCGCCTGATATAGAAAGATTGCCAGAAACTGTTACGCTGGAATTAGCAGTACCAATCGTTTCTACTACAAAACTTGAACCTGATATTGACATATTTCGACCCACTGTCATGGTTAAAATAGTATTTTGAGAAAGTCCAAGATTAAACCCACCAGTATTCTGCACTGTAAAATCCCGTCCAATTGAAAACGTTGAAATGTTGAAATTTACAGAACCCGTCTGTGCACAATTCCAGGTGAAATCAGAAAATGCCTGACCCAGGTTTGTTACAGGTGCGGTGGCAGTAACTCCAGAAATTAAGCAGTTAGAGCCTACTGACCATGATGCAATCAAAAGACCATTAGCACCATTCCTGTTATGATCATAAGTACCGTTGGCACCAACAGTAACGGTGGCGCCTGCCTGCGCAATATCATTGCTGGATGAATTGCGGAGCGTACCATTCACATTTACTGTTGCACCAGAAATAGTAAGTGTGTTGACTCCAACAGCTTCTACTAAAATAGCAGTGGCGTTTATGTTCAATGCAGTGGCTACGGTAAGGCTGCCGTTGGAAGTTACAGTTGCAGATGTATTAGTAATATTAAGTGTTGCAAAATTGCAGGTGGCGGTCATGGATTGGGCAGTAGTGCCATTAAATTGCACCGTACTTCCTGTTGCAGTTGTTGAGGTGCCGGGTGTATAATTTCCGCAGATACCTGTAGTGGCCGCACTCACAAAAGTCCTTGCCCCGCCTGATACAATGAGGTTGCCAAAATTCATTGGCGGAATAGATTGTGCAATGGCAGAAGACATGGTAAAAGTGCTGGCACAATCCCAGGCACCACTGCCAGCAGTATAGGTTACAGAACCCGTTACAGTTATTGATGCCCCTGCATTGATGGTAAAGAAACTGCCTGCTCCATTAAAAGTAATGCCAGCTACCGTAACCGAAGAAGCCAGCACAAGGTTATTGGGTGCGCCATTGGTTAATGTCACAGCATCAGATGCACCGGGTATGCCATTGGGTGTCCAGTTGGTGTTGAGGTTCCAGCTATTGCTGAAATTTCCATTCCAGGTATAATTGGTCAAAGGCTTGCCATCGTACTCATCTGCGCCAATATCCGGGGCTGTGCCGCCACCATTTACCTGTAGCGGTAATGGATAACCACCGGCAGGTCTGGTGCCCAAAGCATCAAAATCATCCACATAACCTAATATCTGTGCGCCGCCACTTTCTATTAAAGAAGATATAGTGGGGTCTATATGTAAAAAATTGGCATTGGAACCAACCGTACTCAAAAACGCTGGGTTGATGGAAACGGACAGGTTATCCCTGGGGGTAACCAGTGTTTGAAAAGCCGATAGTGTTTGGCTACTGTTGGTGCCATCATAAAAAATCAGGTTGGAAGCGCTGGGTGATCCTGCATAAAAAAGATTGTTGTTAGAGGTTGCAGCGTAGGTGCCAATTGTAGTACTGTTTCTCTGATAAGCAACAGTACGACCAGTACCTCTTGGCGTACTCACGTTCACCAGTATGTTATTTCGCAGGTCAAGTATGGGGCCTGTACTGGTATATAGAGCTACGGTGCCAAAATTGGTGGTTAAAGATGCAGTTGCAGACAACCATACGCTGTTGTAATAAATATTAACATTGATGCTGGCACCCGTATTGATATTAATACCCTGGATGGAGAAATTAGGCGTAGCTGTACCTGTTAGATTGGGTGCCCTCAGGTCTCCAACA
>JANLQY010000055.1:0-27714 GCA_031368105.1 Chitinophagaceae bacterium
AACTCTTTTAGCATACATCAACAAGCACACTATTTTACCATCAACTTACAATTATGAAAAAGTTTTTCGCCATCATCAGCGCCTTTATTTTTTGCTTTATTGCTTTGCTGCCACAGGCAGGATATGCACAGCCGGGGATGCTGGATGTAACATTTAACAGTGGAACCGGCTTCTCTCCGGGTGAACGTGTCAGAACAATATCATTACAACCTGATGGCAAAATAATTGTTGGGGGGATTTTTACTTCTTACAACGGAGTGGCAAACCATGGGCTTGCAAGGTTAAATACCGATGGCAGCTTAGACGTAGGTTTTAATACCAGTGCTGATTTTAATTTAGATATGAGCAGTGCTTATAGTGTTGCTGTACAGGCAGATGGTAAAATACTTGTTGGTGGCACTATTTCTCAATTGCCAGGAAGCACAAGAAATGTGTTAAAAAGGCTGAATACTGATGGCAGCACAGATGCAGGCTTTAACACCCCGGCAGAAATACAATCTGGCAGTGATGAAGTAAGGGGAATAAGTGTACAGCCGGATGGTAAAATCCTGTTTTATGCTTACGGACTTATTAACCAGATTCCTTACTCCAGATTATACCGGTTAAATACCGATGGCAGTGCCGATGCAAGTTTTAGCGGGGGCTTTATTTCAGTTGAACCAGATATTCTAATGCAAACCTTTGTTCAAAGCGATGGTAAAATTATTATAGCAGGCTCGTTTGAGACCGTGCTGGGTATTCCAAGATACGCTATGGCGAGGCTGAATGCTGATGGTACTTTAGATATGGCTTTTGAAGTTCCCATTACAGATACTAACAGTGTTATTGGGAATGTGCTTCTGCAGCCCGATGGCAAATTAATTATAACATGGAGCGGTGGAACAACAAGGCTTAATGCAGACGGCAGTGTAGATGCAGGTTTTATCAACTATCCTCAAAATAATTTCGTAGGCAGCGTAATGCAAGCAGACGGGAAAATTATAGTTGGGCGTATCGTTGGTAATGCAGACCACATTGAAAGATTAAATACAGATGGAACAGTGGATGCATCATTTTACCCACCCAATACAGGTAATGGCAACACTGGCTTTGATATGGCTATTCAGCAGGATGGGAAAATTATTATCGGAGGTATCCAGATTTATGACGGTTATGCGGTTGGTGGTGTTGCCCGTATTCTTACCAACTCATGCACAAGCACCGTAGCGCCGTCAATTAATATCACAGCTTCACCTGCGGGCAGCGTTTGCCCCAGCACCCCAGTTACCTTTACAGCTACTATCACCAATGGTGGCAGTAATCCCGGCTATCAATGGCGGCTAAATGGAGCTGATGTTATTGCCGCTAACAATGCTACCTATACCAGCACTGTTCTTAACGATGGAGATGTTGTTGACTGCATACTTAATGCCCATGTAACCTGCCTTTCTTTTTCAGTTGACACCAGCAACAGCATTACTGCTTCTGTCATACCATCCGTTACACCTTCTGTAAGCATTGCACTTACTGCAGGTTCACTCCCGGTATGTGCAGGCAGCGCACTAACCTTTAGTGCCATCCCTGTTAATGGAGGTGCAGCCCCCATGTATCAATGGAAAATAAACAATGTAAATGCAGGAAGCAATTCGCCATCATTTACGTACAGTAGTTTTAATAACAACGATGTGGTAAGCTGTGTGCTTACAAGCAATGCCGCCTGTGCAAGCCCTGCTTCCGTTACCAGCAACAGCTTAACGGTAACAGTAAACACAAATATTATTGCCTGGTACCTTGATGCAGATGGCGATGGCTATGCAGCATCTTCAGTGTTTGCATGCAGCACCGGCAGCCCCGGTGCTGGCTACACATCCACTGTAATACCAGTTGGCGATTGCAATGATAACAATGCAGCGATACACCAGGAATTTCTTTTTTACATAGATGCTGACCATGATGGTTATGGTAATTTCAATACAGCCTTTGTATGTGCAGTGGATGCTAATACACCACCACTTGGTTATTCGCTTACTTCAGGCGATTGCAATGATAATGATGCCACAGTTTGGCAGCAGGCATACTTGTATTATGACGGCGATGGCGATGGATATTGGGGAAGTGCGGATTATATCTGCTATGGCAATACACTGCCTGCAGGTTATACACTTACCACGCTTGGAAATGATTGCAACGACAATGATAATACCGTATGGCAATCTGTTACTTTTTACAGGGATAATGATGGTGATGGATATGGCAATTATGGCGATGTTATTCCAGCATGCGTAGGCAGTACTTTGACTGTTCCCACCGGATATATTACAAACCCATTAGGTAATGATTGCAATGACAATGACAACACCTTGTGGCAAGGCGGTTTATTTTATATTGATAATGATGAAGATGGTTTTTACGGCAGCACCCAGTCTGGCTGTTTCGGCGCAACTTTGCCATTACACTGGTATCATTACGATGGCACACGGTTTCAGGATTGCAATGACAACGACAACACCATTTTAGGGGGCACATTATATTATGCTGATGTGGACGGCGATGGTTATGGCAACACAAATGCCAGCAGTTATATTTGTGGCATAGACCATACTGGCTATGTACTTGATAATTCAGATTGTGATGATAACAATCCCAACATCCACCCCGGTGCTGTAGATATTTGCAACAATGGCATTGATGAAGATTGCAATGGAGTGGCAGACGACCAGCCCATCACCTACTATGCCGATACAGACGGCGATGGTTATGGCGACCCACTTGTTACCCTACAAACCTGCGATGCAAACCATCCTGGCTATGTAAGCAACAACGGCGATTGTAACGATGCTGACGCAGTCGTACACCCCGGAGCAGCAGAAATATTCGGCAACGGCATTGATGATAACTGCGATGGATTAATAGACACAAGAAAACTTTTCCGTGACAGCGATAATGATGGTTATGGCGACCCGGCTGTATCAAGAACAGACTTCTTTTACCCCGGAAATTATGATGGTTACTGGTATGTAACTGACAGCACTGACTGCGATGATACACACTCAACCGTTCACCCCGGCGCACAGGAACTTTGCGATGGTTTAGACAATGATTGCAATGGAATAGTGGATGATAATGTGCAGCCAACCTATGCATACATTGACAGGGATGGAGACGGCTACACAGATTTCAGCCTTTATCAATTGGTTACCTGCAATGCCGGTTCTTTCACCCCTCCATCAGGCTATGTACTCAACAATGGCGGCGGCGCAGATTGTAATGATAACAATGCAGCGGTTAACCCCGGTGCAATAGAAAACCTTACCAATGGTATTGATGATAACTGTGATGGCTTGATTGATGTAGTGCCAAACAATTGCAACTGGAATGGTTTTGTATCCAGCAACTGGCAAGACCCTGCTAACTGGGATTGCAACCAGGTGCCAACCGGCATCACTATTGTAAACGTACCCGTTGTTACCAATCAGCCGCAGCTAACAGCAGATGCTTCGGTATTCAAACTCATTTCCATTTATGGTGCCACCATTGATTTGAATGGGCATACACTTTCAATGAATGGTGAGTCATCGTATGGCGCTGTATTCAAAGGTTCACCCACTTCCAGCCTTGTGTACCAAAACGCTGGCAGCGGCTCCATCCTAATGGATCAGTCAAACGATGGCATAAGCAATACACTGGCTAACCTTACATACAATTACACATTTGGGGGATTTGGCGTAATGCAATTACTGAATAAATTAATTATCACCAATAGCATTGTACCAACCAAAGGAAGGTTATATACTTATAGCGGCGACCTTGTACTAAGCAGTACTGCTACCAAAACAGCCAGTATTACCGAAGGCGATGCGGCAGGAAATTATATTACCGGCCCGGTTACAGTAGAACGCTACATACCCAACAATAATTTCCGTTCCTGGAGATTGTTATCAGTACCAACTTACGGCACCGGGCAAACCATCAGGCAGGCATGGCAGGAAGGCGATGTCAATCCAAATCCATTGAGTAATAATTTACCGGGCTATGGCACACAGATAACTGGTACCGGAACTTTGGCTGCTGTACAGGCAGCAGGCTTTGACAATGTAACTCAGAAACCAGCCATGCTATACTGGAATGGTGCAGGCTGGGGTGGCGTAAGCAATACTAACAATGCCATTGATGATAAAAAAGCATACTTCCTGTACATACGTGGAGAAAGAAGCAAAGGCATAACAGGTGCAATTGATAACTCCTCGGCCACTACCCTGCGTACCCGTGGAAATGTGTACACCGGCAACCAGGTGATCAATGCCGGTGCCAATGGTTTCACATTAATACCCAACCTCTATCCTTCTGCAATAGACTTTACAGGCCTTACCCGTACAGGAGGCGTTAGCAACTTATTTTATATCTGGGATTCAAAAAAACAAAATGGTACCAGCCTTGGCGTATATCAAACTTTTAGCAGCACCAACAGTTTTAATTGTTTGATCAATGGTGGCAGCTATGTGCTGGGGCAGCCCAATACCATGATAGAAAGCGGCCAGGCATTTTTTGCACAAACAGATAATAGCAGCGGCACACTTACACTTAAAGAAAGCAGTAAAAGAGCAGGCGGTAATGGTCTTGGTTTGCGTCCGGCTACTCCTTCTTCAATAATAAAATTAGACAGCAGGCTGCTGAATGCAGATGGCACTGTAATGAAAGATGCCAATGCTGTGGTATTTGATGCCGCATATTCAAATGCGTTTGATGGAGATGATGCACTTAAACTTAGCAATCCCGGTGAAAACTTTGCCATTGAAAAAGATGCCAAAATTATGGCCATTGAAGGAAGACAACCTGTGAACAGCAGTGACAGCATACAGTTCAGGATGTGGAACCTGCAGCAACAATCGTACAGGCTTGAATTTATTGCAGGTAATATAAACACAGCCGGGTTAATTGCTGTGCTTGAAGATGCTTACTTAAAAACGAATACAACGCTTGACCTTGCAGGCACTGCTATTGTAAACTTTACTGTTGATGCCAACGCCGCTTCAGCTGCTGCCAACAGGTTCAGGATTGTATTTACACAATCAGGCCCACTGCCGGTAAGTTTCATCAGCATCGCTGCAACAAAACAAAACAGTGATATAAGAGTGGAATGGAAAGTAGCAGGCGAAAGGGGCATACAACATTACGAAGTGGAACGCTCTGCGGATGGAAGAAGCTTTATAACTGCCGGAACAGTAACCGCACAAGGCAACACCAACAATG
Organism: Chitinophagaceae bacterium; assembly: GCA_031368105.1. GTDB lineage: Bacteria > Bacteroidota > Bacteroidia > Chitinophagales > Chitinophagaceae > Ferruginibacter. Next base: position 5,230 of record JANLQY010000055.1, read on the forward strand.
ATCTTACTTACAATTGGCTGGATGCAACCACTTTAACCGGAACAGTTTTTTACAGAATAAAAAGCATTGGAATTAATGGCGAAATAAAATACAGCAGCATAGTGAAAGTGATGATGGGCAATGTAAAACCATCCATTACAATTTCGCCCAATCCTGTTGAAGGCAGTATCATCAACCTGCAGTTTTCCAATGAAGCAAAAGGCAGGTATGCAATTAGATTGTTAAGTGCTGCAGGGCAAGCTGTATTTTCAAAGATCATTGAACATGCAGGCGGCAGCAGCAATCATATCATTAACCTGCCAACACTTATCAGCAGGGGTGCATACCAACTGGAGATTATTGATACCAACAAAGAAAAGCAGGTACAAACTTTACTGATAAACAGTAAATAATTTTACATCCCTAATGAATATATAAAGCCGGTTAGCCCTTCGCTGACCGGCTTATTTATTAATACATTATAAGGTTGTCAATATTAAAACGGAAACAATAATTGAATTGCCTTTTGTTGAAATGTATTTACATTTGAAAAATATTTTTTCCTAAGCTCCGGAAAGAAAACAGATGCATAAAAAAACACCATAATATTTTTTTTACTTTTCCTGGTAACTATGCCATTGTTTTTTACTGTTTATACTACAATAGAAAAAACCATCATTGAGCAGCAGATGGAGGAAAAACTGGAGCAGGAAAATTTACAAACAGTCATACTGGATGCCGCTGCTGTAATATGGTTAAAAAAAAATAAAGAAATACTGATCAACGGCGAACCATTTGATATAAAAAAAATTACTCTTAATGGAAACAAGATTATGGTAGCTGGATTATTTGACATTGAAGAAAAAGAGCTCAAAAAAAAATCACAGGAATATAATAATAACAACGACAATGCTGCTCCAACAAATCATTCTCTGCTGATATTATTCTTTATCGCCTGTCAGCACCCAACTGAAATAAATTTCGATACTGCCTTTTTCATTACCACAAAACAATCCTGGAAAAATTACCAGGATTCAATCTGCAATTTATCCTGCGAAATTACAACTCCTCCCCCACGCCTTCTTTGATTTTCCTTTCTCTTTTATTTACCCTTACTGCCTAAGGGTGACTTACTAATTTAATCATACCAAACTTACATTTTCATGAAAAATATACAACTGCTTTTGGCATTGCTTTGCATTGCTGTATGTACAAATGCACAACAAAAAAAAGACCTTATCCGAGATAGCAGCCTGGGAGAAATTAATTTAAATGAAATCACCATTTCTGCTACCCGGTTTGCAGAACATAAAAAATATGTGGCTCAACAGGTGTTAACTGTGAATGCAAAAAAAATAGCTTTTTATAACCAGCAAACTTCTGCAGAATTACTGACACATACCGGCAATGTACTCTTACAAAAAAGCCAGCTAGGTGGCGGAAGCCCCATTATCCGTGGCTTTGAAGCCAACAAAGTACTGCTGGTGGTAGATGGTGTGAGAATGAATAATGCCATCTTCAGGGGTGGGCATTTACAAAATGTTATTACCATGGACAATACTATACTCGATAAAATGGAAGTTCTTTTTGGGCCATCTTCCGTGATGTATGGCAGCGATGCACTGGGTGGGGTAATTAGTTTTTATACAAAGAAACCGGAGCTTTCCGGAACTGCAGGCAAAACAATTGTTTCAGGAAATGCATTCGTAAGGTACTCCTCTGCATACAATGAAAAAACAGGACATGCTGATATAAATGCAGGTGGGAAAAATATTGCTTCACTTACCAGTTTTACATTTTCCGATTTTGGAGATCAGAAACAAGGCGGTTCTTATTACAGTAAATTTCCTGATTGGGGCAAAAGGAGTTTTTATGTAGACCAAGTCAATGGCGTTGACTCGATGATAAAGAACAGCAATCCAAATAAACAGGTACAGACTGGTTATAAACAATATGATTTCTTGCAGAAGTTTTTATTTGTGACTGGCAAGACAGAACATGTACTGAACTTTCAATATTCCACTTCTTCTAATATTTACCGGTACGACAGGCTTACAGAAACCAACGGTGCCGGAATAGCAAAAAGTGCTAAATGGTATTATGGCCCTCAAAAGCGTTTACTGGCAGCCTGGGCAATTAATTTACCTGCATCCGGAATGTATGACAAGGCACAAATAACAACCGCCTATCAGCAGGTAGAGGAAAGCAGGCACAACCGTAATTACAGAAGTACAAAGCTTAACAACAGAATAGAAAAACTCAATATTGTAAGCCTGAATGCAGATTTTGCAAAAAAAATTGACAAGCTGGAATTGGGATATGGCGCTGAAATAACTTACAACAAAGCAAACTCCAGTGCCTATGCAGAAAATATAACAACAGGAGTTAAAACTCCACTCGACACAAGGTATCCAGATGGTGGAAGCAATACCCAATCGTATGCCGCTTATGCAACAGGTTTATATAAATTTTCTGAAAAGATAATTGGCAATGCCGGTTTAAGGGTTACCCATAACCGCTTGTATTCAAAATTTAATAATAAAATTTTTTTCCCTTTTCCGTATGATGATATAACACAATCAGCTACTTCTGTAACCGGAAATATTGGGTTGATATTACTTCCTGCCGCAGGATGGAAAATTGCAGCATTGGTATCTACCGGCTTTCGTACTCCCAATGTGGATGACATGTCGAAAGTTTTTGAAAGTGGCGGAGGCACCCTTATTGTACCCAATCCAAATATCAAACCTGAAAAAACTATTAATTATGAATTGAGTATATCCAAAACTATACAAAGCAAATTCCAGGCTGGTGCCTCCGTTTGGTACACTGATTATCATGATGCACTCAGTACAGATTTTTCAACTTTTAACGGATCTTCCACCATCACTTACGATGGCACAGTGAGCAATGTGGTAACTGTGATAAATAAAAATTCGGCGTATGTATGGGGGCTCAGTGCAAATATTGGATCCGAAATAAACAATCATTTTTCTTTTTCTTCTGTAATAAACTATACCCATGGCAGGATAAAAGAGAATCCTAAAAATTATCCTTTGGATCATGTGGCACCATTGTTTGGTAAAACCAGTGTGTTGGCAAATTTTGGAAAATTTACCGGTGAAATTTTTGCGCTGTACAATGGAACAAAAGATTCTACTAACTACAATCTCCGGGGAGAAGATAACCAGTTATACAGTGCAGATAAAATAAATGGCTACAGCCCTTCCTGGATGACAGCCAACATAAGAACTGCTTACCGTGTTAATAAATATGCAACTGTTCAATTTGCAGTGGAAAATATATTTGATAAATATTACCGGGTTTTTGCATGCGGCTTAAGTGCCCCCGGAAGAAATTTTGCAATTACACTACGGGCCAAATTGTAAAAGAAATCAATTGGCCTGCAGTTGCAGGTATTACTGCAAACACAGGACTGGCTTGATAAATAGGCCAGTCCTTTTTATTTATTACTGATTGCAGTCTGCAGCACCTGAGATATTTTCAATAAAAAAATTTGCTGAAAAACTTTTACCCTTATCTTTGCCATCCGAAAATAAAAAGGGAGTTTAGCTCAGCTGGTTCAGAGCATCTGCCTTACAAGCAGAGGGTCGGCGGTTCGAACCCGTCAACTCCCACTTAAATACAGTAAAGGGTTTCAGCCGATGAAGCCCTTTTCTATTTTTACCCTTTCCGACATAAGAGTTAAGTAACTGTGTAAATTGATAAACGCTTACCCTTGCAGCTTTAGCTTGATGTCTGATATTTTATGGATGCCCTTTACAGAAAATTATCTTTTATGCGGATTTTTAAGATAAGCCATATTAAATTCCCTCTCAATTCCACTCCATCTCCTCCAAATCGCTACAGCTCCTCGACATAATCACATTGTTGCCGTTTTGTTTCAGGTATTGCACTATCACAGCTTCTTCTGTTCTTTCAGTATATTTTGTATCGAATGGAATTTCTTTTTCTGTAATAGTAGCAAACCCCATGTCAATATTTTTTTGTTTTACCAAAATATTTTTCAACCCAATTGCCAGTCTGTCTTTAACACTTACAGTTGTGGATACCCCAAATAAAACTTCCGGTTTAGTTTCGAGCCCGATATTGAAAATATACTGCTCCATTTCTTCAAAATCAAGGTTCTGGCAGTTAATGTACAGGCAGCCATCCCTTACACTCATCACCCTGCCCATGTAGCGGTGCCCTTCAGAAATCGACTGTATGATTACTTCTCCACTGGTATCTTCTTTTAGCACAAAAGGGGTTTTCACAATATTGCGGCTTCCATCTGTTTTTTGGTAATATAAAAAATAATTGCCTGTGAAATATTTTTTCACCACTGCCATTGATGATTTGGCTGTTTCAAAAAACATATCTGATGGAGCTGTTACAGTTTTTTCTCCGTTCATACATTCGCCCCACTTACTGAAAGGGATTTGTAAAAAAACAAAAAGTGCATTCAATTTTATTTCCTTTGCGTCACCGCCATTCCAGTAGCTCTGCAGAGTTTTCCCACTAATCCAGTTATAAACCTGGTAAGGGCTGAAGCTATTGAGATGAGTGATAAAATCAGGTATGCTTTTCTTTCTAAGGTTAAATATTTCTTTTTCTATTTTTAGTTTTCCAATTACTAAAAAGCGCTCTACCAACTCCGGGTTTTTGATTACTTCCTGGGTAATTTTTTTATTGATAAGCTTTGCTACATTATTAAAATGTGTACGGGTAAATTGGCTCCAGTCTGTATTAATTTTTCCATTTTGCAAAGTAGCCAACACTTGTGGGTGATGCTCCAAAGCCTTTTTTACTTTTTCATTTAGTAACATGCTGCTTTTTTATGTTGATATTCCCATTTAGCCCTCAGTAAAAAAACTGGTTTTAAAGAGCAGTCAAATGAATTTCAAATGTACTAAAATTTGACTTAAATTTTATAATGATAATCAACAATTTATAAAATTTAAAAAAAATATTTGACAGTTATTTTACACAGATGACATTTACTACTTTTGATCAATCAAAAAACTTCACTGCTAAAAATCACACAATGGTAAACAAAAGGGTACTTCATTTTTTTGCAAAAATACTTATCGTATTTGCTATCCTCCCTGCTTCGGTAAAAGGTCAAACTGGCACCTTAAAAGGGATTGTAAAAGATGCCCAGGGTAACCCACTACAGGGTGTTTCTGTAAATGCAAAAGGTAAAACAACAGGAACGTTTACATTAACCGATGGAAGTTTTTCTATCCCGGTTTCCGGGAGCAGTAATACGTTTGAATTTTCTTCCGTAGGTTTCAAAACGAAAACTGTAAATGTAAACGGGGAAGAAAATATTATTGTGCTAATGCAGGAGTCTGCCAGTCAGTTGGCAGATGTAGTGGTGGTGGGTTACGGTACACAAAAAAAATCAAATCTTACAGGAGCTGTAGCGTCTATCGGGAACAAAGATTTTAAACAACAGCCCGTTACCAATCTTGCCAGCAGCATTCAGGGGAAATTATCAGGCATCAATGTTACATCGCCATCAGGTACGCCAGGCGCAGGTTTGTTGGTAAGTATTCGTGGTGCACAGAATCCTTTGTATGTAGTTGATGGAATACCAATGCTGAGCGAAAGTAACTCTTCGCTTTCCACATCTTTTAATACTACTGGCGAAGAAATTGGGCAGGGGCAAAATGTTAGTTCCATTTCAGATATTAACCCGGATGATATTGAGTCAATAGAAATTTTAAAAGATGCTTCATCCGCAGCTATATATGGTTCAAGGGCATCCAATGGTGTGGTACTGGTTACCACTAAAAAAGGTAAAACAGGAAAATCACAAATTGGATTTAATATGTACACCGGCTTTCAGCAAGTGGCCAAAAAATTAAAATTTTTAAACAGTACCCAGTTTGTTAATTTGATAGAGGAAGCCCGTAAAAATGATCTTAATCTTTATAATGCCGACCCTAATGTATTTGGTGCAGGCTTTGACCCGTCTGTACTTACAGACCCTTTGCATTATTCTGCAAACACAGGCGTAAATACAGTTTGGTTGGATGAAATAATGCGTACTGCACCCATCAATAATTATGAACTGAACATAAAAGGGGGTAATGACAAAACACGTTTTTATATCAGTGGGAGTTATTTTAATCAGCAGGGTATTGTGATAGAAAATTATTTTAAAAGAATGAATGCCCGTGTAAATATTGACCACAATATAAATGACAAACTAACTGTTGGAACCAACCTTTCGGTGTCTAAAAGTCTTAACAGACGAAGCTTTAATGATGACACTTACAGTGGGATTGTTACCAATGCCATTGGTGCATCGCCGCTGATGCCAGTATATGACCACAATGGTAATTATTCAAAATTTGAAGATTACCAGGCAAGTTGGCTATCTGATAATCCTGTAAAATCTGCACATGAAATAAATGGTACAACCGATGGTTACCGCTTTCTCGGTTCTTTATTTGCAGAGTATAAAATAAGTTCCATATTAAAATTCAAAACATCCTGGAGCGCTGATTATTCCTCTCTAACCGACAAATTATTTTTATCCCCCATCACTACAGATGGTGCACCAGTTGGTGGAAGGGCAACGAAGGCAAATTTTTCCGGCACTACCTGGTTAAATGAAAACATTTTAAGTTTTCAAAAATCCTATGACAAACATTCACTTGGCATCCTCGCCGGCTTTACGCAACAGGGAACCACATCCGATCGAAATGCAACTGCAGGGCAGGGCTTTCCTTTAGGCAGTAACTTATCGGATGTATCCGTGGCGGCAATCATTACAAGAACCCCTGTACTTCCAGGTGGTAACAACAGGCTGCATTCTTATTTAACAAGAGTCAATTATGATTATGATGGGAAATATTTGCTCAGTGTTACTTTCCGTGCAGATGGTTCATCTCGTTTTAATAAAGGAAACCAATGGGGGTATTTTCCATCTGCAAGCCTTGGCTGGAATATCAACAGGGAAAAATTTATGAAAGACAGTAAAACTATAACAGCACTAAAACTTAGGGCCAGCTATGGTTTTACCGGTGACCAGGAAATTGGTGATTATCAAAATAAACCACTTTGGCAGCCTGCAATTTACAATGGCCAATCAGGACTTAAACCCAAATTAATAACAGACCCAAATCTTACCTGGCAAAAAAACAAAGGCCTTAATTTCGGTATTGATTTTGAACTGTGGAATGGTATCATCAGCGGCTCATCAGATTATTTTGTAAACAGGAGAACCGACTTATTAAACTATGTTCCGGTTGCCGGCACTACCGGCTTTGCCACTATACTTACCAATGGAGGAGAAGTGGAAGATAAAGGTTTTGAATTTAATGTAACCAGCAGAAATATTAATAATAAAAATTTTCGCTGGACAACAAATTTCAATATCACTTTTCAAAAAAACACATTGCTAAAAACGCCGATAAACAACCAGTTGTTAAGTGCCTTTAGTGATTTGAACCCAACTCATATTTTAAGAGTGGGAGAAACTGTGGGAAGTTTTTGGGGAATAAAATTTCTCGGCGTTGATACACAAACCGGTGACGCAAAATTTGAAGACTTGAATAAAGATGGTGTTATTGATGATAACGATGCACAAATTTTAGGACATGCCAGGCCCAATTTTTTTGGCGGCCTCACTAATAATTTCCGCTACAAAAATTTTGATGTAATGATTGCCACTCAATTTAGTGTGGGCAATAAAGTATATAATTTAATTCGCCCGGTATGGCAAACACTTGGTTATAGTAATAATGGCGGGCTTGACCAGGTGTATGCCAATAACGGCATCACAGCATTAGACAGATGGCAAAAACCCGGTGATGTCACAGACATTCCAAGAGCTTCATTTGTCAACAAAAATTATATTGAAAACTCTTCTATGTTTGTCGAGGACGCATCCTTTTTCCGGATAAGAACAATCAATGTTGGGTACACATTTGGCAAAAAATCACTAAAGTTTTTAACTGGTCTTCGTGTATATGCACAGGTGCAGAATGCATTGTTGTTTACCAAATACAAAGGTTTTGACCCGGAAGTGAGTTCCAATGGCGGAAACATAGACAGGACAGCTGGTGTGGATTATGCAGCTTACCCACCTGCAAGAACTTTCACCTTTGGATTTAACCTGAACCTCTAAACCATAAAAAGAAAAAATCATGAAACTTTCAATAAAAAATATTTTCATTTTTTGTTTTGCAGGCACCATACTATTTTCCTGCCAGAAATTAGATGTCAATTCTCCTACCGACGTAGCCACAGACCAGGTATTTAAAAATGCAGATGGATTAAGGTCGACGCTTACAGGCTTGTATAATACTTTACAACAAAGAGATTATTATGGAGCATATTATCCATTAATGAGTGATTTGAATAGTGATGTAAGCACAGCAGGTGGGTATGATATCCCTGCATTAAATGATATTGGTGCTCATGCTATTACTTCTTCCAATGTATATACTGAAAAAATGTACCTGGCATTGTATAAATGTATTGCCAATGCAAATGAAATATTGCAGGTAATAGATAATATCAGTGACCCCAATCTTTCTGCTGAAGAAAAAAATACTATCAAAGGACAAACACTTGCCATCAGGGGTATGGTGCATTTTGATGCGTTGAGAATGTTTGGCTATCATTGGGATAAAACTTCCCCTTACGGAATTCCTGTAATATCAACTGTGCAGAAAGCAGCTGATATTGTTGCCCGTAATTCTGTTGCAAATACTTACACTGCCATTTTAAAAGATTTGAATGATGCTGACGCACTGCTGAATGGTTCGGCATTAAATGCACAATATGCAAATGATATGTTTGTAAAAGCAATGCTGGCAAGGGTTTACCTGTATCAGCAGGATTATACAAAAGCTGCTGAACTTGCAACTGCAGTGATTAATGATGGCACTTACACATTATTGAATGCGGATAATTTTCTATCCATTTATTCCGGAAGGCTTTCATCAGAATCAATCTTTGAGTTAAGTTTTGATGCACAAAATCAAAGTGCATTTAACGGCAGCACTTACGTAAGGCCTGATGCATTGCGTACAGAGATTTTCTTTTTGGCCAGCCAGGGTATGAACACTTTTTTTGAGACAAGGCTTGGGGATAAGCGTAGTGCTTTATTAGATTTTGTAAACAATGACGCAGGCATTTTACCAGATGGCAGAACACAAAAATACCGTGGCGAAGTAACAAAGGATAACCCTGCGTATATCATCCGCATTGCTGAAATGTATTTGATTGCGGCTGAAGCAAAAAAGTTGGAAGGCGGCGGGTTGAATTTTTTAAATACACTTCGTACAAACAGAGGCATGGCAGCATTAACAGCTATCGATGTCCCTGATGAAAATTCTTTTTTGCAGGCAATACTTGATGAAAGAAAGGCCGAATTAAATTTTGAAGGCCATCGTTTTTTTGATTTAGCCCGGTTTCAAAAAATAAGTGAAGTGCTGGGGGTAGATAATAATAACTCAGTATTTCCAATACCGCAAAGAGAAATTACTGCAACTAATGGTGCATTAATACAGAACCCCGGATTCTAAAAAAATTATGCCACACAGTTTATTTAGCAGGATTTTGGAAAATGCTTTTTCACATGCTGCAAAAAATAATCCAGCAATGGGAAAGCTTTTGCAACAGCGACAAGAAAGCAGACGTACTTTTTTGCGTAACACTGCCATTACCGCTACAGGAATGGCTTTGATACCTTCTTTGCTTAATGCAAATAATTTAAAAAACAAGAAAAATATCGCAATCATTGGCGCTGGCATAGCTGGCTTAAATGCAGCTTATCAATTAAAAAAATTAGGGCTTGCATCAACAGTATATGAAGCAAGCAACAGAGTGGGCGGCAGGATGTTTACTTTGAAAAATTATTTTGGAGAAAATATTACAACTGATATTGGTGGTGAATTTATTGATGCTAATCATGAAGATATTTTACAATTAGTGAAGGAACTCAATCTTGAATTTTATGATTTGCGTACAGATACATTGCAAAAAGAAACTCTCTACTTTGATGGCAAGGCATACACAGAAAAAGATTTGACAGATGCACTACAGCCTTATGTAAACCAATTGGTAAAAGACATTACATCAATACCTGAAGAACTGACATATAAAAATGCGGCACAGTTTGAGCATTTGGATAAACAATCCATTAAAGAATATTTACTGGCTTTGGGCATCAATGGCTGGCTCTATAATTATTTAGATGTGCTGCTAAACAGGGAATATGGAATGGAGATTGATGAACAATCGGCACTGAATTTTTTAATCATGCTGGATAAGTCTGGTGAATTTTATGGTGAGCATGAAATTTATAAAATAAAAGGTGGCAGCCAGCACTTAACGGATGCTATTTACAACAAGGTAAAAGACAATGTAAAACTGCGGCATCAATTGGTTGAAATAAAGGAAACTAATAATCAGTATGAACTAAGTTTCAAGAGTAACAATACAACTGTAAATATCAAAGCTGATTTTGTAATCCTTGCATTGCCATTCAGTGTACTCCGTAAAATAAAAATGGAAGTGCCAATGCCTGCTGAAAAAAGAAAGTGCATTGATGAGTTTGGTTATGGTAACAGCAGCAAATATGTAATGGGCTTTACAAATAAACCCTGGCGCAAACAGAACAGACAGGGATACACTTTTACCAATGAAAATTTTGGCTGCGGATGGGATAGTACCCACATGCAATCTGATGAGCCATCCAGCTTCACTGTATTTGGTGGTGGCAATTTTTCAGATAAAATATTTCAAAACAAACAGAAAAAATTAAATGCTGAATTTATTCCTGTTCTAAATAAAATTTATTCAGGTGAAGACAAAGCATTTACAGGAAAAAATATAAAATTCTGCTGGGCAAAACAACCCTTTACAAAAGCAGGCTACACATCATTTAAGAAAGGACAATACAGTACAATAGCAGGATGGGAAGCGATGCCTGTTGGCAATATTTATTTTGCAGGTGAACATGTAAGTGGCCCATTCCAGGGCTTTATGAATGGAGCAGCAGCCACAGGAAAAATAGCAGCTCAACAGGTAGCTGAAAAAATTTTATTAACAAAAAACAATAAAAAATAAAATGGTTTTCAAATCCATCTTTCCATATACGCAGGAAACAATTGCAGAATACCCTTTGATGGATGATATAGCTGTCAATAAAAGTATTGCGGCAGCTGAAGAAGCTTATGCTGTATGGAAAAACTCATCCTTTTTACAGAGGACAACCGTATTAAAAAACGCAGCAGCAATTTTAAAAAGAGACAGGGATGCTTTGGCCACACTCATCACAAACGAAATGGGAAAAGTGATAGGCGAAGCAAAGGCAGAGGTAGAAAAATGTGCTTATGTGTGTGAATATTATGCCGAACATGCAGAAGCATTTTTAAAAGATGAATCATTAGAAGCTGGCTATGCAAAAAGTTTTATAAGCTACGAACCTATTGGTGCTGTGCTTGCAATTATGCCCTGGAATTTCCCTTTCTGGCAAGTATTCCGCTATGCCGCACCAACATTGATGGCAGGCAATGTTACGTTATTAAAACATGCACCTAACGTTTGTGGCTGTGCCAAAATTATTGAGCAAATATTTATAGAAGCAGGTGCGCCAAAAGCTGTATTTCAAACGTTAATTATTGATACACTTGCGGTAGAAAAACTATTGGAAACAAATATTGTGCAGGCTGTAACGCTTACTGGCAGCGAAAAAGCAGGAAGTTCTGTTGCAGCGCTGGCTGGAAAAAATATTAAAAAATCATTGCTTGAATTAGGCGGTTCAGACGCATTGATTGTATTGCCAGATGCCGATATGAAAAATGCAGCAGCAGTAGCATTACAATCAAGAATGCTGAATGCAGGACAATCCTGTATTGGTTCCAAAAGATTTATCGTATTGCAGGATGCAATGGATAGCTTTCTTCATCAACTAAATGAATTGATAAAAAACTTTAAACAGGGCAACCCTTTCGACAAAGATGTAACAACAGGGCCGATGGCAAGGATAGACCTGGTGGAAAACCTGCAGCAGCAATTGCAGCAGTCCATAAAACAGGGAGCTCAATTACAGTTTGGCGGTGAAGTGAATAATTGCAATTTTACCCCTTCGTTATTACTGAATGTACAAAAAGGTATGGCAGCTTTTGAGCAGGAAACTTTTGGCCCACTCGCCGCCGTTATCACTGCTAAAGACGAAGCCGAAGCTATTGCATTGGCAAACAATTCTCAATATGGTTTAGGCGGAAGTATCTGGACAAAGGATATTGACAAAGGAATTGCACTTGCCCGAAAAATAAACACTGGGGCTGTTTTCATCAACTCACTGGTAAAGAGCGACCCAAGGCTTCCTTTCGGCGGCATTAAAAAATCAGGCTATGGAAGAGAGCTTGGCAGACAGGGAATTTTAGAATTTGTAAATGCAAAAACAATTGCAGCATCACTATAAACGATATGAATAACTCACAAAAAATATTAGACAGAAGAAAACAATTTGTTCCCAATGCAATTGGCATCTTCAATCCATCTACAGCAGTAAGTGCAAACGGAAGTATCATCACCGATGCAGATGGAAAAGAGATGATTGATTTTGCAGGGGGTATTGGTGTGGTAAATGCAGGGCATTGCCCACCGACAGTTGTAAAAGCAATTGCGGAACAAGCAGCGAAAATGATTCACTGTAGTTTTAATGTGGCCTCTTATGATTTGTATATGCAGCTTGCAGAAAAATTAGCAACACTATTTCCACATGGAGATAATACAAAAGTAATGCTCACCAATTCCGGTGCAGAGAGTATTGAAAACGCAATAAAAATTGCAAGACAGGCAACAGGCCGTTCTGCCATTATCTGTTACGATAACGGATTTCATGGCCGCACTATGATGGCAATGACACTTACTTCAAAAGTGGGTTACAAAATTGGTTGTGGTCCTTATGCTCCCGAAGTATATCGTATGCCTTATCCAGATTATTATCATTGCGGTGATGGCCTTAGCCTGGATAATTTTTCTGAAAAATATCTTCGTGAACTGGAAAATTTTTTTCATACTAATGTGCCTTCAGAGCAAGTGGCAGCAATTGTTTTAGAACCAGTACAAGGGGAAGGTGGCTTTAATGTTATTCCAAATAAATATTTACATGGGCTAAGAGAAATATGTACCAGATATGGCATTATGCTTATCCTTGATGAAGTACAGAGTGGTTTTGGACGTACAGGAAAATGGGCTGCCTATCAGCATTATGATGTAGTGCCTGATATTTCTACCTGGGCAAAATCAATGGGCAGCGGTATGCCTATTGGATGTGTGATTGGCAAAGCAGATATTATGGATAGTTGCAAACCATCTACTATCGGGGGCACATACCCCGGTAATCCTGTTTGTTGTGCTGCAGCAATAGCAACTATAAAATACATGGAAGAAATCAACATCAATGCACTGGGAGAAAAAGTAGGGGCCATAGTGAGCGTACATTTTAATAAAATGAAAGAAAAGTTTACTGCTATCGGGGACGTTAGGGGCTTAGGTGCGATGATGGCTTTTGAATTAATAAAAAATAATGACCCACATCAACCAGATGCTGACACCTGCAAAAAACTGATTGCGTATTGTGCCGAAAATGGATTGATTGTAATTAGTGCCGGTGTAAATGGAAATGTAATCAGAATATTAAGCCCACTGGTGATTGAAGAAAGTTTATTAAACAAGGGGCTGGATATAATTGAAAATGGATTGAAAGAAATTTTAGGGTAAATGAATTTCCCTGGCTTAAATTAAACAAACCAATTCAAAAAATAAAATTATGAATACACTGCAATTTATAAATGGAGAATGGGTTGAAGCGATTGATAAAGGAACAATTGATTTGATAAATCCCGCCACCGAAGAAGTGATTGAAACCATCAGTTATGGCAATGATAAAGATTGCCATGCTGCAATTGAAGCAGCACAAAAGGCTTTTACAACATGGAGTAAAACCACTCCCTATACCAGAGCTGCTATTCTAAAAAAAGCGGCTGAATATATCCGTGAAAATGTGGAAGCCATTGCAAAAGACATGGTGATGGAAAGTGGAAAACCATTGGCAGAAGCAAAAGGCGAATGGCAGGTTGCAGCCAATTTATTTGAATGGTATGCAGAAGAAGGCAAACGTTCAAGTGGAAAAACAATCCCAACTAACAGGGCGGACAAACGCAGTTTTACCATCTGGCAACCAATGGGTGTGATTGCTGTAATTACTGCATGGAATTTTCCTGCATACAATCCTGCCCGTGCATGGGCAGCCGCATTGGCAGCAGGGTGTACGGTGGTGGCTAAGCCTTCGGAAAGCACGCCCTATGCAGGGATACATTTGGCAAAAGCATTAGTCGCCGCTGGTTTGCCAAAGGGTGTATTAAATGTACTGATTGGTGATGCAAAATCAATTGGCCAGGCCATGCTGGATAATCCGCATGTGAAAAAAATAAGTTTTACCGGAAGCACAAGGGTTGGAAAAATATTAATGGATGGCGCTTCCCGTTCACACACCAAACTCTCTCTTGAACTGGGCGGCAATGCACCGGTAATAATTTTTGATGATGTGGATGTGGAGGCCGTTGCCAAAGCTGCATCTACGGCACGTTTCAGGAATAATGGCCAAGTGTGTATTGCCCCACAACGTTTTTATATACATAAAAATATTTACAATCAGTTTAGTGAACTGGTTACAAAATATGTATCACAACTAAAAGTGGGCAATGGTTTTGAAGAAGGCGTAAACCTAGGGCCTTTGATTACTCAAAAGCAACAGCAGAGTGTGGTGGAATTATTGACAAAAGCAAAATCAGAAGGTGCAACAGTTTTAACTGGTGGAGAAGTATCAGCGAATGGGAAAGGTTATTTTATCTCACCATCAGTTGTTGGAAATTTAACGCAGGCATCTTCATTAGCACGCAATGAAATTTTTGGACCCGTGCTGCCACTATTTTCTTTTGATTCGTTTGATGATGCCATTGCAAAAGCGAACGATACAGAATATGGTTTAGCGGCGTATGTTTTTACCAATAATATAAGGACGGCAATGCTTGCTTCGGAGCAATTACATTTTGGAATGGTGGGCATTAACGAATGGACGCCGCATGGAACAGAACTGCCTTTCGGCGGATGGAACTACAGCGGGCAAGGCCATGAGAGCGGTAGCGAAGGCTTGTATGAATACATGGAAAAAAAACTGATAAGTATTGGAGGAATCCTGTAGGAATAAATATTGAATTATAACACGGCAATATTGGATAAAAATTAAAACTAAAGATTGCAGTTAGCTAAATACAATTCAACATTCAAAATAAAAATAGCATGGACTACGGAGCACTTTGCCTATTACCACCATTAATTGTAATTGCAGCATCAATTGTTTTGCGTTCCTCTTTTGAGGCGTTGCTGATTGGTTGTTTGGCTGGGTTTATTATTTTAAGTTTTTATACTGGTACCAATGTGTTTACTGATTTTGTTGATACATTAATAAAGGTAATTGGCGATACCAGCAATGGCGGTTCTGTATGGGTGATATTGGTATGCGGCTTATACGGTTCCCTTATTGCATTAATGGTACGGAGTGGCGGGTTATTAAAATTTGGAGAATGGGCATTGAAATATATCAAAACAAAAAAAGCTGCACTAATAGGTACATGGGTAATGGGGCTTATCATTTTTTTAGATGATTATCTGAGTGCATTAACTGTTGGTCTTTCCATGAGAAAAATTACAGATGCCTTTAAAATACCAAGGGAAAAATTGGCGTATATAGTTAATGCAACTGCTGCAACATGGAGTGTAATTGCACCAATAAGTACATGGACAATTTATATCGGCGCATTACTTGTAGTAGCTAAAGCAGCACCTGAAGGACAGGGTTTGCAAACTTATTGGAAAATGATTCCGTTCGTTTGCTATGGCTATTTAGCCGTGATTGTTGCTGCCTTATTTGCCAGTGGCGTATTACCTTGGTTTGGCAAATTAAAAATAGCAGGTGAACGGACAGAAGCAGGCGGCTCCCTTACTGCATCTGTTTTTAGCTCATCTTCTTCCATAGATGTTTCTCCTATGAATAATGACAAAGAAGGAAAGATGATATATTTTGTTTTACCAATGCTGGTAGCATTGGCGGCTACTATATTCTTTGATATTGATGCATTGAAAGGAGTAATCATTGCGGTTGCAGTTACATTTCTTTATTATCTTTTTATGAAAGTGGGCAACTTTCAGCAGTTAAGCGAAACTATGTTCAGTGGAGTAAATAGTATGGTAGTTGCATTGGCCATTTTGATGATGAGTTATTTGCTGAAAGAAATAAACCAACGGATGGGCTTAACCGAATATGTACTTCATGGAGTAACACCTTATGTAAGTAAAGAAATATTACCATTGGCTGTTTTTGTTTCATTGTCATTAATAAGTATCACCACCGGTTCGTCATGGGGTTTATATGCCGTGGCTTTGCCATTGATAGTACCATTGGCCGGACATCTTGGAAGTAATGTTTTGTTGAACTGTGGCGCTGTAGTAAGTGCCGGTGTTATGGGTTCCAATGCCTGCCCATTTAGCGATGCCACCATTCTTACATCACAAAGTTGCGAAAGCAACCCACTTGATAATAGTTTTTCCCAATTCCCTTATGTGGTGATTGTATTTGTGCTGAGTTGTATTGCATATTTAGTGTTGGGTTATACTATGTAGAAAATGTTTTTGCTACTTAAAATAGTTATCAAGTTGCATAATAAAAGTTCCTCAAAGGGATTCCGATGAAGGGATCCCACAATACTGTGGGGACGATGATGCCATGAAAATATTAGTTGGTATCAAAAATAAATAATTCAACCAGCTTCTAAATAATTTACAATATTAAAAATTGTGTATGGCAGAAGAAATAATGAAAAATGAAAAATTATTGCCGGATGGTTTATTGTTGCGGCACATGAAAGCTGAAGATGCAGAACAGTTAGAAGCCCTGCAATATTTGGTGTTCCCCAATCTTGCCGAAGAAGAACTATTACATGCACCTCAATACAGGCGGCATCTGGAGCTGTTTCCAGAAGGGCAGTATGTGATAGCAGATAAAGAAAAAATTATTGCTGCCACTACCACCATGCAGTATCACAGAGATGAAAATGACACATCGCATCACAGTTTTTTTGACATCATGGGTGGCGGCTGGCTATCTACACATAATCCGCAGGGAGATTGGTTATACGGTCTCGACATGGGCGTGGACATAGCATATCGTGGCAAAGGCCTTGCAAAAGAATTGTACAAAGCAAGGCATTTCACCTGTAAAGCACTTGAGTTAAAAGGCCAGATGATGGTAGGTATGCTCAGTGGTTTTTACAAGCACAGCAATAACATGGGGCTGGATGAATATTATGAAAAAGTAAAAACCGGAGAACTTTTTGACCCCACTGTTTCAGTACAAAAAAAAGTTGGGTTTGAAATAAAACGTTTGATGAAAGACTACCTTAACGACCCTGCTTGTGGTAATGCAGGCGCTGAAATGATCTTAAAATCAGAAACGACCATTCACTAAAATAGCAAAAAAATAAACCTATTTATAAATCTTCTTAATCTTTTTGGGTTGAGACAAAACAAATAAAATGACAACAATAAATTTAGTAACAGAAATTCCGGGGCCAAAGAGTAAAGTAATTTTAGAACGCAGAAAAAATGCTTTGCCTTCTGGCCTTGCCAAATCAACAGAATATGTAATTGACACTGCAAATGGAGCAGTTGTAAATGATGTAGATGGAAATGTATTGCTTGATTTTGCCGGCGGCATAGGTATGATGAATGTTGGCCACAGTAATGAGAAAGTGGTAAATGCAGTAAAAAAACAATTGGATAAATACACCCATAGCTGTACACTTGTTACAACAATTGAGCCTTATGTTGAATTGGCTGAATTGCTGAACAGTATTACTCCCGGGGATTTTCCTAAAAAAACCTTGCTGGCTAATTCAGGAAGTGAAGCAGTAGAGAATGCAATTAACTCAGCGAAATATTATACAAAAAGAAATGCAGTGCTTTGTTTTGAAGGCGGCTATCATGGCCGCACATTACTTACACTAAGTTTAACAAGTAAATATGCGTTGTTTAAAAAAGGGATGGGAAGTTTTGTAAGCGATATCTATCGCATACCTGCACCCAACATGTACCGTAAAATAAAAGGGATGACGGATACTGAATATGAACAGCATTGCATCAAGCAAATGGAAACAGCTTTCATAGCACAGGTAGATCCTGAAGCACTTGCTGCTATTATCATTGAGCCAGTGCAGGGCGAAGGAGGATTCATCACCATTCCTACATCTTTTCTGCAAAAAATAAGAGAAACCTGTGATAAATTTGGTATCGTAATGATTGTAGATGAAATACAATCGGGTGCCGGACGAACCGGAAAATTTCTTGCAATTGAACATACAGGTATTGTTCCTGATATTGTTTGCATGGCAAAATCAATTGGTGCAGGTTTACCTATCAGTGCCATTACTGGCAAAGCTGAAATATTGGATGCACCACATCTTGGCGGCGTTGGTGGCACTTATGGCGGCAGCCCTGTGGCTTGCGTAGGTGCTATTGAAGCAATTAAGATTGCAAACAGTACGGCATTTTTACAAAGGGCAAAAACGGTGGGAGAAAAAATAAACAGTACCATGAATGGCTGGAAAGAAAAATATAAATGTATTGGTGATGTACGTGGTGCCGGCTCTATGCAGTTAGTTGAATTTGTAAAAGACCGGAACACCAAAGAACCCGATATGGAAACAGCTATGGCGGTAATAAAAGATGCTATCAGTAATGGTGTGATATTAATAAGGGCGGGCTTGTTCAGCAATTGTATCCGCCTGTTACCACCGGTTGTAATTACTGATGAACAATTGGAAGAAGGCTTGAAGGTTTTGGAAAATGCAATCGCAAAAGCGAATGGATAAAATTATCTAAATGGAAATTAAAATTGCAAAAACAGAAACAGATATTTTAAAATGTCTGGATGCAATGCTTGCTTTGCGCCCACATATTAATTCGCTTTTTTTTGTTGATACTGTAAAAGAAATGAGGAATGAAGGCTACCAGCTTGCTTTTATTGAAGAAGATGACAAAGCCTCTGCTGTTGTAGGTTTCAGGTATTTACAATTTTTATATAATGGCAAACATTTTTACATTGATGACCTTTCCACTTTACCTGCAAGCAGGGGGAAAGGGTTATGGAGGAATGTTATTAGACTATGTAACAGCGCTTGCAAAAGAAAAGGGATATAAAGGTATTACTCTTGACTCTGGCTATACCCGTTTTGATGCACACCGGTTATATTTGAAAAAAGGGTTTACATTAGCATCGCATCATTTTTCCAAACCGTTATAATGGCTCAACTGATAATTCATAATGCTGCTGTAATTACTCAAAACATTTATCAACCAATTGCCTTTGCAATTGCAGTAAATGAAGGGAAGATTATTGCTGTTGGCAGTAATGAAGAAATACTTGCATTACAACAAAGCCACACAAAAATTATTGATGCCGTAGGTAAAACATTATTGCCCGGTTTTAATGATACGCATATCCATGTTTGGAAAGTGGGCAACCTGAAAACATTTTTATTAGATGTTCGTTCTGCAAAATCAAAAGATGAAATGCTGGAGACACTTTCATCTTCAAACAAAAAAAATAAAAACAACAGTTGGCTTACAGCCCGTGGTTTTAATGAAGTGCTGTGGACAGATGCAACACTTCCCACAAAAAATGATTTAGATAAAGTAAGTACAACAAGGCCAATTATGGTGACACGAACCTGTGCACATATTTGCGTATGCAACAGCAGGGCACTGGAACTATGCAATATCACAAAAGATACAACAGTGCCTGCCGGAGGAATGATGTATTTGGGAGAAGATGGAAAACCCAATGGCATTTTTGCTGAAACGGCATTGGGACTTATTACACAACATATACCAGCTTATAAAAAAGAAGAATTAAAAATAATGGTGAATGCAGCACAGGAAGAAATGCTGCAATATGGCATTACTGCTGCAACAGATCCTGCCGTTGAGCCCTTGCTGTTGGCGGCTTACAAAGAAATGAATGAGGCAGGTGAATTAAAATTCAGGCTGAATGCATTGCCAATTATTTTACCCGATGGCGATGAAAAACCTTTTCCCATTCCTCAGAAATTTTCATCCTCTTTTCTAAATGTAAATACAGTAAAATTTTTTTCTGATGGTGGCTTGAGTGGAAAAACTGCCGCACTAAAATGCACTTATAAAAACAGTACGGGCAAAGGTTTGCTGCGGCTTGAATACAAACAGTACAAAGAACTCTGCACACAGTGCATGGAGAATGGGCTTGCCATTGCCACACATGCCATTGGAGATGCAGCAATTGATTTTGTGATTAGTGTTTATGAAGAATTGCATAACTCTTTTCCAAAAATCAATAACCGTATAGAACATCTTGGTCTGCCTGAAAAAAATCATTTGCAAAGAATGGCTGCCAGTAAAATTGCTGCCAGTATGCAAACAATTTTTTTATATGAACTGGGTAGAAATTTCATCAACTCCCTGGATGAAGAATATTTAAACAGGTGCTATCCTGTTGCTTCTGCAATTGATGCAGGAATCAAAGTTGCCCTTTCATCTGATGCTCCTGTGGTAAAAAATTTTAACCCCATTGCAGGAATTGCTGCTGCAGTAACAAGAAAAAACATGGATGGGAATATTATTGCAGCGCATGAAACCATCTCCATTGCAAAGGCATTAAAAGCATATACTTCAACAGCAGCAGAAATAAGTTTTGCAAATGATTATGGTTCTTTAAAAGCAGGAATGAAAGCAGATTTTATTTTGGTCAACAAAAACCCCCTTGCCCTGCAACCAAATGAAATCAATAGTTTGCAGGTGGAAAAAACTTTTGTTGATGGCAAATGTGTTTGGGAAAAATAACTACACATTTTGATAAAGATTATCAGGTAAATTTTTTATTATGTCGGTAGCTTTCAAAAACAGCAACACTCTTCTTTAATTCTTTTCCGCTTAGGTAAGCCTTTTACCAAACATCTGATTTCAATATTTGTGGAGGTTAATTTGTAGTGAGTTGGATAATATTTTTTTCTTTCAAAAATCACTCTTAAAGAAACAGCACACACACCATTATTTTTTAGCCACTCTTCAAGTTCAGTCTTAAACTTTATTTTTTTCTCCTGCTTTTAGGTGATATTTATCAATAAATATTGCTGTTGCAGGTGTTTGTATAATATTGTGAAATTATATTTTAAACGTATTTATTCCGAAACAAATGTGATTTAAAACTCCATAAAAAACAAAATAAATCGCTGCATTTAACATGCAAAACCCTTTACAGAAAAGGATTTAACCAATTTGTTGTCTATATATTATCTGTTTACTTTCCAGCTATTTTCAGCCTTATAAGCAGAGGGTCGGCGGTTCGAACCCGTCAACTCCCACAAAACCTCACAAGCAATTGTGGGGTTTTCTGTTTTATGCCTCTTCCTCTTACAAGATCTAAATAATTATTGGTGGGTATATCCAAATATTTTTACTCGCCAATCTTTAAAATGCAAAACAGGAAACTATAAAAAAAAATTATTACTGCTCACAATTATTTTTATAAGTGTGACCGTCATCGTACAAACAAAAAAGATACAACTTTTTACTGGTGCCATGACGATTGAAAATGGTATCCGCTATGATGGGCTGAAAAAAAAAGTGAATGACGATCTTTTGCGTACTGTAGACATTCCGCTAATGAAAAGCTTTCAGATAAATTAATACCAGCTATCCCTCAGCTGGTTTTGTTATGAAATTTTTTTTATTACTTCCCTGCCGGCAGCGAAAATGCTGCCGGTTTTTTTTATTCAATACTTTCAATAACAAAGCGGTTATTATTAACCTCGGCGGTATCTGTCACTGTTAACCCCAGCAGCTTTCCACCAAGTGGCGATTGTGGCGAAAGAGCCGTAACAGTTACTCCTTCAATTGTTGCTTTGCCCAATGCAGTGCTCAGAAATAAATAACCCCAGTTGGTTTTGATGAGGCTGCCGTTTACAATGATGGCAGCAGAGAGCAGTGGATTTATTTTTTCATACGCAGCTTTTTGTTCCAGCACTTCTTTCAACTGCCCACGGGTATTGGCCTGTTCTATCTGCAGCATTGCCAGCGCTGTTTCATGTTTATCCCCGGCGGTGCTTTTTGCTTCGTTGCTTCCACTTTCTTTCAGGTCGGCTAATATTTTTTGCAGCGATTGCACTTTATCATTTATTACCTGCAGGTAATGGTTGTATATTTTTTGTTTCAGTGTCATAAAGAATGTTACAACAAACTTAGAAGCTGTTTGAGTTAATTAAAATTTTCCCCCATTAGCATCATCATTGCGATATAAATGTAACTAATTGCAGACTCTGCTGTTCTTTCGTAATCCATTACTAATCTTCTAAAATTTAGCAACCAGGAAAATGTTCT
>JANLQY010000068.1:0-60554 GCA_031368105.1 Chitinophagaceae bacterium
CCAGGCTCAAGAATCGGAAACAAAAACACTGCTGTAACATCCTTATTCTTCCACTTTTCAATTATTTCCTTTGCTCTTGGATGAAGCGGTATTTTTATAGGTCTCAAATCCCTTTTCTTGGTTCTTTTTGTTTTTTGCCTAATAAAGGAAAGAAAATTACCATCTATATTATTTGGTATTAAATGCAAAATATCTGTAAAATTCATTCCACTGCATAAATAACTAAGTACCCAAAAATCATGTGCTAGGATATGAGCCTTGAGTTCTGGCTTATAGTTCAATAATGTTTGGAGTTCGGCATCTGAAAGTGACTTTTTTATATTTCTTGCAGTAGGAATTTGATAACCATTGAATGGATACTCATCTCTGGTTAGAATACCCTTTTTAATAGCAACATTAATTATTGCTCTTAGGTTACGAAGATAAATTCCAATTGTGGATTGTGACTTGCCCAGGCTTATCATGTATGTTTCATATTCCATCAGGAACTCCTTGGTAATGTCGGTAAGTTTCAATTTACTCTGATAACTTTCCAAAGAATTAAGCGTAGTTTTATAGGAAATTCGGGTACCAATTCTATCTTGGCCATTTAGAATTCTGATATAATCATTAAACCAATACTCAATAGACGTTTCTGTGTTTCCTGCAGATGCGTTAAAGAACTCCCGTTCAAAGGAAATAAAAGAAAATACTTTTAACCCTTCTAAAACTTTGTTTGCCTTATCAGTTAAGGCCGTTAATTTGATTTTCTTTTCTTTGAGTTGCTCATCCTTCAATCTTTTTCCATTTAGTTTCTCCCATTCGTCTTTTGTAAGGTCAATTCCAATCCCATACCTTTTTTTATCTGGACGAAAATAAATTGTGAGCTTCACAGGATACTTGTTGTTTGAACTTTCCTTCCTTGTATCAAGGAATAAATTTGCTGTTGCTTTTTTCATTTTTTTAATTTTTAGTTGCACCACAATTGCACCACATCTACTGCAATACATGGCTATAAATGGATTATGTTTGAAACGCAAAAGTTGCATAGGTGTTTGAAAATCAAACAAATATGCAATGAAATGTAATAGATGGAAATGAAATGAAACAGACTAGATTTTGTCTGTTAATCAGAGGGTCGCCCGTTCAAGTCGGGCAGGGGGAGCACAATAGAAAAGGGTTTCAGACATTTTAAGTTTGAAACCCTTTTTAATTATACTACAATTATACTACAAACCCGGTTATTGTCTATTTCCTAACACGTTGATTTTTATGTAAATACTCTTCCACCAGGTTTATCGGTGTTGTGTGAGATTCTTTTACCCACAATTCTAGGCAGGAACGGGAAAAAATCAACTTTTTGGATCCTTCTCTTTTAAAAAATGGGATTTCTTTTTTAGCTGTCATCTTGTAAATAGTAGAGGTACTGATATTGAGCAACGTACTTGCTTCATTGATATCCACAAGGTCGGATTTTTCAATTTTAGTATCTCTTTGTTCCAATAACATACGTAGCATCATTTTGATTTCTGTTACATCCTGTATATAACCTTCAACGGGTATCAGCATCATTGTAGTTGCTGTTTTTTGATACACCGGTTGTACTGTTGCAGAGATATTATTTGCATTCTGCTTTGCATATTCTTTTTCCATTGTTACAAATATATCGGGGTGAATCTGTAGTAGCTAATTGTTTTCCACAATGTCAAAAACTTTTTTCTTCATCAACTACATCACACCATGTAACTTTTATGCATCTTATTATTGACTCTTGTAAAATAAAAGGTCGACAATTAGTAATACAGTTAATGATACGTATCCCTCCGGCCAACTACACCTAATTCATAACCTTATCCTTGCATAGCTTTTGCTCATAACAAAAAAGGTTATGGAGCAAAGTAATAAACAAGCCAGTTAAGGTAAGGCGTACCACTGCACAGATATATGCCCTTCTTGATGAATTTGAAAAAAGCAATGTTGGTATTCCGGCATTCTGCGCCACCCACAACATTTGCAAAGCAACCTTTCACAAATGGTGCAGCAGGTATAAAACAAAACCAGAAAAACACAGCAAGGTAACTGGATTTACAACTTTACAAATTACTGATGAAAGGAGTACCGGAACTGCATTATTATTTGCAGAAGTACGTGGAATAAAAATTTATCAGCCGGTAGTTGCTGCTTATCTTAAAGAACTTTCTTCATTATGAGCATTGTAATTGCTGCAGCAAGCAGGCAGTACCACCTGTACCGCAAAGAAACAGATATGCGCAAAGGTTTTAATTCCCTCTGCGGCATTATTCGCAATGAACTGGACAAGCAGGTTTTGAATGGAGATGCATTTATCTTCATCAATAAGCCACGTACCCACATTAAATTGCTGGTATGGGAGAAAGGAGGTTTTACGATTTTCTATCGCCGGCTGGAAAAAGGAACCTTTGAAGTTCCTGCTTTTAACCTGGAGGAACACAGTATGCAGATCACTGCAGACCAACTCAATTTTATTTTGCAGGGCATCTCTTTGAAAGCCATAAAATACCGTAAAAGATATCAACAGCCTGCTGCGGTTTGTTGATAAAATATGTTGTAAAATCCGCACTGGTAATGCATTTTTGCATCTCATGCAAACCGCTGTAAACATAGACTACAAGCTTCTTTACGAACAATCACAATTAAGAATTGAAAAGCTTGAACACGAACTGCAGCAGCTAAAAAAAATGATATTTGGTTCCAGCCATGAACGCTTTGTTCCCACGGATATAAATCCTTCACAACTTTCACTGGATATACAAGCAGAACAAACAGCAAGTTGCCGCCTGGCAGATGCAAAGAAGATCACTTATATAAAGGCAGCTGCAAACGTTGAACAAAAGCCACTGGTACATCCGGGAAGAATGAAGCTGCCGGAAAGTTTAAGAAGCTGTTTGAGTTAATTAAAATATTTATCCTATTGCATAATTAAAGTTCAAAAAAGGTATGCCGTACAAGGGAGTGACACAACGATGACGCCACAAAGAACTAAAGCTGGTATCAAAAATAATTAACTCAAACAGCTTCTTATTTAATCCTAATTAGTATGACTAAATTTTGTACCACATTTAATTCCTTGCAGCATTAGATGTTTAGCTTTGATAAACCATTTAGAATGTACAATATATCCATTAAACCTACAGCCTTAAAAGAACTTGAAAAAGTTCCAAAAGCTTATGCGATAAAAATTAGAAACAGCATAGATAAACTTGCTCAAGACCCAAGGCCGCCAGGTGTAAAAAAATTAAAGGGTACTGATGAAAACCTTTACAGGGTCAGGGTTGGAGACTACAGGATAATTTATTCAGTTGAAGATGAAATTCAAATTATAGAAGTTACAAGGATTGGACACAGAAAATATATTTACAAATGAAGCTACAACTTACCGGCTTTCTTTAACTGCTTTTTTGCCTGCTCCCACGGAATACTCTTTTCATTTTTTCTTTCTTCCGCAATCAGCACATCCAGCATATCCTCAAATTTTTGAGGGTTCTTTACCAATTCCTTTACCTCTATCTGCAGGATTTCTTTCTTGCTCTTTTTATCAACCAGTAATGAAAAGCCTTTCATAATTAATAAATTGTTTTACAAATCTATAAATTTATTTCGACCCTTTGGCTGGTGCTGGGGGCTTTTTATTGGTTTTTATCTATACCACCAAATTCTTCAAAGGCACACCAGCCGCAAATTCATCAATGTTTTGCAAGGTTGTTTGTGCAATTTGCGTCAGCGCCTCTTCAGTAAAAAAACCCTGGTGAGAAGTAATTAAAACATTGGGGAAACTAAGCAGCCGCATGATCAAATCGTCCTGGATAACATTTTCCGACAGGTCGTTGAAGAATAATTTTTCTTCCTGCTCATACACATCCAGTCCAAGGTAGCCGATCCTTCCTGACTTCAAAGCCTTCACCACTTCTTTGGTGTCAATCAATCCACCCCTGCTGGTATTAATCAGCATTCCACCTTCTTTTATCAGCGAAAGGCTGTGTTCGTTAATGATCTGTTTTGTCTGCTCATTCAAAGGGCAGTGCAGTGAAATAATATCAGACTGCTGCAGTATATCCATCAGTGGTAAATACTCCACACCTTTTGCAGCCGTTGGCTGATGTACGATTAAATCAAATGCCAGCACTTTGCAGCCAAAGCCCAGCATGATATTACAAAATGCCTGGCCAATTTTTCCGGTGCCAATTACCCCCACCGTTTTTCCATACAAATCAAAACCGGTCAATCTTTCTAAAGAAAAATTTCCTTCCCTAATTCTATTATAAGCTTTATGTGTTTTACGGTTCAGCGTTAAAATTAATGCCACTGCATGTTCTGCCACCGCATGTGGTGAGTAGGCTGGAACCCTTGCCACTGCTATGCCACAGGATTTTGCTGCATCGAGGTTTACATTATTGAAACCTGCACAGCGCAATACAATTAACTGCACATTTAATTTTTTTAATCCCGTAATTACAACTTCATTCAATTTATCATTTACAAATACACATACTGCATTGCAACCCGTTGCCAGGTTTACAGTTTGTTCATCCAATGGCGCTTCAAAATAAATTATTTCATGAGTGGAAACATAGCGGTCAAAAAATTCCCGGTCGTAGGATTTGGTGGAGAAGAAGGCAATTTTCATTTTGTGAAGGTAACGGGGATTTTGGATGATTGATATGATTAAAATGATTTTTCAGTTTGCAGGAAGCAATCAAAAATAATAGATGCAGCCAGGCTTTATTGACCATCCGGGGAAATCTTCGTTTCACTTTACTCTTTGATAATCTACCACAAATTAATCCTGTTTAACCAATATGCCCCAATCATACAAATCCACTAAATCCCCGTTATATTTGCAGCCACAAAATCAGTTGTATGTTCAACAAAAGAATTAAAATAAAAGAGCTGTTAGAAAGCGATCAACTGGGCTACGAAGCTACTGTAATGGGATGGGTACGTACCTTCCGCAACAACCAGTTTATTGCATTGAACGATGGCAGCACCAATAATAATTTGCAGGTAATGGTAAGTCTTGGCATGCTAGACGAGGCTACGCTGAAACGCATTACCACCGGGGCTTGCATCAAAGCTACGGGAGAAGTGATTGAATCATTGGGCAAAGGACAAAAAGTAGAATTGAAAGCGGCGACTATAGAAATTTTAGGTGATTGCGATACAGAAAAATTTCCGCTGCAGTCAAAAAACAGGCCCAGCCTTGAATACTTAAGAGAGATTGCACATTTGCGTTTTAGAACCAATACTTTTGGTGCTGTTTTCCGCATTCGTCATACACTGGCTTTTGCGGTACACAAATTTTTTAATAATAAGGGTTTTGTTTATCTGCACACTCCCATCATCACTGCAAGTGATGCAGAAGGTGCCGGTGAAATGTTTAGGGTAACAACTTTACCAGTAGATGGAACAGCTCCGAAAAATGAAGATGGCACAATCAATTTTAAAGAAGATTTTTTTGGCCGCAGTACTAACCTTACGGTAAGCGGACAACTGGAAGGCGAGCTGGCAGCAATGGCTTTCAGCGATATCTATACATTCGGTCCCACCTTCAGGGCAGAGAATTCTAATACCACCAGGCACCTGGCAGAATTCTGGATGATAGAGCCGGAGATGGCTTTTCATGACCTGGAAGACAATGCTAACCTGGCAGAAGAATTTATTAAGTACATCATTAAATATGCAATTGATAATAACAAAGAAGATCTTGAATTTTTAGCCCAGCGTTTGGCAGAAGAAGAGAAATCATTGCCACAGGATAAGCGGACAGAAATGGGCTTGATGGAGAAATTAGATTTTGTGGTAAACAATGATTTTGAACGCCTCACTTACACCGAAGCAATTGAAATTTTAAGAGAGTGCAATCACAATAAGAAGAAAAAATTTCAATACCTGATTGATAAATGGGGTGTTGATCTGCAGAGCGAACATGAAAGGTATTTGGTGGAAAAACATTTTAAAAAACCTGTGATATTGACCAACTATCCAAAAGACATCAAGTCGTTTTACATGCGCCAGAATGATGATGGCAAAACTGTTGCAGCAATGGATATTTTAGCTCCGGGTATTGGCGAAATTGTTGGTGGCAGTCAAAGAGAAGAACGCCTTGATAAGCTGGAGGAAAGAATGAAAGACCTGAATATTCCTGCGGAAGAATTGTGGTGGTATCTTGATACAAGAAGATTTGGCGCCTGCCCTCACGCTGGTTTTGGGCTTGGCTTTGAGCGCCTGGTACAGTTTGTAACGGGCATGGGAAACATCCGGGATGTAATTCCTTTTCCGAGGTATCCTAAGAGTGCAGAGTTTTAACCCACATCCCCTGAAGGGGGAAATTACATGACGGGTAAATGCGATAGCCAACATACTTTATACAAAAACCGAAACTTAGCGTTCGGTTTTTTTATGCCATGAAAACTATCATCATTTTTTAAATTTAATTTTCAATCTTTGCTTTATGCTGCAGTTTAATTTCCATCCTTTCCCCGCTATACAAACCGAACGCCTTATTTTAAGGAAGATTACAAATGAGGATGCCAATGGATTTTTATTTTTACGTTCTGATAAAACCGTCATGAAATATCTTGACAGGCCGCCTTTAAAATCAGTTGAAGAAGCCAATCAATTTATTCAAAAAATTACTGACAGTCTGGATAACAATGACGGCATTACCTGGGGTGTTTCATTCAACAATAATCCTGCATTAATTGGTACCATTGGCCTTTGGAAAACAGACAAAGAAAATCACCGGGCCGAAATTGGTTACATGCTCAGCCCTGAATATTTTCAAAAAGGAATCATGCAGGAAGCAATCAGAGTTGTGCTGGATTATGGCTTTAGTGTAATGCAGCTTCATTCAGTAGAAGCAAATGTAAACCCGGCTAATGCTGCTTCCATAAAATTATTAGAGAAAAATAATTTTGTAAGAGAAGCTTATTTTAAAGAGAATTATTATTTCGACGGACAGTTTTTAGATTCTGCTATTTATTCTTTATTAAATCCAAACAAGTAAAATACAAAGCGTATTGTTTAAAACGCATCCATGTTTTTTTCATTCACAACATCTGGTAAAGTTTCACACTCATAACCACAATTGCCACACTGGTACACATAGTCAGGCGCAACCGCATAGCTGGAAAAAATCCAGGTTAATATTGCAGTTAAATAATTGGTAATGCCAGGCTTGGCTACATGATCAAAACTATTGCTGCCACAGTCCGGGCAGGTGGCGGAGAGCATATATTGAATATGGTAGCTTCGTAAAAGTTTTATCACACCGGCTTCATCTTCTTTTTTCACTACCAGTTTTATTCCGCCTATTGCATTGCTCAGCATGGGATCTATCGTGACCGTGTTTTCATCTTTCAGATAACATTCTATGCCTTCGGATTGCAACCGGGTTAAGATGATGTTAGCAGAAAAATAATTGTCAAAACTTTTTACAGTTACCAGCTCCATAATACGGATGGGGATTTATATGATTGTTATGATTTGCAGATTATCTTCCAAATTCGTCGCCATATTCTTCGGCGTATTTTTCATATTTTTTTATCAGGGTAATATTTTTTCTTTCAATTGCTGTCAGGTCATTTTTTACATCTGCCGTGTTGGGGATGTACCAGTCTTTGTTTTCAAAATGGTCCCTTGTCAATTTCTTTTTAAAACAATAGCCATGCCTTGCAAAAATTTCATTCCGCATCAATTCCAATGCATCCTTCGACCTATTATTTACATCCGCTTCTTTCAATAATCTTTTAGATGCTTCTGGAAAAGTTCCCACAGTTTGTAAATAAGAAAAAGCCCTTCGGTGCAGGGTATAATCTTTGGCTGTAATTTTTTCAGTTGGGTTGTATGGTTTCCATGAACCCTTTACTACATCAGGTGTTTTGCTGTCTATTGAAAAATTAAATGTGCCGTCGTGCTGGTCTCCGCCGGGTTCTTTGGCCACCACATTAAAAACACCCACAGCCTGTGTGATGATTCCGCTGAAAGCCCTGTCATTACCGCCTACCACCGATCTTCCTTCCACACTGTCTTTGGTGGTTTTGGTGATTAACACCGTAATTTTATTATCACCAAAACTGCCGACATACGAACCAATTAAATTTACCACTGCAGCAACAGAAGGAGTTTCTTTTGAAGCAGCAACAGTAGGTTCTTCTGCAGTATTATTTTTAGCCTTGCAGGCAAACAGTGATATTAACAGAAGAAATGAAAAGACATAACTGCGTTTCATATATTTTTGTTTAGTACAAATTAGCCAATTGAAACCAACATTCAAAAACATAGCAGGGATAATTTTGCTGACCATGCTGGCTTTTTTTTGCTGGCTGATGCTGAAGATTGTTTTGCTGTACACACCCCTGCGGCTGGACATTGCTTTTTTACAACTCAAGCAGCAGTATATCCATATTGATGTTTGGAGGGTTTCTTTTTTCATCCATGTATTCAGCAGCATATTTGCTTTGATGGCGGGCTTCTCCCAGTTTTCAAAAAAATTACTAAAGGAAAAACCATTGCTGCACCGGCGGCTCGGTTATGCTTATGTAATAAATATTTTGTGCATCACCGGGCCGGCAGGATTGGTAATGAGTTTTTATGCCAATGGTGGTTTTTACTCCCGTGTTGCATTTGTGCTGTTATCCGTTTTGTGGATGCTGTTTACTGCAACGGCTTTGTACAAAGCTGTCAAAAAAGATTTTGTATCTCACAAAGCATTTATGATCCGAAGCTATGCACTGACGTTGTCGGCTTTATCGCTGCGGATGTGGAAAGTTTTGTTTGCAGAGTTTAGCAATATTGGCCCGATGGACAGGTACCGGATTATTGCCTGGCTGGGCTGGGGATTGAATTTATTAATTGCCGAATTTATAATTATGCAGCAGATAAAAAAGAAGAGGATGAGATTTTCTGTTTGAGAAATTTGCTTTTTATTCCCGCCTTCTGTCTGTGTTTCGACAGGGCTTCAGCAAACTCAGCCGGGCATTGCTCAACATGACAGAAGGCTACCAACTTCTTTACTGCTTTCCATCAATAATCAACGGTGTATTTCCTTTGCCCATCACAATCACTTTTGCATTCTGGCTCAGTGCCAGTTCTTTCATTGCTTTTATCTGTTCGTATTGTAATTGTTGATCGGTAAGGCCGGTGTTGATGATCCGCTGATAATCGGCAATACCCTGTGCTTCCACTCTTTTTCTTTCTGCTTCCTGCTTTTCTTTCTGCAATACAAACTCCATTTTCTTTGCATCCTGCTCTGCATTTATTTTCGATTCAATGGATGCTTTTACCGAGTTGGGCAAAGTAATATTTCTTACCAGCAACTGTTCCAGCATCAGCCCTCTTTTTCTAAAATCATCTTCAATACTTTTATAAATGCGCTGCTGAAATTCATCTCTTTTATTACCAAACAAATCTACCGCCTGGTAATACACTGCATTGTCTCTTATCTTGGTTCTTGTAATAGGACGTACAATTTTATCCCTAAAATCATCGCCTGTTTCCCTCAGTAATTTGGGCGCTTCTGTTGATACCACCCGGTATAAAACGGTCAGGTCTATTGTTACTTCCAGCCCATCACTTGTCAGCACCCTGATGGCATCGTCGCCTACTTTATTGCCTTCGTCATGCACACCACTCATGGTGTAGTTTTGTGTTTTTACATCCAGTTTTTTTACATCCAGCAAAGGGTTAATAAAATGCAGACCGCTTAGCATGATGTCATTCTGGATACTTCCAAACAATACTTTTACGCCCACTTCACCAGCATCAATTTGTTTTACACAGGATGTGGTGATGCCCAATAAAATAAACAGCAACCCGGCCAAACGGCCAATGCCTGCAAACTTTGCAAGCGAAGGGTTATTTTTTGCAATGACGGTGATGGCGATTAAAATGATAATGCCGAGAATGATAAGAAACATAAAAGTTAAATTTTGTTCTGTAAGTTCAAGAAAAGAAATGAAGAAAAATAAAATTCCATACCTCACAAATATTTGTATAAAGCCAACCTCAATTTTGAAAAACCCAATAATTACTAACTTCTATTAAAGCCGTTTATAATAATGCCTGTATATTAATGCATCTTCCTGAAATGATTTTTTCCTTTCTGAAATTGTTCCATCGGCATTAAAAAATATAACCTCTTTCATCATACCATCTTTATAAAAATCTTTCGGATTGCCCTCGTTTGCCGGGTTTCCATCAATTACAGTCCGGTTCATATCGGTGGTTACACTTTCGCATTTTCCGTAAATGTTATAAATAAACTCCTGGAAAAATTGCTTCCGATTTTTTTCGCCTTTTGTAATTTTTATACTGTTTCGCTTTTCATCATTAGAAATAAAATCAAATTCAGGCTTTGCAGAAAAACCAAATTTTTCAATTTTATAAGCATTGCCTTTTTCATCCAGGTAATCCCTTTCGTCCACCTTAAACCCGTGTTCGTTGTAATTTCTTAAACTCTCTAAATAATTACCGCTTTCAACAAATATTTTTTGTACAACGGTAAGCGTTGTTGTATCACCATTGTATTCATAGTTTTTAATTTCCGATCCCAAACTGTCATATTCATATTGCTTTATTATAATTTTGGATTTGCCCTTAAAATAATCAAGTACAGATTTTATTATTTGTCCGCTTTCATTATATGAAAAAATTTCTCTGCTTAAAATTGATCCATCTTTATACTGTTCTGCAGATTTTACAAATCCAGCCGTATCATAATTAATTATACAGTGAATAAATGAATCTTTTGGCTTTGTGAAAACATAAATTTTTTCTTCTAAAATTTTGTTTTGGCGAATTGTTTCAATGCTATTAACCCCAGACTTAAAAAGTTTTTCATATTTTGATTGATGTACAGCAAGCCAATTTACCTGGCTTATACATTCAAATGAAAAGGGCAGGGAAAGCAATATGAAAAAAAATATCTTTTTGATGTCGTAATTCATAATTATAGATAAAAAATTGTGGGAAGTAATTTATTCCTATCGCAATGTAATAAAATACAAACAGGATTTACTAAAAAGTAAATCCTGTTTAAAAATAGAATTATAAAATTATTATACTCCTGCCTGACCCCCCTTCAGGGGATGGGGGCTAATTATTCAACATCAACGGCATCACGAGCATCAGCAGTTCTTCATTTTCATCTACCTCTGTTGGCTTGATGATACCTGCTTTAGTAGGCGTACTCAATTCAATATTTATTTCGGGAGTGTCTGCTGCATTCAGCATTTCAATTAAAAATTTGGCATTGAAAGCAATCTGCAAATCTTCGCCATCATACTGGCAGGCCATGCGTTCGTTTCCTTCAAAACTAAAATCAACATCCTGTGCAGCCAGCTGCAGTTCGCTGCCGCTGATGCTTAATGCCACCTGGTTGGTACTCTTGTTACTGAATACACTTACCCGTCGCAGGGCATTTTGAAAATCGGCTTTGTTAACCGTAAGCTTATATGGATTATCCACCGGTATTACCACTTTGTAATCGGGGAAACGGGCATCAATCAGGCGGCACACCAATTCAGTACCGCCATGTTTTACAAACAGGTGGTTGCTGTTGTAAGAAATGTTCAGCTCATCATCGTTATCAGGCAATGCACTCTTTAATAAATTCAATGGTTTTTTAGGTGCAATGAAAGTGTCTGTCTTTGGACATTTTACATCCGTTCTTTTATACTTCACCAGGCGGTGGGCATCTGTTGCCACACAGGTAAGACCATTTTTATCCAGTTCAAAAAATACCCCCGTCATAGCCGGACGAAGATCATCATTGCTCACCGCAAATAAACTTTTGTTGATGGCTGTAACCAGTGCCGATGAAGTCATCGTGAAAGCATTGGTATCATCCGCTGCAGGCTCTTTAGGAAAATTGTCAGGATTTTCTCCCATTACTTTATACTTACCATTGTCGCTGGTAATTTCTACGCCAAAGTTTTTGTCAATATTAAAAGTAAGCGGTTGTTCCGAAATATTCTTGAGTGAGTCCATTAATATTTTGGCAGGAATACACACTTTGCCATTGTCTTTGGCTTCAATATCGAGGTGCACTTTCATCACCGTTTCCAGGTCGGTGGCCACTACGGTCAATTTATTTTTTTCAATTTCAAATAGGAAATCTTCCAGTATTGGCAACACCGTATTGGCATTGATAACCCCGTTGATCTGTTGCAGTTGTTTTAGCAAAGCCGAAGAAGACACGATAAACTTCATAATATCATTTTATTTGAGCCAAAGATAAAGATTGCAATTAAATGTTTCAAGATAATAAAAAATTAGGGGTTGGTTGTTAATAAGTGGTTCTTAAACCTGGCCGGCCTTTATCATTTTACCAATTTAAAATCTGCTTCCTTCACATCTGCTGAACTGCCGCCAACAAACACTTTAAAATCTCCCGGTTCATAAATGTATTGCAGCTGATCATTGAAAAAACGAAGGTCATCCACAGACAGAGAGAAGCTGACCATTTTGCTTTCTCCTTTTTTGAGAAATAGTTTTTGAAATCCTTTTAATTCCTTTACAGGCCTTACCACAGTTCCAAATAAATCACGGATGTATAATTGCACCGTTTCTTCTCCATCAAAATTACCGTCGTTGGCAACATTTATTTTTACCATTAGTTTTTCGCCTGGCTTAATGCTGGCTTTGTTCAGCTCAATATTGCCATAAGAAAAATGGGTATAGCTAAGCCCGTAACCAAATGCAAACTTTGGGCTGTTGACCAAATCGGTATAAGCCGAAACATAATTTACATCACTGTCATTGGCGGCAGGGCGGCCGGTGTTGTAATGATTATAATAAATAGGGATTTGTCCTTCTCTTCTTGGAAAACTGATAGGTAATTTTCCGGAAGGATTGTAATCACCAAACAACACATCAGCAATTGCATTGCCAGCTTCTGTTCCCAACCACCAGGTATATACTATTGCCGGAACATTATCGGCAGTCCAGTTAAATACCAACGGCCTTCCTGCGCTGATCAAAACAATAACCGGTTTGCCGGCAGCAACAACTGCTTTAATTAATTCTTCCTGCACGCCGGGCAAATGAAGATCGCTTCTGCTCTTTGCTTCGCCAGTCATATTACTGGCTTCACCCACACTCAGTATCACTACATCCGATTGTTTTGCAATGGCAACCGCTTCTTCAAATCCATCCTTTATGCTGTCGTTAATATTGCAGCCTTTTGCATACAGGAGTTTTACATCGCTGCTTATTTTGCTTTGCACTCCCTGCCAAAGTGTAACTATCCTGGCTGTATCATCGAGCCAGCTGTAACTCCAGAAACCTAAATTATCCCTTATTGCTTTTACAAACGGGCCAATGAGTGCAATATTTTTTGTTTGTTTTGATAGAGGCAATAACTGGTTTTTGTTTTTCAATAACACCATACTCTTTTTAGCAATCTCTCTTGAAGCACTTAAATTACTGCTGTTGTTCCATTCTTGTTTTTCTCTTTGCTCATTGCAAAATTTATAAGGGTCATCAAACAAACCCATTTCAAATTTCTTTTTTAAAATTCTTTTTACTGCATCATCAATCACCGCCATTTTTACTTTGCCTTCTTTCACCAGTTTTGCAAGATGCTGAATGTAGCTCCGGCTCTCCATATCCATATCGCTGCCGGCATTGGCAGCTGACATCGCTGCTTCATAATTATTTTTTACAAAACCATGATTGATCATTTCACCCACACTGCCCCAATCGCTTACTACAAATCCTTTGAAATTCCATTTGCCTTTTAAAATATCCCGTTGCAAATATTTATTACCGGTGGCAGGTATGCCATTTAAATCATTAAATGAATTCATGAATGTGGCAGCGCCTGCATCTGCTGCTGCTTTAAAAGGCGGCAGGTATATTTCGTTTAATTGACGTAAACTCATGTCAACAGAATTATAATCCCTTCCGCCAATGGCAGCACCATAAGCAGCAAAATGTTTGGCACAAGCCATCACTGCATCGGTGTTGCCCAAACCCTTTCCCTGGAAACCTTTCACTCTTGCAGCTGCAATCAAACTGCCGAGATAAGTATCTTCTCCTGCACCTTCCATAACCCTGCCCCAGCGTGGGTCACGGGCAATGTCCACCATCGGCGCAAAGGTCCAGTGTACGCCTGCGGCGGAGGCTTCTGTTGCTGCTATTCTTGCAGATTGTTCAATCAGTTTCAGGTCCCAGCTTGCTGCTTCTGCCAGCGGCAATGGAAAGATGGTTCTGTATCCATGAATTATATCCTGGCCAAACAACAATGGAATTTTCATTCTTGACTGCATCGCAATCTGCTGTAAAGTTCTTGTATGACCCACACCAGTTACATTGAGCATGCTGCCCACCATTCCATTTTTTATCTGCATTTGTTTGTCGCCATCTTTAGTGATAGGACCGGTTGCAGCCCAATCGCCATTGTACTGGTTCATCTGCCCGATCTTTTCATCCAGTGTCATCAGTTTTAAAACTGAATCTACTTTTTGATTAATTGTTTTTTTTTGGGCAATTAATCCCTGTTGTAACAATAGCAGCAATGCTGAAAAGGCAATTTTTTTTATCATAAAAAATTTTAGATATTATTTATGCTGAACAAACAACCAAGATAATAAAGTTGGTTCTGCAAATGCATTGTCCCAACTGTTATGATTGGCTTCAGGATACAAAGTAAATTTTACATCTGCATCTATTTGTTCCAATGCCTTAACAATGCGTTGAGAAAATTGTGGCATTACCACATCGTCTTTTGCACCATGAAAAATCCACCAGTGTACTTTATTAAATTTTGTAGCCGAGCCAACATCAGCACCACCACATATTGGAAATGCAGCAGCAAATAATTTTGGATTACGCCATACAATTTCAAATGTTCCCATGCCTCCTATGGAAAGGCCGCCAACATAGATTTGTTTTTTCTGAACAGGATAATTTTGAATGATTTGCTTTAACAGCTGCTGAAGCAAATCCATTGCAGTTGTAGGCTCGCCGCCGGTTTGAAAAACATGCCTGTCTTCACCAGTTTTTGTTACATCTCTTTTTACATTGCTCCAGAAACTTTCTCCTGGGCATTGTGGAAACAAAACGATAGCTGGAAATTTTTGTCTTACACTGTCTTTCAGAAATAAATCTGCTCCGTGTGCTAACTGGCTTTCATTATCCCTGCCCCTTTCACCTGAACCATGCAAAAAAAGTATGAGTGGATATTTTTTGGTGGCATCATAATTTAATGGCAACAGCAAACGGTAAGGCAGCGTATCATTCTTATGAATAAAATATTTTTTTTGATACAATGATAAATCCTGCGCCTGGATGGCTGCGGCAACAAAGACGAGGCAGAAAAGCAGCAGAGATTTTTTTTCATGACAGCAATTTTTTTAAACTAAAATACCAGTGTGGAAATAGAATGTGGCAATGCACTCAACTCAGCTGCCTGCCCTTTTATCCATAAATAATAAGTTGTTGCTGCATCGCCCTGGTTCATTACCACTACTGCAATTTTTCCATCTGGATTTTTAAATGCGGTGGTTAATAACTGGCTGCGGCTGGCTGCACAGGTAATGCGTTTTGCCCCCGGCTGAATGAATTTTGAAAACTGGCCAATGTAATAGAATGCATTCGTATAAATAAGCTCACCGGTTTTTGTGTCTGCTATCACCGGCGCAAAACAAAAATTACCCACATGATTAGGGCCGCCTGTTTCATCCAGTATAATATTCCAGTCGGTAAAGCCGCCCATGCCATTGTTAAAATCATTGATCATGCTGCGGCCATATCTTTCTCCCAGTTTCCAATCGGTTAATCTTTCTGTACTAAATTTTTCTACGCATCCTTCTGTGAACAGGATATTTTTATCGGGATATGCTTCATGTACACGTTTTACATTTTCATACATTGGCTCGCCGCCACTCCAGTTCTCATACCAGTGAAAGCCAATGCCCCAGGCATATTTAGCCGCTTCCTTATCATCAAAATAAGTTTGTGCCCGTTGAAACATCAGGTCACGGTTGTGATCCCACACAATAATTTTTTTATTTTTCAGGCCTTCCTTTTCCATTGTTGGGCCCAAATTATTTTTTAAAAAATCTCTTTCTTCTTCTGCGGTGTAAATACAGCTTTCCCATATCTGCTTGGCCATGGGTTCATTTTGAATAGTGACGCCCCACACAGGTATTCCTTCTTTTTCATACGCTTTTATAAACTTAGTAAAGTAGCTGGCCCAGGTACTGTAGTAATCTTTTTTTAAATGTCCGCCATGCAGTACATCATTGTTGTCTTTCATCCAGGAGGGCGGGCTCCAGGGGCTTGCAAACAAATTCAGCTTACCGCCGGCTGCTTTCATTGCTGCTTTAATAAAAGGGATTTTAAATTTTCTGTCGGGTGCAATGTCAAAAGTTTTTAATGCTTTGTCATTGTCTGCAACATAAGTGTAACTGCTGCTGCTGAAATCACAACTGTTGATATTGGTTCTGCCAATTGTATAACCAATGCCCCCTTTTTTATCGAAGTAGGCTTTGAGTATTTCTTTTTGTTTTGCCTCCGGAAGTTTGGCATAGGTTTCTGCAGAAGCATCTGTTAATGCAGCACCGATACCAATAAATGTTTGAAAGGTTTTACCGGGATCTACAAAAACGCAAACCTGTGTTTCCAGCGGCTGCCCCATTTGTTTAAATTCCACTGTGTTTGCTGCAGCTGATAATTTTAGGCTGGTATTTTCTGCAGTGGTATATACCTGGATTTTTTTTCCGGCTGTGCTAAATATTTTTTGTTTTGCCTGCTGTGCCTTTACTACATTGTTTGCTGCCGCAAAAAATATTGTCAGCAGCAATGGGAGCATTTGTTTTTTCATGTTTGGTATTTTTAGAAGCTGTTTTATTTTGATTGGTTAATTTTCTATTTGCCGGTAAAAGATGAATATTGGTATGCTGTACAAGAGTGCGACGCAACGATGATACTGCAAAGAACAAATGCCCGGATCAAAAAAAATTTACCACACAAATGTTCCTGCACTTGATGCAGGCAATGAAACATTCACCCATTTTCCTTTGTACTTGATATTGAATGAAGAGGCTGTGGCTGCATCATTCAGCACAATCAATATTTTTTTTCCGGCTGCTGTTACAAATGCTGCATTTGATAAACCGGAAGGCAAACTGCTGCTGATACGCACTGAACCTGCCGGTACAAATTTTGACGCCTGTGCTATAATATAATAACCAACATTGCGGCTGATGCTGTTGCCGCTGATGGTGAGTGCGCCTTTGCATTCTGTACAACCGCCGGGTGTGTGTGGATTGAAAGAAGGGTCATTTGCCAGGTTCCACTCCAGCGCATTCCTGCTCCAGTTACGCATGGAACCGATGATGACATTTTTTATATGCCATTTAAAATCGCCTGCAAAGCTGCCTGTAGCACCTGTCCACTCTTCAGTAAAATAAAGATTTTTATTTCCGTAAGCGTTGTGAACAGCAGTAAGGGCGCTGATATCGCCGGCATATAAATGGAAGGCGCTGCCATCAATGAAAACCCTTGCAGCAGGGTCATTCAGGACTGTGATGGGATAATTTGGATTATCACAATTGTGATCCCACACAATAATTTTTGCAGTGATGCCCGCTGACTGAAATGCAGGGCCTAAATTATTTTTTACAAAATTGGCTTCTTCCAAAGCAGACATTACCATGCTTGGATTGTTACCACCATGCTGTGGTTCATTTTGCAGTGTAACCGCATCAATCGTGATGCCTTTTGCTTTCATGGCCTGGATATATTTTACAAAGTAGTTGGCGTATGCAGCATAATATTGCGGCAGCAAACCGCCGCCCATTGAGCTTCCATTGTCTTTCATCCAAACTGGCGGGCTCCAGGGTGAGCCAAGTATTTTAATATTGGGATTGATGATTAAAATTTCTTTCAGCAATGGAATTAAATCAATGGTATCCTGAGACAAATTAAAATTACTGAGACTTACATCTGTTTGCCCGGCGGGCATATCATCATAACTAAAAACGGATGCGTTTAAATCGGATGCTCCAATGCTGATGCGTAAATAACTTACGCCGATGGCATTGCCGGTGTTGCCAAATAATTCCTGCAGCAGGCTTGCTTTGGTGCCAGCATTTAATTGATTGATCAGTGTGGCACTGCCGCCGGTAAGTGTGTAGCCAAAGCCATCTACCGATTGATAAGTTACTGTACTGTCAACATCAATAACAGGACTTGTATTGCTGGTGGTACCAAAAGAAAGTATGCCTGTTTGCTTTTGTAATAAGGAGGACTGACTGGCAGTGGTGAGCCAGAAATCCACCTCATTGGTTGCCGGAACAACCACCGGTGGTGTACTACCTCCTGAATTTTTTGAGCAGGAACATGAAAATGAAAACATGATGATACCCGATACAAGTAATGACGAAAAAAAACCTTTTGTTTTCATCTTATATTTTTTTTAAACTGCAGTAAATTAAAATTATAATAATTTGAATGATGCTTCTTTTACATCACGGCTGTTGCCACCAATGAATACTTTAAAGTCGCCGGGTTCTGCAACAAATTTTAAATCGCTGTTATAAAATTTTAAATCATTCACAGAAATTTTAAACTCCACTGTTTTGCTTTCTCCTGCTTTCAATTCTATTTTTTGAAACCGTTTTTATTCTTTTTCCGGCCTGGTGATGCTGCCTACTAAATCACGGGTGTATAACTGCACTACTTCCTTTCCATCAACTTTGCTGTTGTTGGTTACTACAACCGATGCAGTAATTGTCTGTCCTGCTTTTAAAGTGTTGCTGCTGAGTTTTACTTCGCTGTAATAAAAATTGCTATAGCTTAAACCATATCCAAAAGGATACAACGGATCATTGCTTACATCTAAATAATTACTTCTAAACTTTTGAAACCATTTCCCTTCTTCCAAAGGGCGACCTGTATTTTTATGATTGTAGTAAATTGGTACCTGCCCAATATTTTGTGGAAACGTAGTACTCAATTTTCCTGATGGATTTACATCTCCAAATAAAACATCTGCGATTGCAAAACCGGCTTCGCTGCCACCAAACCATACATTCAAAATTGCAGGCACTGTTGCATCTTCATTTTTTATTGCCAATGGCCTGCCGGTAAATAAAACCAGCACAACCGGTTTGCCGGTTTTCAGCAATGCTGCCAGCAGATCTTTTTGCACCTGCGGAATTTCAATATTGCTGCGACTGCTGCATTCCCCACTCATCTCAGCACTTTCGCCCAATGCCGCTACTATCACATCTGCATTTTTTGAAACAGCTATTGCTTCATCAATTATTTCCTGTGCAGGGCGCATGTCTCTTTTAAAATCTTTTCCAAACATACCTGCTCTTTCTTCAAACTTTGCATCTGTATCGAGGTTACTTCCTTTTGCGTAAACGATGGTTGCTTTATCACCAGCCACTGCCCTTAACCCTTCAAATAATGAAATGGCTTTATCAAACTTTGCAGCTACTGCCCATGTGCCGGGCATGTTTTCTTTTGCATCTGCCAATGGGCCAATGAGTGCGATGGTGCCTGATTTTTTTATTGGTAATGTGTTATTTTTATTTTTTAATAAAACAAAACTCTGTGATGCAATAACCCTTGCTTCTTTGCGGTTGGCTTCTGTAAAAATTTCTGTTGCTGCCCTTTGTTCATTGCAATAGCGGTATGGATTATCAAACAATCCTAATTTATATTTTGCTTCCAGTATTCTTCTGCAGGCTGCATCAATTTGTGCTGTGGTTACTTTTCCTTCCTGTATAGATTTTTTTAGTGTGGTTAAAAATCCTTCGCCAACCATGTCCATATCAATGCCTGCATTCATTGCTAAAGAAGAAACCTTTTTTAAATCTCCCATTCCATGATCAACCATTTCATTGATGCCAGTATAATCTGTTACCACAAACCCTTTAAAGCCCCACTGTTTTCTCAACACGTCGGTCATTAAAAATTTACTGGCTGTTGCCGGAATGCCATCTACTTCATTGAATGATGCCATCATACTTCCAGCCCCTGCTTCCACCGCAGCTTTGTATGGCGGCAGGTATTCGTTGTACATTCTTACCCGGCTCATGTCTGTTGTATTATAATCTCTTCCAGCTTCTGCAGCACCATACATGGCATAATGTTTTACACAGGCCATGATGGTATTATTTTTTGAAAGGTCATTTCCCTGGTAGCCTTTTACCATTGCAGCAGCGATCTTTCCTCCGAGATATGCATCTTCCCCATTGCCTTCTGCAATACGCCCCCATCGTGGATCACGGGCAATGTCCACCATCGGGCTAAAGGTCCAGTTGATGCCATCGGCACTTGCTTCCTGTGCGGCAATTTGTGCACTGCGTTCAATGGCTTTCATATCCCAGGTACAACTCAATCCCAAAGGAATTGGAAATACTGTTTCGTATCCGTGTATCACATCCATCCCAAAGATCATTGGAATTTTCAGGCGACTTTCTTCTACTGCTACTTTTTGTACGGCTCTTATTTTAGCTACTGATTTAATGTTGAACAAACCACCCACACTTCCATCTTTTATTTTTTTACCAATATCAGAACTGGATGCCTGGCCGGTAACAATATCGCCACTGCCCGGTAAATTTAATTGCCCGATTTTTTCTTCAATGGTCATCTTCTTCATCAGTACATCAATGAAGGGTTTCATTTTTGCATCAGGCACGCTTTGGCCATTTACCCACTGTGTAAGGGTAAATGCAGCAATCAGTAAAAGTGTAGATTTCATGTTTCTATTTTTAATTGTAGTTATTTAATTTTTATGCAAAATAATGATATTACCACCACCCGGTGATATTGATATTTTTATTTTTGAAGCATTATCAATCTCCCTTGTTTGTTTTGTAAGATGATTAGGGTTAACCGTTGCATCTTCAGCATCGCTGTAAATTGTAGCTGTGTATTTTCCTGCCGGTAAAAAATTGAGATTGATATTTAATTCCCTGCCATTGTGATTTGAAATAGAGCCAATATACCAATCATCTTTTTTTCGGCGGGCTATTGAAACATACTCATCAATTTTTGCATCGGTTACATGTGTTTCATCCCAGGTGGTGGGTATGTGCTGCAATACTTCAAAACCTGGCTGGCCAATGTATGCATCAGGGTAATCACACATCATTCCCTGGTAATTTTCCAGCACTACATACATGGCGAGCATGTGGCAACGGGTTCCGATTACAAATGGTTTAATGCTTTGAGGAATAAAATCTTTTTCATTTGCAGCCCTGAATCCCCCTAAATGATAATCGGTAGAACCAGCCAGCATTCTAGTAACAACAATGTTGAGGTCTGCATCAGGCGTTACCAGTTTTTCCCATTTATCATACTCATAATTCATAGCGCCTTCTCTCGTAAATTCATTCGGATAAGTACGGTGCAGCCCCGTTGATTTGTAAGCGCCATGAAACTGGATATGCAAATGATGTGCTGCTGCTTTCTGTAAAATTTCTGTTTGGATGTTTACCATTTCCTGGTCGTCCCTGTCCATAAAATCAACCATCATTCCACTCAATCCCCATTTTTCAAAAACTGCAAATGCTGTATCAAGTTTTGGATACAGTGTTTTCCAATGCACCCACACTCTAACACCAACACCTTTAGATTTTGCATAATCACAAACCTGTTTCATATCCAATCCTGCAACAGGTTTGGTAACATCAAAATGCCGTCCCGGCTGATAACCTTCGCCATCATTAGTATACCATTCATGCCCGCCATACTCCACCACGGTATGGTATAAAATATTATTGGCTGCACAAAAATCAATATAGTATTTATTGGTTTCAAAATTATTGCCGCCTTTAACAGAATCAGGAATCACTGTTCCGTTCCACCACGGGAAAGTGGTGGTGCCCGTTTTTATCCATCCTGTTTCTTTTAAAGCAAGTGGTGGGCAAAGGCTTGTAAGTATATTTGATTCAATCAATGTGCCGATACGATTTCCTATCAGCATCACCCGCCATGGACTTGGGTGTGGCAGTGTTGCTTTTACTTTTATGCCCCCGTCCCCTAAAGGGGTGGGCAATGGCGACAACTGGCTGGTGAGTATTCCTTTTCTTTTTATCAAATACATTCCTGCATAATCCAGCAATGCAGCTTCTGTAATTGCCATGAAAGTATTGTTTGGAAACTGGAACAATGCAGGCATATCCATCAACGTATCATTTTGTATTTTACTTAATGGTGAAGTTGTATAAAGCCCTTCATGTGATGTGGTAAAGTTGGGAAGCTGCAATGCTTTTACAACAGGGTTCCCTGCAAAATTGAATTGGGCCTGTTCTTCTAAAAGAGTGAAGTTTATTTTGTTTTTTTGTTTTGGAAATACATAGCGGAATGCAAAGCCA
Source organism: Chitinophagaceae bacterium (assembly GCA_031368105.1). Classification (GTDB taxonomy): domain Bacteria; phylum Bacteroidota; class Bacteroidia; order Chitinophagales; family Chitinophagaceae; genus Ferruginibacter. The sequence continues at coordinate 22,359 of JANLQY010000068.1, forward strand.
TCATTGAAAGCTTTTACTTCAAGATTTACAATATAATTTGCCCCCTGCAAAAAGATAACTGCCCTTTTATACGGCTGATTAACAGAAGAAGTTTTACCAACAACGAGTTTATAATTGTCAACGCCATTAGAAAACTTTGTCGCCTGTTTCATTACACAATTTTCAAAAGGCTTGCCATCATCAAAAACAATATTGAGTGAGGAGTTTTGAATCAGCAGCTGTTTGTTGTATACAACTGAATATTGCGGTTTATTTTTTTGTAAAGAGAATAAAAAAACAATACTGCCATCCGGGGATGCAAGCTTTGCCTTTTGTTGTGCCACAATACTGCAGCAATAAAACAGGCAGCTAATAACTGTAATTATTTTTATTTTCATTCTATTCATTTAACAAGATAAGGCTCTATTATTTTTTGCCAGATGTGATAACCTTTTGCGTTTATGTGCAGATTATCTTCAATAAAAATATCTTTCATGATTGTTCCATCTGCATTGAACATTTTATGATAAACATCTATAAAGGCTGTTTTCTTTTTTGTGCTGAGGTAATTCTTGATAAGCTGGTTTGCTTTTATCATTTTAGGCCACAATCGTTTTCGGCTCGGGCTGGGCTTTAATGAAATAAAAATAATTGGAACAGCAGGATTGTTGTTCCGGATGATTGTAAATAATTTTTTAAACCGGATTAAACCAATCGGTGCGGTAACTGTATCAAATGAAGCCAAATCATTTTCTCCGCAATAAATTACAATTTGTTTTGCATGGTATGGGATGATAATATCATTTGCATAACGGATCATATCCACCAGTGTGGAACCACCAAATCCACGATTAATGATTTTATGTTTGGGAAAATAATCCTGCACATCTCTCCATTTTCTGAATGATGAACTTCCAACAAACAATATGGCATTGTTCGGAGGAAAACTGATGCTGTCTTGCCTTTTGAAAGCCTGAATGTCGTCATAGAAAGGAGGCTTTGTTTCCTGTGCAATAATTGTTGTCCAGAAAAAAAGAAATGCGATTATGATTTTCAGCTTTTTCATTACTCTACATTCATTGTTTTATATTTTTCACTTACGCCATTTTCGGCCTCACCCTCTTATCCCTCTCCAAAAGAGAGGGACGGTACTTTGGAATATATCCAGACATTTTTTCTTCCATATCAACATTAATTGTTTTCTCAACTTAATCTACTTTTATTGTTTTATATTTTTCACTTGTCCCATTTTCATTTATTGATTCAATAGAAAAATAATAAGTCTTATTCCTGTCCATCGCTTTAAACCAATACTCATTAAAATCATAAATCATAATGCAACTGTATAATTTATCCGGCGCTGTTCCATAATACAGGTTGTAAGCAAACGCATTATCTACAGGTTGCCATTTAATGTAAGCGCTGCGTTTGTCTTTTTCTGTTCTTAATACAATTAGGTTTCCTACTGCAGAAGGTTTTGCGCCATTGCCATTTCCAAAAACCCTTAGCCCGCTGATGGCAAATTTACCCGTGGGCATGTGGATATTTTCAAGCTTGATATATTTTGCCTGAACAGGTGTTGAGAGTTCTACATACTCATGCGGCACATCTGTTTTATTATTGCTTTTATCAACCAGCACCGTCCATTTTTTTCCATCAAGCGAAGAATACAATTTGTATTGATGATAAATATTGGTTTGCTTACCAATAAATTCTGCATCCTGGTCAGCATAATTTATTTGTATCGCATTTACTGTTGATACATTTCCCAAATCAGTTTGTATCCATTCGCCTTTATCAGCCGTCTTTGCACTCCAGTATGTTTTGATGCTTTCATCCACTGCATTGTTTGAAAAGAAACTTGCTAATGTTGAAGAAACAGTAACAGGTTTTTTATAATTCAGTAAATACCATTCAGGCCTGAAGACCCCCCTGCCCCCCAAAGGGGGGTTCTTAGAGTCTGATGTCGCTGAAAGACTTTCTTGAGTTTTAGGGTCTTTTAAAGCCCCTCCTTTGGAGGGGTTTGGGGAGGCTGGCAGGTACAAAGGATAATCACCAAATGCAGTGTTGCACCACATCACATCGTCTTTATCAAAACCGGCAGGCCATATTCCCATTCTTCTTTCCCAGGTATTTTTTACACAAATGATACTTGTGGAGATATGCCAGTAATTATTAAAATTATCTGTGAATGTAGCGCCATGTCCTGCACCTCTTGAGAAGCCGCCCATTTTAGAACTATATGGATCACTTTGCGGAATCACCTGGCGACCTTCAAAAAGAGGACCATCACTTACAACCACACCATCTGCATAGCCACTCATTTCTGTTCCCGGTGCTCCGTACTGAAAATAATATTTGCCATTGTGCTTTGTCATCCATGCCCCTTCAATGAATGGATCTAAAAAAGTATTGTCCATGTGTTCACCAAACCGCTGCCAGCCATAACGCCAGTCTTGTAAAATATACATTGGCGTTCTTGTACCTTTTGGTTTAAATGTTTTCCTGTCAAGTTCTACACCATACACAGGGTAGTTGTTGCTGCTGCCATTGTACATGTAAAACCTGCCGTCATCATCTGTGAAGAATGCCGGGTCCCATCCGCCAATTTCAAATGAATCAACTAATGGAAACCATTTGTTTTCTTTAGGATTGGTACTTCCCCACAACGTAAAGTTTTTTGTATAGGTGCTGCCAAAAACCACCATCGTATCGCCGATGATACCAACTGCCGGTGCACATAAATCGTCTTTTGTATTATTCCATGAATGTAAAAAACTTCTTTGATTAAATTTCCAGTTGAGCATATCGCTGCTGTACCAATAACCCCCCTGGTTGGTAGTAAACATATAAAAGTCTCCTTTGTAATTTACAATCACAGGATCTGCTGTGGCCCTGTGTTTGCCCCACTCTGTAAAACTCGGATGCGGTGTGTAGCCGTAATCAATATTTACCGGGTTGCAATATGTCTTCTGTTGTGCTGAAGATGTGAGAAGTAAAAAGTAAAAATGCTGGTTTGTATTTTAACCTGCCCAATAAAGATATAAGTGTACAAGTGAGTGACACAACGATGTTACATTGATGTACTGAAGCTGGTCTCAAAAAATTTCTTTTCATTTTATTTTTTTCAATATAATCATTTTATAAAACCGCCGCCAGGGTTTTTATAAATTTCCTTTTTTCATTTCTTCCACTGCATGGTTCACTGCCCTTGCAGTAAATGCCATGTATAAAATTGACGGGCTCTGGCTTCCGGTACTTGTCATGCAGGCCCCATCGGTTACAAAAACATTTTTGCAATGATGCAGCTGATTGAATTCATTCAACATTGATGTTGCCGGATCTTTACCCATTCTTACTCCACCCATTTCATGAATGTCTAACCCCGGCGGTTGCTTGTTATCGTTGGTACTGATATTTATTACACCTGCAGCTTCCATCATCGCCTTACCCTGCTCTAAAAAATCTTTTACCATTTTATCATCGTTGTCATCATAACCAACAGAGGTGATGAGTAATGGAATGCCCCATTGATCTTTTTCATCTTTGCTCAACCTTACATGATTGGTTTCTTTTGCAATTGTTTCGCCCTGCATGTACATATACACTCCCCACATACCAGGTTCGCTGATGGCTTCTTTATATGCTGCCCCCAGGGGTGTTTCAATATTTCTGTCACTTAATGTTTCCCTGCTGGCACCTGAATAAATTACATAGCCTCCATAAAAATCGGTATCTCTTTTTTGTACATTTCTATAATTGGCCACAATACATTCTGCCGGTTTGGAAACCTTATAATATTTATCTGTATAGCCTTCCACATTTCCATACATGCTGCCACGGTAATTATGGAAGCAAATATGTTTGCCCAATTTACCACTATCATTACCCAGCCCATTTGGAAAACGGCTGGAGGTGGAGTTCAATAAAATTAAATTTGTATTGAGTGCAGAGGCATTTACAAAAATAATTCTGGCAAAAAATTCTGTTGCCTGTTTTGTATGAACATCAATCACCCTTACACCGATGGCCTTTTGTTTTTGCTCATCATAAATAATAGAATGCACAACTGAATCTGGCCTTACTGTTAAGTTACCGGTTTTTTTTGCCCAGGGCAATGTGCTGCTTACCGAACTGAAATAACCACCCAGCGGACAACCTCTCATACAAAGATTTCTATTGAGGCATTGTGTACGGCCCTGGTCAATGTGAATTTGTTTTGGTTCTGTTATGTGTGCCCATCTTCCGGAAACATAATGGCGGTTAAATTTTTCTTTCAATGTTTTTTGCATGTACAATTCCACTGCATTCAAATCATAAGCCGGCAAAAATTCTCCATCGGGCATGGATGGTATTCCATCTTTATTGCCACACACACCAATAAAAGTTTCTACATGGCTGTACCAGTCTTTGATATCATTATATCCAATTGGAAAAGATTCGCCGTAACCATACCGCTGCGGTGCTGTAAAATCAAACTCACTCCATCTGGCACATGCCCTGCCCCATGTCAATGATTTGCCGCCAACTTGATAACCTCTTATCCATTCAAAAGGTTTTTCCTGTACATAAGGATGATCAGCATCTTTTACAAAAAAGTGCTGGGTCGATTCGTCGTAACCTGCAGCCCTGTTAATGAAAGGGTTTTCTTTTCTTGTTTGATTGGTGATGGCTCCACGGTGTGGCAATTCCCATCTTGATAAATTGGCCGTGGGATAATCTTTGATGTGCTCTACATTTCTTCCTCTTTCCAACACCAATGTTTTTAATCCTTTTTCACACAACTCTTTTGCAGCCCAGCCTCCACTGATGCCGCTTCCAATAACGATGGCATCGTAAGTATTGTCTGCCGTTCCTTTTGCATTGATATGTACTTGTGATGTATCCGGCATCAGTAATAAGTTTTTCTTCGTTTAAAAAAATAATTATCCAATCCAAATTTTACCGGACCGGTAAAAAAGAAAACCAATGCAAGCAATACAAATAAAAAAGGGTGCTGGTCGTCCATCCAGAATTTTCCTTTGCCAACAAAAAAAGTAATATAGCCGAATGTGCCAATCGTAATTAAACAGGCAACCCTTGTAAACAAACCCAGCAACAACAATGCGCCTGCCACAAACTCTGATGCCTTGCCGACATAAGGCATAAACGATGCTGTTTTAAATGTATCCCATTTTGTGTACTCTTCCATCTTGGCAGCATCAAAAACTTCCCTACCGTGAATGATGAGAAAAATACCCACAATGATACGGAGGATGAACAAGCCATTGTTTTGCCAAATTGGTTCTGCAGAAAATAGTTTTTTCATTTTTAGATTTATTGGTAAGAAATTTTTTCTCCACCTTTCAGCACAGCATAAGGCTGGTTTATTTTTTTTGCTTCCGCCACAAACTCATTTACATCAGCTGTATTAAATTCAAACATATCATAGTGGCAGGGTATCATCAATTTTGCATTGATTGCTTTGCCAAGTTCAGCCGCTTTTTTACAATCTAAATTGCCTGCTACTTTTCTTTCCGGTTTATTTCCATTGATAGGCAGCAGTGCAACATCAACATTAAATGGTTTTAACAAATCAACCATTCCATCAAACCAAATGGTATCCCCGCTGTGATAGATTTTGTATTGTCCAAATTCAATTACATAACCCATGTATTTACAATTGCCATTTTCATCCCTGTCAATTTCGTTGTGCTCTGCAGGGATACCATGAAAGGTAAAGCCATCAACGGTTACAGATTTTCCATCATTCAATCCAATGGGAAAATCATTTTCACATTTTACTCTTTCTGCAACAAAATTTCTATTGGCTTCCGGGATAATAAATTGTATGCCGGAATTATTTTTTAAAACAGGTATCAACGTTTCTGCATCCAAATGATCTGTGTGGTTGTGGCTGGATGTTACTGCTAAAATATTTTTCAGCAATTCAGGCCTTATCACCAATTCACTTATTCTTGTATGCGGTTTGTCTGTTGTTAAATATTTTTTTGTGAGAGAATCAGAAAGATAGGGATCAATTAAAATTCGTTTTCCTTTCCATTGTAATAAAAAACCACTTTGCCCCAGCCACCATAAATGAAAATGTTTTTCTTCTGTAAGTAGTGAATCCATTTCTACAATCAATGTTTCGTCTTTTTTATATGCTGAAATCATGATGAATTTTTGTTTAACAAGTTAGTCTCCGCTCTTTTACCTCACCTCCCTTCCTCCTCTCCTTCAAGAGAGGAGGCGGTGCTTCATACCATCTCCAAACATTTAATCTTCCACATCAACACTTAATCTTTACTCATCAAAAACAAACCACACCCTGCTACTCAACAAACATTTCAAATTTTTGAACTCTTGCCCTGTTCTCCTCCTTTGGAGGAGTTAGAGGAGGCTTCTCACCTGCTTTGCACCCTTCACCATATTAATTAATTTTTGCCTGCTTGCCCATCTTGCTGTTTGGCTCAATCCACAATCCGGCGCTACAGATAATTTTTCTGCAGGCACATACTGCAAACATTTTTTTATTCTTGCCACCACATCATCCACACTTTCTATGTAATAATTTTTTACATCAATAATACCAACTGCTACGTTCATCTTTTCTGCAAATGGTTTTAATAATTCAATCTCTGCAAATTCCCTGTTGGCCATTTCAATATGAATTTCATCCACCGTCATGTCTAAAAAATCGGGAAGCATTGGCTGGATACTTCTGTATCCAACCGGCCTCCCTTTAAAATTACCAAAACATAAATGTGTGCTGAGATTGCATTTCCCAACAATAGGTTTTACCGTGCGGTTAAATATGTCAACAAATTTTTTGGTGTCTTCTTTATAAGCATAACAGCTCATGCTTGGTTCGTCCACGGTTATTTCTGTACATCCTGCTGCCACCAATGCTTCCAGCTCTTTGCTGATGATTGGCAGCAATGCTTCTGTAATATCAAACCGTGTTTTGTATTTCTCATTCGGCAGCAACCTTCCGCTTAATGTATAAGGACCGGGAATACTTGCTTTTAAAATGGGCCCAGCCGGAGCTAATTTTTTCAGCCGCTCAAATTCTTTCACTGCACCCAACCCATTCGGTGCTTTCAGTTCGCCAACAATATTATTCTTGCCACGTTGGTCATGTGCAGGCGGGCCAAATTTTCTTGTCTCAGTTTCGTTGTTTTGTATGCCTTCAATAAAACCATAAAATGACAAATTAAAATCAAGCCTTGTCTGTTCGCCATCGGTAATCACATCCAGCCCTGCAGTTACCTGGTCATGCACCGCAGCAATCACCGCATCTTCAATCATCTCTTCAATATCAGCAGCGCCAAACTCCTTTAAATTTTTAGAAGCAAACTCCAGCCAGCCCGGAAAAGGGTAGCTGCCTACAACAGTTGTGCGGATGGGAATTTGGCTCATAAGCAATAATTATTTTTTTGTAATCAGCAATTGTTCCCTGGTTAGACTTCATTGGCGACGCTCCATTCAACATCATTTTTCTATTGGGCAAGCGAATACCAACACCTACAGTATAGGCAACATTCAATAGACACAGAAAAAAGCTGTTTCCCCTAAAGTGGCAGTCATTATTTTTCGTAATAAAAAGAAGAAAATAAACCGCATCCAACTCGTCGTTTCAAAAAGAGTTTTATATCTTTTCAGCAACAATTTTAATTGCTTGCGATGAAAACAATTCGTTTCAAAAATTACCAGGATTTGTCAGCCTACACTGCTGCCGAAATTGCAAATGCCATCAAAGAAAAACCATCGCTGGTTCTTTGCATGGCATCGGGGCATACACCGGCACTCACTGCAGAACTGCTGGTGAAAAAATTACTTGATGAAAAAATAGATTATTCCCAAATGACATTTTTAGGGCTGGATGAATGGGTTGGTTTATCTCCTGCAAATGAAGGAAGCTGTCATTATTTTTTCAGAACAAAATTGTTTGAGCCGCTGCAATTAAATCCTTCGCAATATTTTTTGTTTGATGCAATGGCAGATGATTTAAAAGCTGAGTGTAAAAAGATGGATGCCATCATTTCAGAAAAAGGCGGCATTGATGTAATGCTGGTAGGCATCGGCATGAACGGGCATATTGGTTTTAATGAACCCGGCTCTTCTTTTACTTCTTTATCGCATGTTATAGAATTGGACGATACAACAAAATCAGTTGGGCAAAAATATTTTAAAGAGCAAACTGTTTTACACAAAGGCATCACCATCGGGCTTGGGCATTTGATGAATGCTAAAAAAGTTTTTTTAAAAGCTGACGGAAACAGAAAAGCTGAAGTGATTAAAAAAACGGTGGAAGGTGAAATGAGTGAAAGTTTTCCTGCCAGCGTTATGCAGCGACATGCCAATGGTTTTGTAGTGGTGGATGAAGATGCGGCTTCATTGCTTACAAAGTAGATTAGCCACGAATTACACTAATCTTCACTAAAAATTAATTCTGTGTTCATTGCGGTCAATAATAATCACAAAACTTTTTTTTTGCTTTGCTGCTGCACAGCCTGGGGAGTGCAGTACAGTTGAATTTTTATATGACTGAAAATGTTGAGCATTTATTTTTATGTTATAATCCCGATAGGTATTAGTATGTTTCTACTTCACATTTGTTGTGTCACTTGCACTTTTGCAACCCCGTCAGCGGTTGAAAACCCTGACGGGGTTTGTGATAGAGGCTTACTGAACCGCTGACGAGACTAAGAGCCACCGTCAGAGTTTTACGTTAGAAACATAACTTGGATAACCAACCTGCTGATACAATTTTGCCAAACGGTGTGCATGTTCATCATAAGCCGCTTCAAAAAGCTGCGTTGCTTTTTCAGTACCAATAACACAGCCGGCAGTTAATACTTTTGGTGGATGATTTTGCTGCGTTAATATTTCTGCCAGCCTTGCCTTGATGCTGTTAATTATTAATACGCCGCCCAAAGTAGAACCCGGTGCCACCGGTGTTTCAAGCCCATCAATATAAATCATAGAGTCGCCAGCAGGTGCACCGGTATCTAAAATCAAATGAGCAAAGTCAGACAGTTTTTTCCCATCGCTGCGTTTGCTGGTGCTTGCCTGCAAATGAGCAGATGTAACAACCGCCACCACTTTTATTTTTTTCTGCTGAAATATTTCTGCCATTTCTATTGACACAATATTGCAGCCGCTTGATGAAATAATTAAAGCAATGTCTGTTTCTTTCAAATCAAAATTTCTTAATATCCTGTCTGCAAGGCCAGGAACATTTTCTAAAAACATAGCCTGCCGCTGACCATTAGCGCCAACTACCAAATTGTGAAATGACAAAGACAATTCAACAATAGGATTAAAGCCGGGAAACGAACCATAGCGTGGCCACATTTCTTCCACCATCATGCGGCTGTGGCCGCTGCCAAACACATGCACCATTCTTCCCTGCATGATAGTTTTTGAAAACCATTGTGCAGCCTGTTCGATTTTATCCTGCTGTTTTAAAATGGTGTCAGCTATTTCTTTTCCTTTGCTGATATACTTTTCAATTACATTCATGTGTTTATTTTTTTTCATCTGAATATTTTTCTTTTGCGAAACAGGCAGCGCCGATTGCGCCGGCCAAATCTCCCTGCTGTGCTTTTACAATTTTTGCTTTGATGCCACCGGGCTGCCATTCGTAATCATCAATCATTTTATTGAGTGGTACAAATAAATCATCATTGGCTTCTGCGATGCCTCCACCAATCACCACCGTATCAGGCGAAATAATATTGCAAATGGAAGCCAAACTAATAGCAAGATGTTTTAATGATTTCATCCAGACATCTTTTGCAAACGCATCACCATTTCTGTGCGCCATCAACAACTCATGTGTGGAAGTAAATTTTCCTTTGCTTCTTTTTTCAACAGTACAGTTGCCAATACATTCCTCCAAACTGCCGGGCATATTTGTTACATCACAATCGCCATTGCAATCAACAACACTATGGCCGAAGTGGCCGGCTTTATTAAAGGAGCCCTGGTATGGTTTTCCATTGATTAGCAAAGCCCCGCCAACACCAGTACCCAATGTAAGCAGCACAGCATTCATGCTTTTTTTTGCAGCACCTGTTTTTGCTTCTGCAACCATTGCTGCCACACCATCATTTAAAACATAAGCAGGTGTTTGCAAATAATCGCTCCATATAAAATTTTCCAACCCTTCCAGTCTTCCCGGCATAAATGCAATACAGGTGTTGGAATTATTTGGCAAACCTGGTGCCGATATTCCTACAATGGCGATTGATGAATTTGTTTTTTCTTTTAAATCTGTTACAGTTTTTTTAATCGCTTCTTTCCATACTTCGCCATCATCATCATTGGTAGGCGTATAGGTTTGGTGCAGGATGTTTCCATCTGCATCAATGGCAACGCCTTTTATTCTTGTGCCGCCGAGGTCTATACCGATACAGCCTAACCCACCTTCTCCCTTCCCCGAAGGAAGGAAGCGGTACTTCATATCTTTATTAAACATTTTATCTTCCACTTGTTTATTATTTCTTTAGTCAACACGGCCTCATCACCCTTCCTCTTCTCCAAAAGAGAAGAGGCGGTACTTTATTTCTTTTACAAACATTTTATCTTCCACATCTTCATCAAATCTTTAATCAACAATAATGCAACCGACAAAACTACTCAGTAAATACTTCAAAATTTCAGGCTCTTGCCCTGTTTCTTGCGCTAACCAGCGGAGAGGTTAGGAGAAGTCATATTGTCCTTCTGAAACTGTCCATCCTCCATCAACTGCCACAATTTGCCCGGTTGTAAAGTTTGATAAGTCACTCATAAAATAAATAGCCAAGCCATCTAAGTCTTCCGGCTTACCAATCCTTCCTCCATCTAATGGTTGTTTTGTTTTGATGAATGATAAAATCGCTTCATCTTTTGCTGCCCTTTGTGCCATCGGTGTTTCTACTAATGCAGGTGCAATTACATTTATACGAATGTTATCTTTTGCATAATAGGCAGCAATTGATTTTGTAAAGCCAATGATGGCTGCTTTGGCTGCTGCATACGCATGTGTAACAAAAAATTTTGGCGATGGCGAATAGCTGAGTACAGAACCCATGTTTAAAATCGTTCCTGATTTTTTCCCACCGGGTCCTTTGGATAATTCTAAAAACTTTTTTACTGCTGCCTGGTTGCTCAGCATTAATGAAGTGAGATTTAATTCCATTGTTTTATTCCAGCCTTCAAGTGTTAATTCATGCAATGGGCCATCACCCATTTTTCTTCCACTGCCGCCTGCCACATGGTACAAGCCATCAAAGCTGCCAAAATTATTTATACAAATATCTATTGCCTGCACGGCAGTATTTTCATTGGCAGCATCGGCTGATAAAGACATAGCATTTTTACCCAGTGCTTTTTTGGCTGCTTCTGCACTCTCTGCATTTCTTCCAACTACAACAACATTTGCCCCCTGTGAAATAAATGCTTTTGCAGCGCTTAAACCAATGCCGGTGGTGCCACCGATGATGACAATATTTTTTCCTGTAAGCAAACTCATCTTTTTTCTATTGAACCGGTTTGTTTGTGTTTTACAATTATTTTCTTTTCCCCTGATGGTAATATTTCTTCTTTGATAAGATAGTAGTTATCATCATAACTGGTTAACTCATGTTTGATATTTATTTCATCACCTCCACGCCAGTCATCAATAACAACAGTTTCCCATTGTTTTGTTTTGGCAGATTTATATGCTGCATCTAAAATAGTATTTACAATATAACCATCATAAAATGTTTCTGCCGGCTGTTTGCTTTTTTCTATGGCATCAAACATATCGGTGAACATGTGATTGTATCCCAGTTCATGCACTTCATCACCCACAGGGAATAACCAACCACTGTTGCTTTCTGCTTTTTCTGCTACATAATTTATTCCTTTGCCTGTTGAATACATTTCAAATCCTGTACGCAAAAAGTTATTTGCCCAAATGGTTCCTTCCGTTCCCATCACTTCATCTCTTAAATCCATACCACCACGAAAACTCCAGCTTACTTCAAATTGCCCAATAGCGCCATTGGCATATTTTACCAACCCAACAGCATTGTCTTCTGCATCTATGGGATGCATCCTTGTATCAGCCCAGCACATTACTTCTACAGGGCGAATGTTTTTACCAATAAAATTTCTTGATATCTCCACACAATGACAACCCAAATCAATGATGGCTCCACCGCCAGCTTTTTCTTTATCCCAAAACCAATCGCTGTGTGGGCCGGGATGTGTTTCCCTGCTCTTGGTCCATATCACTTTACCAATGCTTCCATTCTTTACTGCCGCCAATGATTTTAAAAATTTGGGTGTGTAGCAAAGGTCTTCTAAGTAGCCGCCGGTCACCCCTGCTTTTTCAATTGCCTGCAACATCTGTAAAGATTCTTTTGCAGTTCTTCCCAATGGCTTTGTACATACTACATGTTTTTTTGCCGCTGCACATGCAAGCACTGCATCAAGGTGTACATTATTTGCTAATCCAACAACAACAACTTCTACATCATGATGTGAAACCGCTTTTGCCAAATCAGTTGACCAGTTTGGAATATTATAATCAGCAGCAAATTGTTTTGTCTTTGCTTCATCTCTTCCATATACCATTACCAGTTCATCTTTTCTTCTTTGCGCCACTAATGCTTCGGCATAAAATCTTGAAATAAACCCTGTGCCAAGAATTGCTAATTTCATAATTGATTTTATTTAAAATGGTTTTGCCATCCCGATAGCTATCGGGACACAGATTAACACAGATAAATTTTGCCACGATACTTCGACAAGTTCAGTACACTAATTATCACGAATGCTTCTTCACTTCCTTATTTTTCATTTGTTATTCCTTATTCATTTTGTTACCACGAATTACACCATCGGCCAGGGAAACTTGCTTTGTAGTTTTATTCTCATTCCCGTCGCCTGCGATCTTCTTGCTGCTTCAATTATTTCAAGCACATGCAATGCATGCTCCACATTTATCCTGGGTTCAACTCCTTTTATCATGCTTTCACCAACTACTCTTGCACCTTCCTGCCATTCATAACCGCCTTTTTCTGTACAAAGCAATTTAGCCGGCTCAGTTTCTGAGTTGTCCAATACTACTCCGTTTGTTTCCCAATCGTACCCTATTAAACGCATGTTACCTTTTGTACCATATATCTGTATAGAATGTAATGACTGGTTAGTTGCTTCATGTCCATGTGTGTCAAAGTAATTGAAGCCGCACATTACATGCGACAACACACTGTTATCATGCTCCAATAAAATCTGTGCATTGTCTTCTGCTTCCACTTTTATTTTTCCTTTATCTTCCACTGTTCTTTCTGGCGTTACAATACTCAGCATTGCCATTACACTTTTTGCCGGGCCAAGCAAGCCCGTTAGTGAGGCAATATTATACACCCCAAGGTCGGGCATGCTGCCGCCACCTTTTTCATAAAAGAAAGCACTCCATCCCGGGCCGGTGTGGCCATATTGCCCGTGTGCTGCAGAAACCTTTCCTAATTGTCCTTCCTGTATTGCCTTACTCATAAAAGCAAACTGCGGACTGTTCACTACAGCGGGCGCTCCCCAAATACGGAGTCCTTTACTCTTTGCCAGATCAAGCAATGCTTTTCCTTCTGCATAAGTATTGGCCATTGGTTTTTCACTCCACACATGTTTGCCTGCAAGCAATGCTTTTTTATTCAACATACCATGCACCTGCATATCGGTTATTGTTACCTGCATGTCAAATGGAACACCGGCAAGCATTTCATCAATGTTTTTATACGTGTGTGCATTTACATTGTATTGCTTATTTTGTGCAATTGCTCTTTCATATTTTATGTCGCACAAACTCACCACTTCAATCATTTTTGATGATAGCAGTTGCGGCAAATACCGGTTGCTTACACTTCCGCATCCAATCAAAGCCACTTTCAATTTTTTATCTGGCGTTGTTGTTGCCCATCCTTCTAAAGAGGAAACAAGCAATGCAGCACTTGCAAGTGCTGATTTTTTCAGGAAATCCTGGCGTGATATTTTATTCATAGCAAGCAATTTTTTTGGTTATTAAATTTTATGTACTAAGCTTTTGAATTGCTATTAAACTTCTCTTGCGTCGCACACTTTCACTTTTGGAAAAAACAATTTATTGTTTGTTTCCTTTTTAAATCCTTCATATATCAAACGCCCAATTTCCCAAAGCGTAATTACATAGATAGCCATCCATACTATTGACATAAAAGTATCATGGTATGTATGATTGTGAACCTGGTCTTTTACATCTGTAACTATAGTATGAATTGTTTCACCTTTAGCATCAACAGCTTTACCAAACAAAGGATTAATAATATAATACAAAAAGAAATTAGAAACCCAATCCCAACTGATATAGAAAAATGCGAAAATGAAAACTGCATTTTCAAACCAGCGCCAGTATTTATTTGTCTTAATCACTTGCTTTTATTTTATAGCAGAACTTTTAAAACCTAATTTCTTCAATCCATTTTGTATCTCTGGTATTTTCATAAATAAATTCCATAACAAACCTGTCCTGTAATTTTCTATCATGGTAACAATCGGCCCCTGGTCAATTGCCAAATGAGATTTTGCATACCAGTTATGATGAATACTAAAGCCATCCACAAAACCATACTTGCTCCAGATTTTATCACCAAGTGTATAATAGAAATATCTTAATGCTTCCATACTTTCTTTTGGTGTGTATGGCATAGAAGAGATGGCGGCGGTAGGTTGAATAACACCTCTGTCGTTTTCCGGACTGTGTGCTACATAGCCTTTGTAACTGTCGCCGGCAGTTAATCCCCAGCACAGATCGCTGTAGCCTTTAAACTTATTTGGGTTTTCTATGCAATAAGCCCTGTTGATAAGAGTATGGTTTTTGCCTTGCATAAAATAATCATTGCCCAATGAATCTTTTAACCCGTTGGGATTAATTCCCTGGAAAGTGTATTGCTCAAAAAATAACGGGCCGCCTTTGTCTTTATCATAGTTACCTAACGGCAGTTTGTAGCCGTAATATTCTTTCCCATTTTTAAATCCAAAACTTCCTGTCCATGTTCCATTGTACACATCAGTTGAAATAGAATGATATTGTGAAGAAGCAGACATGATGTATGTAATCAAACATTCATTGTAACCCCACACCGGGAAGTTCATATCAAAGCCATTGTTGGGGCTCCAGTGCCAGAACAATTTATTTTGCCCGTTGGTATGCCAGTTCCAGTTAGCAGCGCCCCACATTTGGTTGATACGTTTTCTTAAATACACTTCTCTCGGGATATCTTTATTAAAATATTCTCTTGCACATAAAAAGCCCATCAGCAAATAAGATGTCTCTACAATGTCAGCGCCATCATCTAACCTGTCAAACTTGATTGTCTTTCCCGTTCTTCCATTCATAAAGTGAGGGTAGATGCCATGATAACAATCTGCATTGATTAAGAAATCTGCAATCTTTATTAAACGACGAACGGCAGTATCTCTTCCAATCCATCCTCTTTCAACCGCTACTACGGTGCTCATTATCCCAAAACCAGTTCCGCCGATTGCTCCTGCATCCGGACCAAATGCTGTATGACTGAAGTTGGGTTCACCCCATGCTTCATTGATATAATCCCAATAATGTTCTGCCAAAACAGTGTTGCTTCTTTCCAATGCTAAGCCACTGTAAGGATGTGCACCATGCCAGAAGAACCGGAAAGTTTGTTTTTGTACTGTCTCCAGTAATTGATCATCAGTTAAATTTTTAATGATGCCAACAGGAGCGATGCTGTCGGGGCCATCGGCGTATTTTCCTTTGGTGAGAGATAATGATTTTGTTTGTGCATGAAGAAAGTTTGCTGCACAAAGAAGGATGAATGAAGTGAAAAATTTTTTTATCATCGTTTTGGTTTTATTTTTTTTGGAGACCAGCTTTCGTTCCTTGATTAAGCTTCATTGGCGACAGTCTATCCCGATTTTTATCGGGACTCCGTTCATCTTTATCTCTTTATTCATCTTCTCCCACATTGTGTGTTACGACGGGCTCTGCCCATCGTTAAGATATAACGCCCCTTCAGGGCTGCCGGCATTATTTTGCAACAGGAATTATCCACCTGTTCAAAAAATTATACGGCAGTTCAATCACCACTTTATAAAAATCTGAAGGCATGCTCTTTACATCAATTACAGCTTTGCCATTGGCAACTGTTACCTGCGTTACTAATTTGTATTCATCTTCTCCGCCTTCTTTAAAATGATTGGTAGTTGCAATCCAGATTTTTGCAACGCCAGTTTTATCAAGCGGCCTCCATGTTATGTACAATTTATTTCCATTGCGTTGCACATCAGCATCGGTTGCAGAAATTTTTCCTGTCAGAGAAATTCCATCTAGCTCCATCAGCTTTTCTCTCGGTATTTTTACATCAATAAAATTTGCAATCGAGGGCATGATATCAATAATACCGGGGTTGCCTTTTTTAAAATGTTCATTCAGGTTTTTTGCATTGGTTGCAATCCATGTTGTTCTTTCTCTTTCACTTTGTCCTCCATGATGATAACCGTTGTTTTCCCTTCCATGGTCGGTAGTAATATACAACTGCCATTCTTCATCAAAATTTTTCTGCCGGTATTCAATGGCTTCCCACAACCTTTTCAATTTATCATCCAATAGTTTTACTGCATTAGTCAATGTATCACCATTACCATGGCGGTGGCCCATTTCGTCTGTATATTCCAAATACACCCACGACAAATCAGGTGCATCTTTTTTTATAGACGCAGATGCCCGGTTAACTACCGAATCATCAATTACATTGTAGAAATATCCATAAGCATCATGCGGATAATTTACAGTGTCAAGTTCCATTCCATCAAAAATAAAATCAGGTTGAATATTGCCTGCTTCTTTTTCATCACTGCCAATAAGTTTTGTTCTGTTATCAATCCAGGTGGAGTAAACCGCTGTTTTCTTTTCGGGGAATTGTGTTTTAAACAAACGGAAAATATTCCAATAGTTATAGTTGGGTGATTGCTCATAGTTATCCCACACATTGTGTTTGTTTGCCCAGGTACCCGTGAGTAAACTGTTGTACCCAACTGCAGAGATGGTTGGTGTTTCAGAGTAGCCTCCTTTTTCTCCGCCCACATGCGCTCTTGCATAACCACCTTGTTTTAAAATTTCTTTTAATGCCGGCATTGGCAGGCTTTCAATTAAGTCTGCTGGAATTCCATCAACGATTACAAAAACTGCTTTATGTACTTTTTGAGCATAA
This sequence comes from Chitinophagaceae bacterium, assembly GCA_031368105.1. GTDB lineage: Bacteria > Bacteroidota > Bacteroidia > Chitinophagales > Chitinophagaceae > Ferruginibacter. The sequence goes on from JANLQY010000068.1 coordinate 39,581, forward strand.
ACAGTTTCAATGCAGCAAAGCAAAAAAATAATATGGAGCAATCGTTTCATACTATAATAATTAAATTCCAAGCCTCGTCTCTAACAAACCGCCGTCAGGGTTTTCAACCGCTGATTGGGTCTAGTGAGATTTTATTTTCCAGGATAATCAAATCCCAATTTGTTTAATCCACTTTGTATTTCGGGGCAACTCATAAATAATTTCCACAACAAACCACTGCGATAGTTTTCAATCATCACCGGTATCGGCCCCTGGTCAATTGCAAGATATTTTACAGGATACCAATTATCTGTTTCGCTAAAACCATCATAAAAACCAAACGGCCCCCACAGTTTATCATTCATTCGCCGGTCGGCGAACCAATGCTTCATTGCAGCCATTGATTGTTCCGGCGTGTATGGAAAGGAAGACAACGCAGCCGTTGGTGATATTACCCCCAAATCATCATTTGGATTTGGCGCATGTGCTGCATAAAATTTTACAGAATAACTGGCGGTTAATCCCCAATTATTTTTTCCATACCCAATATATTTTTTTGAGTTGTTTACACACCATGTATAATTAATGAGTGTTTGATTTGTATTCTCCTGCCAGTAATCGGCATATTTATCTTTTAATCCTTTAGGGTTTAAACCGAGATAAGAATAATGCGACCAAAACATTGGTGCTGCATTGGGAGGGTTGCCCTGGTAACGCAACTGTAATGGGTAGCCCAAAGCAGTGTGCGGCGATTTTAATTTTCCTTTCTCCGCCCAGCCTTCATCATATACTTCTGCTGGCACTGCATGTGTAGGTGATGATGCTGCCAACACATACATTATTAAGCATTCATTATAACCATGCACAGGGAAATTCATTTGCCAATCATAAGTTGGGCTCCAGTGCCAGTACAAAATATTTTTTCCATTGCGGTACCAGTCAAATTCTACTTCTTTCCATAATTTATCTATGCGTTGTGCAAGCGCTTTTTCTTTTACACTGCCATCTTTAAAATATTGTCTTACGCAAAGCAGGCCCTGCAGCATAAAAGATGTTTCAACCAAATCACCGCCATTATCTTTTTGTCCAAATGGTTTTACTTTTCCTGTTTCGCCATTCCACCAGTGCGGCCATGCACCATGAAAGCGGTCGGCTGTTTCTAAAAAGTGAACAATTTTTTCAAGACGCTGTACACCATCTTCTCTTGTAATAAATTTTCTTTCCATCCCAACAATCAAACACATCACACCAAAACCGCTGCCACCGCTTGTTACTATGTTCTTGTCATTTTCGGGATAATCATTATCAACATGAAAACGTTCTCTTCCCATTCCACTCACAGGTTCTGCACCTTCAGTGAAATATTTTATTGTTTGCTGCTGCACCAAATCGAGTAAAGCAGAATCAGAAATAACTGCAGGGGATGCAGTAACCCTGGCCTGCTTGCTTTGAGAATAACAGCCGCTAAAAGAAAAAAAACTAAATGCAGTAAACCCAACACAAAAAATAAATGACTTCAGGCAGTATATATTGATTTTTTTCATTGCTCTTTTTATTTTAATAATTCCAATGTTGCCATCACAGGGAAATGATCGGATGGATATTTCATATCATAAGAATCGGTGATGCTGGCAAATTTTTTTACTGTCCATCTTTTATCTTGTGAAACAAAAATATAATCAATACAGCCGTCCGGCTTTTTATTAAACTCAAATCCTTCCCAGGTATCTGCAGTCCCGTAAGGTTTTTCATTGCTGATGTTTCTTGCATTTTGGAAATGTTCACTCATATACACCGCAGGTGCTTCATCAGGTTTAGAATTGAAATCCCCCATTAATACCACTGGATATTTTTTGTGTTTTGCTAGAAGATTAATTTTTTGAGTAATTAGTTTTGCAGATTCTATTCTTGCAGTATCACCCAAATGATCGAAGTGAGTATTGAATACCCAGAGCTTTTGTTTTGTTTTTTTATTTTGAAACAAGCCATAAGTACAAACCCTGCGGCAGGCTGCATTCCATCCAAAAGAAACTGAGCCTGGTGTTTGAGATAACCAAAATGTTGATTGCTGAATAACTTCAAACTTTTTTTTGTTGAAAAAAATGCAGGAATATTCTCCAGCTTCTTTTCCATCATCACGGCCTACGCCGATGTAATTATACTTTGTAAGTTGAGAAGCTAAATATTGCAATTGGTGATGCTGCACTTCCTGTCCGCCAATAAAATCAGCTTCGTAATAATTCATCAACCCTGCTACTTTATCCTTTCTTGCATCCCAGCGGTTTTCTCCATCGGATGCTACATCAAGGCGGATGTTATAACTCATTACTTTTATTTCTCCCTGTGCGTAGGCAATAGTATGAAGCAGTGCAGGCAGCAATAAAAAGCAAAGCATCTTTTTAAACATGGCAAACAAATTTTATTTCATAAACAACTTCGTATTTAATCCTGCAGCAATCCTTTTTATTTTTAATTTATAAATAAGGTGCCGCAAAACCCAAAGCCCTCATTCCTGTTTTTATTTCCGGGCAACTGGTAAATAAATTCCACAACAGTTGCGAACGATAATTTTCAATCATCACAATAATTGGCCCCTCGTCAATTGCTAAAAATGAATTGGCAAACCAAACGGAATTGACAGAGAACGCATCTACAAAACCATACTGTTTAAAAATTTTATCGCCAATGGTATAGTAGAAAAATTTTAATGCCTTCATTGATTCGGTTGGTGTGTAGGGAAATGAAGACAGCGCTGCTGTTGGTGCAATGAAACTCCGGTCGTTGGTTGGCGAGCTTGCTTCGTAACCATTGGTAACATCACTTGCAGTAAGCCCCCAGTTTTTATCACTGTACCCAAACCAGTTTTTTGGATTGTTTATACAATAAGCATAATTGATCAATGTATGATTTTTAGTTTGGGTTTCATAGTTGGCATACACATCACTCAACCCATTTGGATTGATGCCGAGGAATGAATAATGCGAAAAGAAAAGCGGCCCGCCAAGATTAGGGCCCAATGGCAATGTGTAATTATAAAATGTATTATTATTTATAAATCCTGCGGTGGTGCCGTTGCCTGCCCAGCCTGCAGTGTACACACTTGCAGGAACAGCATGTGTGGGTGAAGACGCTGCCAATACATAAGTGACCAGGCATTCATTCCAGCCTTTAATTTGCACATTCATATCCCAATTGTAATTGGGGCTCCAGTGCCAGTACAAAACATTTTGTCCGCCATTGCGGAACCAATCCCATTCCACATTATTGTATAAAATATTAATGTCGTTTCTTAATGTTGTTTCACCAGTACCTACATTATCAAAATATTGACGGGCAGTTAATAACCCTGCCATCAGGTAAGATGTTTCCACCAAATCGGCTCCGTTATCTTTTGTGCTAAAAGGAATCACAACACCAGTGGTACCATTTAACCAGTGCGGAAAAGCACCATGAAATGTTTGTGCGATATTTTTTAAAAAAGATACAATGGTCTGCATTCTTGCAAGGCCTTCTGCTCTTGTAATAAAATTGTGGTTGATGGCTACCGGAATCGACATGATGCCAAAACCAGAACCCCCGGATGTAACCACTTCATTGTCGCCATTGCTTCTTTCCCGTGCAAGGCCGCTAACCGGGTGACCAAAATCCCAGAAATATTTGAATGTTCTTTTTTGAATAGTGTCCAGCAATGCATTGTCGCTGATGACTGGAAATTTATCAGCAGAATCAATTTTTGTATTCAGGTGTATTAATATACTGGCATCAAGCGATTTGTTTTTTACCGATTGTAATGATACTGCAACAGCAACTGAGTAATGCGAAAAATACTGCAGTGATGATGACGGGGTTATTAAAAGTGTGCTGTCATTGTTTTCATAAGAATAGTTTACAGCAACGGCTGCTGCATTTGCCTCAGACCAGAAGGACACAGCACCTGCAACAGTAGATCTGTTAACCGCATTATTGAAAAACAAACGGGTAATTACATTTGTATTAGTATTATTATTTAAAACAACACTTGTTTGTGATGATAACAATGCAGCAGTATTATTAAGCTTTGCTGAAACTAGATGCAATGGAATCGGCGTTGGTTCTACAGGATTATTCGGGGTGCTTTTTTTACATCCTGTTTGCACAAGCAATACATAAAATAACAAGCTGCAGGTAATTAAATATTTCATGATTAGAAGTGTTACGATTTGAATTAAATGTGCAATGCGTTTATTTCAGTTTCTTTATTAGCCCACAAATAGTAATTTTTTTTAATTATACAGGCCAGTGGGTATCATTATTATTATTTTAAATTGGCAATAAACTTTTTTATTTCTTCCGGGTAAATACCAATAAAATGTGTTCTTACCAATGATGCCCTCGGTGTTTCCTGCCCCTGCAAAAAAACGGCAATTGACTTTGACAACTGTGCCGGCATGTGACAATCAATACAGTTTTTTTCAATACCTTTTATTTGTTGATGGGTGGCAGTATTAAATTTATCATCGCTGGTATTATGACAATTGATGCACTTTGCCGAAAATAATTCTTTGTTGCCTCTTTGATTTTTGTGTGTATCATGACAAGTGTTGCAAGTGATGCCCGAACTCATTTTAAAACATTTACTTGCTTTCAGTAATCCATATTGGTTGCCATGCACATCCACATTTCCTTTTGCAGCAACAGCCCCGTCAAGTGAATCAATATTAAAATAATCAGACAGGTTTTTTCCTGCGGTAAATTCAAAGGATGGTTTTGTTTTTTGAATATTGCCTCCATGGCACAATGCACAAATATCCAATTGCACCTGCCGGGGAAGTACTTTGGGATTAACAATGTACTTTCCTTTTTTTTCACCGGGATACTGTGTTTGATATTCAACATGCCGGGCTGCCGGACCATGACATTTTTCACAACCCACACCATAGATGATGGCATCTTTATTAAATGCTTCTGGTTCCAATGCCGTGCCAGACATACCTTCTGCGTAAGTAGCATGGCACTCTAGGCAACGGGATGTTACCGGCCGGTCAATCATTACTTTAGTAGATGGAAACCCCGGGCTGTTCGACCATTGATCTGCTTCCGTAAAATAAGTAATGGGCAATTGATAAAGCCTGTTTTTGCGCCAGGTTAAATATGACTGGCCCATAACGCCAGAGCCAATCACCATATCAAAACGCATTGCCTTTTTTTCTTCTTCTTTATAATAAGCTACCTGGTAAAATCCACTGTCTCTCTTTTCCATTGCCAATAAAATGGAAGGTGAATACCGGTAGCTATTTTTTGTTTTTTCAAAACTGCCTTTTATATATTTTTCTTCTGCCGGTTGTGCAGTAAGATGATGTGCTGTCTGCAAATGGCTTTCATAAATTTCCTTATGGCAGCCGGCACATTTTTCATCACCTGCATAATCTGAAAAGCTGTTGTTTGCTGCACCTGTTGCATTTTCTGTACTGCTATTAATACATCTTGATATAATAAAAGTAAGTGCCGTTAATATAAACGCAACCCAAACGGTACGCCGCCTGTACTGAAACCCCGATGTAAGAATTGTGTGCATCTACTGGAGTTGTTTTATATTTTTATATCTTTTTAAAAACACAAACGTGAATGCAGTAAAAAATTTTGATATTAAAATTATACCTGCAAACAGCTACTTCACATTTGGTTTTAAAAAAACAAGTTGCTGGTTATTTCTTGCAAGCACCAGCACTTTATTATTTCCTGCATAATTAATCCATTTGGCATCTCTTACTTCTCCATCAATTCCTTCAACACTAAAGTTTGTTACGAATGTATTTTTTGTTTTGTCAAAATAAAAACCTGTCGGCCTTAATGCATCGTACCTTCCTTCATAAGGAATGACACCAAAAAAATTACCGGCAGCTAAATATTTTCCGTCAGCAGTATTTGTAAAAGCCATCACAGGAGCCAGCTGCAGTTCATCAGGCAAATCCATTCTTTTAAAATTTCCTTTGCCATCATTAATAAAACAAGATGACCCAAGTACTTCTGCTTTTAATTCTTTGTAATCTTTAAACAAATCGTAAAACATGTACTGCACTGTTTGTCCTGCCACTTCTCCATAAGTTAAGTAAGCTTTTTTCAGCACGGGCAATGGTCGCTCCAACTCGTCTTTTGCAAGGAAGGGATATTCTTTTCCATTAACGGTATAGGCCATTACCTGCTCCAATGAACCATTGCCGTCAAAATCTTTTATATATAATTTTAGGGGGCCATTTTTACCTGCATATAATTTTGAATTGTGGCCCCAGTTGCCTGCCAGTATATCTGTAAAGCCATCACCGTTCACATCTGTTGCATACAAGGTTTGCCACAGCCCGGTTGATGCCGGTATTTCTGTTTGCTGAAACTTTCCTTTATTATTTAAAAATATTTTTATTCCCATCCACTCCCCGGTTACTACAAGGTCGGGCCAGCCATCTGCATTTACATCTGTAAATACTGCTGCTGTTACAATGCCTAAATCCGAAAGTTTAATTACGTTATCGAAGGCTCCGGTAAAGTGAGGTTTTTCTTTGTTGCCATCATTTAAATAAAAGAAAGATGCTTTTAGTGAACCATAAGCACCTGCCAGCCCCATGTTGCCAATAAAAATATCTATGTCACCATCTTTATCTACATCTGCTGCAGCGATACAACTTTTATTTTCATAGCGCTGGGTTAAGAAATCTGTTGCTTTTTTAAAATGCCCTTTTCCATCATTAAGGTAAAGCCTGTCTGCAAGGGCAAGGCCATTTACAGGGGCTTCATTTCCACCACTCACTACAAATAAATCAGGAGTGCCATTTCCGTCTGCATCAAAAAATTTAGCATCCACATCTTCACAAACAGCATCTGCATTAAACAGTGCTGTATCTGATGCTTTAAATGAACCATCTTTTTGTTGCAGCATCATTGCACCCGGCTGAAACTTAGCGCCACAGGCATAAAAATCATCTAGCCCATCACCATTTACATCAGCTACAGCCAGCTTTGGCCCACGGGTTGATTCTAAATGCGGAATTAAATACTGTACGTTATAATCTAAAAAATCATTCTCCTGGTGTTTCCAGTTTATGCCGGGATTAATTATTGTGGCGTAGTTATCAACTGCAGGAAAATAAGTGGCATAATTAAATACGCCGGAAGCATTTTTTTCCAATGCGGTTAAAAGTTTATTTCCTGGTACATTTTTAAGCACCTGGTATTTCTGATTGGGCCACACAATTAAAATGCTGTCCACCAAACTGTCTGCCCCAAGACCGAAATGAAGTTTTGTACCGCAGGATGATTGAAAGCCCCTGGTGTGCATCAATTCCTGGTACTGCATTTTTCCTTTTTGAAAAAGGTATGCTTTGCATCCAACACCAAACCTGTTAAGGCTGTCACTTTTAAAGGACACGGCAATTGAATTTGTTTTTGGAGAATTGTTTTTTAAAATTACTGCCGGCGAATTAATAGGGTTTATTATTAAATCAAGATTGCCATCATTGTCAAGATCTGCATATGAGGCTCCTGTAAAATATCCTTTCATATTTCCGGTGCCCCAGGCATTGCTCATATCTTCAAAATGAAGGCCGCCATTATTTTTAAATAAAAAAGGATGTGAACTTCCATCAGGCATTGCGTTAATAGCATCATCATCAAACTTATCAGTTTGATCCAACCCCTTCATTTTTAAATCAGAAACAAAGCGGATATAATCCAAATCAACAGGGCGCTTTACAATGCCACTTGAAATAAATAAATCTTTATTGCCATCATTATCAAAATCAGCAAACAGGGGCGACCAACTCCAGTCTGTTGCAGCCACACCACTTAGTAAACTTGTTTCGCTAAAGCTGGTTCCATTGCCGTTATTGCGCTGCAAACAATTTTTTGAGTTCTGATTTTGATAACCCTGTATTTCTAATTTTACTTTATAAGTATCCGGGTTTTCATCGCTGCCATAAGTTTTTAAAATTTTTTCATCAGCAGGAAGCATGTCTACCGTTATTATATCCAATTGCCCATCGTTATTATAATCTGCAATATCATTGCCCATACTAAAGCGGCTGTAATGCCCAAAATGTTTGGCTCCGCTTTCGGTAAATATTCCGTTGCCGTTATTTACATAGTAATAATCATTTTCATGAAAATCATTGCCAATATAAATATCATCCCAGCCATCATTGTTTATATCTGCCACGGCTATCCCAAGGCCATAGCCAAGGTTACTTTGGTAAATGCCTGCCTGCTTAGATACTTCCGTAAATTTTCCGGTGGTATTTAAATCATTCCGGTACAGCCTGTCGCCGGATGAACTGTCATACGTTCTTCGTTTACTGGTGTCTGATATATTAGCATGTGGGTGATGAGATTGGTTGAGAATATAACAATCCAAATCCCCATCATGGTCATAATCAAAAAAGGCTGATTGCGAAGTAAAGCAGGAAGTGTTTAAACCATACTGTGCTGATTTTTCAGTAAAAGTATTGTTGCCGTTATTGATGTACAATTCGTTATGCCCGGTCAAACCATATTTGCCGCTTACAGTTGATACATAAATATCCAGCAGTCCATCGTTGTTTACATCTGCCATGGTTACGCCGCTGCACCAGTCTGAAATGCCGGCCACACCTGCTTTTGAAGTAATGTCTTCAAATTGAAAATTTCCTTTATTGAGGTAGAGTTTATTATTCCCTTTGCTGTTGGCGGTAAAATAAATATCATCCAGGCCATCATTGTTTATGTCGCCGGTAGCTACTCCGCCACCATTGTAATAATACAGGTAGTAAAGAATGTTCAGCATCTTTTTCTTTTCCAGGGTATTGGTAAATGTTATCTGTGTTTGTGATGCAGGCAGCGAAACGAAAAGATCTTTTCCATTATCCTTACCGTTGTTGCAGGATATTGAACCTGCAAGGATGAATGAATAAATTGATACCCTGAATAATTGACTGGATTTACACAACACCATTAACGTTTTTACTATTGACAGATAAATTAAAGGGCCGCACATTCGTACAAGCCCTTTAATAATATTCGAATATTTATGAGGAACTTTCTCTTATAGCTTACTATTATACAATGCTTGTACTTCAGATGCAGACAATGCTTTGCCGTATAAACGGAACTGATCCATTTTGCCGGTAAACCCATTAATCCAGCTATCGGTAGGCCCATCTAAACCAGCATGTTTATTCCAGCCACCTAAAACTAAATTAGTTGCATTTTTCAAATTAAGCTTACCAAGTGGTGCACCATTAGCTGTAAAATCAGCTGAAGTTCCCGGAGTTGGAACAGGTTGTCCATCATAGTAAATTGTTAGATGAGAGGTGGTTTCATCATAAGCAAATGCCAAATGGTGCCAATTGCCATCAAGCAAAGGTTTATTAAAATTATCATTAAACTCAATCCAATGATCCATCAATGCAAACTTAAATGTACAAACACCAACTGTTGCTGCATGTTCTACCAGTAAAAAGGCAGCACTTCCATGCCAGTAATCCTTACTTACCAAAGAAAAATAAAGCTCTGTATTAGGATTTGTACTGTTGTTTACCCACATAGAAATAGTGCAACTTGTTACTCCTTTAAAATCATTGGCAGATGGGTATTTTATTGCTTTTGCGCCATCCGCCTGAAAAGCTTTTCCGCTTACCCCATCTACAGAGGCTAATGGATTATCACTTGCAAAATTTGCCCTTATGCTGTCCACTGCATTCATTAAAGGATCGGCTGTTGTGCCGTCAAATGCGGCATAAAATTTTAGTGGGCCTCCGGGAGGATTAGCATCCTGGGGGTAAGTTCCCAATTGTGGCCGGTTCATCTTTTGGCAACCTGAAGCTATTAGTACAACAGCACAAGTGAAAGTCAAAAGTTTTAAAATATTATTTTTCATAATTAAAAATTTAAAGTGTTATTGTTTTCGATACAGCTCTACCACTCTGGGTTTTGAATTAAAACTCCGCCTGATTTATCAATTACCGGTTGTGGTATTGGGTAAAACCTGCACCTGTTTGTGTAGCCCAATGAACCAAGAACAGATACGGCATCATCCCATCTTACCAGGTCGAAAAATCTTTCTCCTTCCAGCCCAAATTCAGCCCTGCGTTCTTTTTTAATAGCAGTTCTCATTTGAGCCTGATCGGTAAATGCAACAGCCGGCATACTAACCCTTGCCCTTACTTGGTTTAGCAATGTGGCAGCATCGGCTCCATTACCAGTTTCATTATTACATTCAGCGGCCATTAATAATACATCGGCATACCGCAGTATCCGGTGATTTATCCAGTAAGCACCATCTAGCCATCCCGTAGAAGCCCTCATTGCTGGGTCTGCATATACTTTTTTATTCCAGTATTTCCTTGGTAACGGACCGGCTGGTACATCATAAATTGAATTGGGCAGTGTTCCTCCATATCCTCCTGTAGAAGGATCATCCGACTTTCCTGAAAATAATACACTGGAACCCAATCTCGGATCTCCTGCTTCAAAAGAATTTACAAAATCATCTGTTGGCGTATTCCAACCCCAGCCTAAGTTCCAGCCAGATGCTGTGGAAGCTCTTACGCCCTGGCAGGTGGCATACCATGATCCAAAATCATCTGTTTTATTAGGACCACTGTAGGACTGCAATTCAAAAATAGACTCACTGCAATTTTCGCCGGCATCTTTAAATATTCCATAATAGCTGGAAAATAAAGAATAATTGCCTGAACCAATTACCTGCTGGCAAAGGCCCAATGTACTGCTCCAGTTTTTTCTGAATAAAAATGCTTTGGCCTGCAATGTTTTGGCAGCCCCGCTTGTAAGGCGGCCAGGGTATTGGCTTCCCCAACTCAATGGCAAATTTGCTGCTGCAAACTGAAGGTCTGCATCTATTAAAGCATAAATATCTGCGATTGGCGATTTGGCAATATTAGCCTGGGAAGCTTCGTACACCCTAAAATCAATTTTAGGTACTTCACCAAAAGTTCTTACCATATCGAAATAAGCATAAGCCCTGAAAAACTTTGCTTCTGCAATATTTTTTTGAGATGCAGGATCATTGGTAAGCCCTAAAGAATCCGCTGTTTGCAATGCGGTATTTGCTTTGTTAATCAGGTTATAGTGGCCATCCCAATAAGTATTGGTAGCCCACAAATCTTTTACATAAGCAAAATGATCAAAAGGGGCCACCCACTCTGCGCCATCAGCCTGATCACTTCCTTTTTCGGAATCATCCGACCTGAAATTGTGCACAGCCTGCCATGGAATTCCTCCGAAGGCCTGCCCGTCATCATAATTTTCTGCACTGCTGTATAACCCGAAAATCAATCCTTCTACACCCCCCTGGTTCAGGTCATCTAAGGTTGCAGTCAATGGTTTACGGTCGAGATATTTTTTACAGCTCCCTATCATTAATAAAAGCGGGAGAAATATAAGAATACTTCCTAGTAGCCTGATATTCTTTTTCATATTTTTTAATTTTTTGTGTTTAAAAAGTTACGTTTAACCCAAATGTAGATACCATTGGAATTGCACCTCCTGCATTGTCCACACCAAATGAAATAGCAGACCCTCCAAACTCAGGAGTATAGCCCAAATTGTGTTTCCAGGTTTTTAAGTTTTGTGCATTGAAAAATACCCTTAGGTTTTTAATTTTCAATTTTGAAATCAACTTCTGGTCAATATTGTATCCAACCTGAACATTTCTAAGCCTGAAATAACTTCCGTCTTCAATACCATAAGTAGATGCTTCATAATTGATCCTGTGATCCTGCCCTAAAATAGGATCCCAGTTGGAAGTGCCTTCGCCATGCCACCTGTTTATTTTATAAGCACCATAGTTAACCCTTTGGAAAGGAGATTCTGTACCGCCCCAGTTCCTGTACACTTCATTTCCATATACACCGCCAAAATCAAATCCGGCATCAAAGTCTTTATATTTAAACGTGATGGATCCTCCATAAGTAAAATCAGGAGTAGGATTGCCAATAATTGTTTTATCGAAAGTGTTTATTTTTCCATCAGGTACTCCATCCGGACCGCTAATATCTTTGTATTTAAAATCACCCGGGCCATAAACGAATTCAGTATTTACCGGTGATTTTAATTTATCTGCATAAGACTGATAAAGCCCTTCAACTATATAACCATAAAAGGAACCAATAGGCTGGCCCACTACAGTTCTGTTAAAACCTTGCACAATTGCAAAATCCTTGGTTGCCAGTTCCAGTACTTTGTTTTTGTAAGTAGTTAAGTTGCCGCTTACAGTAACTGAGAAATCTTTATTTATTTTTTGAATCCAGCTTCCACTCAATTCAAAACCTGAATTTTTTATACTTCCGATATTATCCAGGCCATTAGCAACTCCATTGCTTCCTGGAATAAATGTCATCAGATCTTTTGTTACTTTATCAAAATAGGCAGCTTCAAAATGCAGGCGGTTGCTGAATGCAGAAAGCTCAACTCCCACTTCTTTTGCATTTACGGTCTCCCATTTCAGGTTTGGGTTGGGTAAGTATTCTTGTGAGTTGGCTCTGTAAATATTGTTGCCGAAAATAGCAACTGTACCTTGCCTTAAGCCTGGGTAAAATGGATAATCGTAACCATAAGTATTTTGGTTGCCCAATACACCGATAGAAGCCTTCAATTTTATGAAATCAAAATATTTCTGATCTCTCATGAAATTTTCTTTTGAAATTTCCCATGCACCACCAACAGCCCAAAAGTTTTGCCAGCGGTTGGCCGGTGAAATTTGGGAAGAGCCATCCCGGCGGAAAGATGCATTGATAAAATATTTTCCACCATAGTTGTACAATACCCTGAATAAGGCAGACTCTGTTGTTCTTTCTCTTTGATCAGAATTTGCTCTCCTGGAAGGGCCGTCTTCAAACCCATTGCTTACATACCAAAATCTTTGATCATCAGGTATAGCACCGCCTGTGGCACTTTGTTTTGAAGAAGCACTTCTATTAAAGTTTCCAAAATAATAAGTAGTCCATCCGGCAACAGCAGTTATATTATTATTGCCGATGGTTGTTTTATAATTCAGAATGTAATCCTGCTGGAATTTTTTATACGTTTGGTCATTTTCATCTACTCCTGTTTTAGTGCTGTATAAAAAAGCTGCATCCACTGAAGCATCGTAAGCACTGTAAAGCGGCGTATAAGTCCTTGTATTTACATTACTCATATCAGCATAAAAAGTTGTTTTAAAACTTAAATTTTTGAGTATGTTTATTTCGGCAAATACACTGGCCACTGTTCTGTATTCTACATTCTTTCTTTTATTCCACTCGTTTTCCAGTCGTATCAATGGGTTTACCACACCAGAGTTTTGAATAGATGGAAGTGCATAATAAAGGTTGTAATTGGCGCTATCCAGTCCATAAGGGTTTTTGGTATAAACCGATTTGGTTCCTGCCGGCACAATTGGGATAACTTTTCTTGCATCATCCAATACATTGGTCGCATTGTAAGGCTGATTTTGCCTTACCCCATTAAAATTAAACCCAACTTTTATTGATTTGTTCAGCTTCAGTTCATCTGTCAAAGAGAAAAGAATCTTCTCCAGTTTTTCGTGCCTGATAAGGCCTTCATCTGTAGAGTAACCAACTCCCATTGTAAATTTATTTTTTTCGGTACTTGCAGCAACGCTTAGGTTGTTGGTATTAAAATGGCCTGTTCTTGTTACAACGTCTACCCAGTCGGTGTTGGCTGTCCATTTTGAATAATCAAATGGGTCTGTTACGTTGATATTTACTTTTTCTTCTTCATACAGTGTTTTAAATTGTTCTGCATTGGTCCATTGAATTTTGTCCACTAATTTCTTAAAGCCATAAGAGGTATTAAAGTTGATAACAACCTGGCCAGCCTTGGCTCTTTTAGTTGTAATGGCAATAACACCGGCAGCACCCCTTACTCCAAAAATGGCCAGGGAAGAAGGGTCTTTTAATATTTCAATAGACTCAATATCATTAGGATTGATGTAATCAATATTGTCATTAAAAACTCCATCAACAACATACAAAGGACTAACAGAACCAATACTGATAGTACCACGGATACGGATATCTGGCGCTGCACCAGGTGTGCCATTATTTACAATTGATAAACCGGCAACTTTTCCCTGCAGTGAAGCTACCGGGTTAGTGTTGGGTTTATCAGCAATATCTTTTCCGCTAACTTTTACGATTGATCCAGTAAGATCTCTTTTGCTAGCAGTACCATATCCAATCACCACCACTTCATCCAGCCCTTTAGTAGATGTTTTCAGCGATACATTTACTTCAGCTCTTCCCTTTACAACTTCCTCTGTTGTTTCGTAGCCAACAGATGAAAAAATAAGTGTAGCCCCTTCGGGTACCGAGATAGAATAAGTTCCGGTTGCGTTAGTAGATGTTCCTGCTGCAGAGCCCTTAATCCTGACGGTAACATTCGGTAAACCTTCACCATTAGGCCCAGTTACTTTACCTGACACTTTTATGTCTTGTACCAAAAAATCTTTTTGGGTAATTACTACCAGGTTGTTATCAAGAATTTTGTAAATGAGTGCTGTTTCTTTCAATATCATATCCAGCACGTCTTTTACCAGGATGTTGTTGGCATCAATGTTTATTTTCCGTTTTGCAGATATTACATCATCATTGTACAAAAAACGAAAGATGCTTTTTTTCTCAATTTGCCTCAGGGCAGTTTTGAGTTCGGCAGATTCCAGTTTGAGGGTAATCCTCTCCTGCGAATAGGTTTTTGCTGATACCTGCATCGTGGTAAACAGCAATAAGGCGATGGTAAATTTCATAAGCAGTAACAATTTGTAAATGCTTCGATTCTTAGAAGCAAGCACTCGTTTGATTTTTTTCATATTTTTATGTTTTGGTAGATGAAAAATGGGAACAATCACGGCCTTAATACAGCATGTATGTTTTCTCTTTTTTATTTCTATCCGGGGGAAATGTTGGCGCATTTCCCCTTTTTAGTTTTTTTACACCCCTTAAGAAGTATTATAAGTATTTAGTTGTGTCATTTTTTGGTTGAGTTATTTTTATAAATAATGATGTTATTATTTTTTATGGTGTAAAAAAACCTCGTTGTTAACTGCAACGCATTTAAAGCTTCGGTTACTGTTTCTTTCTCAAAACTTCCTGTTAGAGATGTTTTTTTTAAAGCCCCATCAGCAAATTCAATGTTTACACTATACCAGCGCTCCATCTTTAAGGCAACATCTTCGAAGGTTTCGCTGCTAAAGATTAAACGATTTTGTACCCAAGCTGTTTCTATTAAAGTGTTATCGGCAGGGTAAAAGGTAAGGTGACTAAGTGATATGATTGGTTTTTCTTCAGTCACTTTGGGTAAAAGCGGCCGAATAGAAGCTTGTTGTATGTTTTTTACTATTGGCACTTCTTGGTTATTAATGATCAGCTTTTCATTTGGCTTCAACATTATTTTTTCCTGGCGGTCTTTTAAAGTTACCTCAATACTTCCCCTGATTAAGCTGGTTTCGGTAGTTTTTTCACCAGGATAACATTTTACATTGAAGGCAGTACCCAATACTTTAATATCCATTTTAGTAGTATGGATTAAAAATGGTTTCTCGGCATTTTTAACCACATCAAAATAAGCTTCCCCCACCAGGTTTACTTCCCTGAGTTTATTTCCATAATTTTTTTCGTAGGTTAGCTGGCTGCTTGAATTGAGCCAAACCTTGGTTCCATCAGGAAGCACCAGGTTGGTTTTAGAGCCATTTTTTGTATTGATTTCATTTTTAGAATGAACGTCCGCAAGGTCTTTTGAAGGAGCTTTTTTATTTGTATAGAAGAAAATACCGCCGGTAATAAGCGCCAATGTGACAAATGAACAAAGAGCTATCAGCCATTTTCTTCCGCCGCCCTTTTTCTCTTCCTGTTCCCGGTTAATATAATGATCGTCCTGGGCAAATTTCCCTTCGTCAATACCCATGCTTTTCATTTGCTGCACCAGTTCTTTATACCTGTTTTCGGCATAATGGCTGTCTGGTATGGGATTGTTTTGCCACAGGTCGTGCAATATCTCTTTGGAGTAATTAATATGTGGATCCAGTCTCACAAGACGATCCAGTTCAGATAACTCTTCGGGGGAAGCTTCTCCCGAAAGCTTCCTAGCCATCAATATCCATATTTGTTCTGAGCTATCCAATATTATTATTATGTAAATGAAATGGACACCATTATTCCGTAAATCTACTAAAGGAAAAAAATATTTTTAAAGAATGGAGCAGGGGGTGAATTACTTGTGTTCCTTTTTCAGATCAAAATTGATGGCGCTGCTGATTTTTTTTAAAGCAATGGCCATTTGATTGTCGATGGTTTTTACAGAGATATTTAGCAGCCGGGCAATATCATTGTATCGCAGCCTGTCTTCTTTTACGAGTTTAAAAATCAGCTTGCACCTGGGAGGCAGCTTTTGGATTTCATGGTTTATTTTTTTTACCGCCTCTGAAGTGATCAGTAACTGCTCTGGATTATAATACCCCATTGGGATATTTATGGACATCTCTTCAAGGGAAATGATATTCTTTCTAAAATGCCGGGATAAATAATTAAGTGCGGTATTTTTAGTACTTACATAAAGGTAAAGCTTGAAATTGTCAATCTTTCCAATCTCTGCCCTGTTTTGCCATATTTTGATAAATACATCCGATACAATCTCTTCGGCAAGTTCATTATTCTTAATAATTGAATTGGCAAACTTCAGCAAATAGGGCATGTAAGCAATATACATTTGGGCATAGGCATGCTGATCGCCATATTGGCTGATTTTTAATTGTAGCTCTTTGACTTCCTGTGAAGTAATCATATAGCAGTTTCGGTATTAATGCAACCGTTTGATGTTGCTGCAATTTAGTAAAAACTATTTTCTATTTTACAAACTATTTATAAATATTTATGCTTATTAATTAATATTTGTAAGATCACATTATTTTAATAAAGCAATGGTGAGGAAAGCAAAAACCTTTTTGCTATAGATTATTTTCTAAAAACATCTTTATCAATTATTGATTTTACTTACTTTTGCAATCCTTTATCTGGTTTCGGTTTTTCGAGATTTATTTAAAGACACTAAAAAATAAAATAACCCGGCTGCTTTTTTATAAGCAGTTGTACAAATAAAATCTTTCTTGAAAAAGAAAGGGCCTATAGCTCAGTTGGTTAGAGCACCTGACTCATAATCAGGTGGTCCCTGGTTCGAGCCCAGGTGGGCCCACTTAAAAATCAAGCACTTACAAAGTAATTCTAGTAAGTGCTTTTTTATTTGCACCAAAATTTGCACCACAGAAATTAAAGGAACTAAATATCTTCCTCAACGCCCGTTCAATTAATAAAGTTCCGATAATTTTGAAACATATTTTCACAAATACCTAAATCGAAAAGTTGTAATCAAAATCTCCAAAAGGAGATACACTGGAAAATCCACGCTTTGTGACCCCCTATTGCCACGTGAATTTACAGCTAAATTGTTGTGGCGGAGAGGGGTCAGGGTTGCCGGATTTTCCACCTAATAGCATAACCATGTTATGGTTCAATAGAGTATTTAATATATATTGCAAATAAAATCGCTGGTACTCTTTTGCTTTCACAAATAGAATTTGAGATACAATAAAAGTATAAGCTTTTTATTTTAAAATGCCCTGTCCAAATGTTTGGGCATACCCAAAAGTAAACTGCTCAAAAAATACTTCTACATGCTAAGGATTCATTTTATTTCTCTATTTACAATTTGCTTTGTGCAATATGGTATTTCGCAGATTCCCACCATCAGCTCCTTTGCCCCGGCATCAGCTCCTGCTGGTAGCACAGTGTTGATAACCGGCACTAACTTCAGTACCATACCGGGGCAGAATACCGTCTATTTTGGCGATGTAAAAGCTGTTGTTACAGCCTCTTCTGCTACCAGTATTAGTACAACTGTGCCTGCTGGTGCTTCTTTTTTGCCCATTGCTGTCACCGTAAATAACCTTACCGCTTTTTCCGCCAATTCCTTCCTCATTAGCTTTGGAACGGGCATCAATTTTACAGCCAGTAGCTTTGCCCCACTTGTTACGGTTGCCCAAGCCCGTTTACCCTGCTTTGGCGATTTTGACAATGATGGCCGTATTGACATCGCCGCCATGTTTTTTGGCAACAAATTCCAGGTGTTTAGGAATACTGGCAGCATTGGTGCAATCAGCTATGCTGCAGGAACGCAATACACATGCCCGACAAAACCAGCTCAGGTTTTCAAAAAGGACTTTGACGGGGATGGCAAATTGGACCTTGCAGTGATTAGCAACAGTTCGGAAGTAGTGGCCTTTTACAGGAACATCAGCTTGCCGGACAGCATCATTTTTGGCCAACCGGTTTATTTTTTGGGGAGACCGGGTGAATATCCTTACAGCATTGATGCCAGTGATATTGACGGGGATGGGAAACCAGATGTGGTGGTGGGCTATGTAAGTTCGGGCAGCGCATTTTCTGTGTTGAGAAACACAAGTACAGCGGGCAGCATTTCCTTTGCCAACAGCCTTAGTTTCCAATTTGGCTCGGTGCCTGGCGCAAGTGGCAATGTTGGTAGCAACGTTAGAGTATTTGCAAAAGATATTGATGGGGATGGTAAACCAGATGTTACCAGTATGGCCCAATACTTTCCTCCCTTTCTCATATACAGAAACACCAGTACTCCGGGGAGCATTAGCTTTGCTGCCAAAGTAAGCATTACCACCGGCAGGATTGAATACGCAGGCCTCATCAATTACCAATTAGAAGATATAGATGGCGATAAGAAAAAAGACATCGTATATACAGTACGAGATTCTGCAAAGGTTCGCCTGCTAATGAACAGTTCCAGCCCGGGCAATATTTCATTTGCTCCCTTCATTACTTACAACTGCGTTTTCAACCCTTCTTCCTTAGCCGTAAACGATATGGATGGGGATGGCAAGCCAGAATTGCTGCTTCGCTATTCGGACAACCTGAACATTTTTAAGAATACCAGCACTCCGGGCAATATATTACTAAACAACCAAATCAATTTCAACCCGTTTACCAGTTCGTTGAATCCACTTTCCATTAATGTGGCAGATGTGGATGGAGACAGCAAAGGGGATATCGTTATTAGCGAAAATCTTCAAGTATTAAGAAACTATGCCTACAGCCCTGTCATTAACAGCGTTATTCCAATTCTTGCCTTTGCAGGCGAGCCTGTAACTATAAAGGGAAGCAATTTTACTGCCGCTACTGCAGTTTTGTTTGGCGATTCGGCAGCGGCATCTTTTACCGTGCTGTCCGATTCTGTCATCATTGCCATCGTAGGCAATGGGGCATCAGGATATGTAACTGTTTCCAATAACGGTGGCTTATCAAAGTATCCCGGCTTTAGTTTTTCATTGCCCATACCGTCTATCACTTCCTTTACGCCAAGTGCAGGCCCAGTGGGTACAACGGTGGTCATTGAGGGGAAAAATTTTAGCCCTGTACTTGCAGACAACATCGTTTACTTTGGTTCAGGACGGGCAACCGTTACTGCTGCAACAGACTCTTCCATCAGTGTGCTGGCGCCAACCTTCAACAGCTATTTGCCCATCAGCATTACTATTGGCAGCCGTCAGCTTACAGCCTATTCCAAAATACCTTTCAATGCCACTTTCGATTCTTATGTCACCAGTTTTTCAAATGCCAATTTTGGCGACAGCGTCAACTACGCCACACCAGGCTATCCGGTAAAGGTGACCACCGCCGATTTTGACGGAGACGGTAAACCAGAAATTGCCGCCGCCAACTATTTCAACTTTGCAGGCCTAACAGTACACAAAAACATTAGCACCAATGGCAGCACTGCATTTGCCAACCGAAAGGATTATGCCACATTTAATGTTGCTCCGGGAGGAAATGCCAGTGGCACAGTGTGCTCAGTTACTGTTGATGTGGATGGCGATGGCAAAGCAGATATGGTAGCAATCAGCAATGGAGCAAATGTCTTTAGTACATTCCGGAACAAGGGAACTACCGACAGCATCAACTTTTATGAAAGGCAGGATGGCTATGCAGGCGAAAACCCGGTGAACATTACCGCAGCAGACCTTGACAATGATGGCAGGCCCGACTTTGCCATTGCCAATCCTTATCCAAGCGGCAGGATAACTGTCATTAAAAATATTAGTAAGCCAGGTGGCGTATCGTATGCGTCTACCAGTCTTGAATTTCTTGCCGGCAGCGTGCCACAAGAAATATTGCTGGAAGACTTTGACAATGATGGCTGGATTGACATGGCCTGCACCAATTTCAATGATAACAACCTGTCTCTTCTCAGAAACATCAGCACAAGGGGCACTATAGCTTTTGCAGAAAGAACCAGTAAGATTACTGGCACAGGCCCCATCTTTATGGCTGCTGCAGACTTAAACGGTGATGGCAAGAAAGACATGCTTGTTGGAAACTCTTCTTCCCAAACTATTTCCATTTACAAAAACATCAGCAGCGCAGGCAATATTTTATTTGCTGACAAAGTGGACTATACTTTGCCCACTACTCCAGCAGGCCTTACTGTAGCAGATCTGGATGGAGATGGCAAGCCAGATGTGATTGCAGGCAATATAAATTATGGTGCCTGTATTTCTCTTTTTAAAAACAACAGTACAGCAGACAGCATTATACTTGATAGTAGGGTTGAGATATCCAAAACCTTTAGGCCAGCTACTCTTTTCACCACAGATGTAAATGGTGATGGAAAGCCGGACATCCTAATGGGTGTAAACACAGGTAAAAAAATTACCATATTGCCAAATATTATTGGCAATCCTGTGCCGGTAGCGGTTTGTCCTTTTGCAGACAGCACAGTATTTTTTGCTAATATTCCCGGCACCGTGTACCAGTGGCAACAGAACACAGGAGCAGGTTTTATCAATATAGGCGATGGCATCAATTTTTCCGGCACATCAACAGCAAGGCTTGTACTTAAAAACGTGCCTTCCTCCTGGTACGACTATCAATACCGCTGTGTAGTGGATGGTAGAAAT